>MWBZ01000193.1 GCA_002069765.1 bacterium ADurb.Bin243
AAAGTGGCCACCAGGGCGAATTCTTCAGTTCGCACGAGGGTTTTTATTTCGGAGAGTATGTCGCTGATTTCGTTGGTTTTATCGTTATAACGCGCCATGGGCCTTATCGCTGAAATGGTGTCTGCTACGACGGCCAGGGGCTTGCCGGGAAATTCGAGCTTGTGCTTTCTGATTATATTCTTGAAATCTTTTATAGTGATTTCGCCATGGCTTTCATCTACTATGCGCATTCTTTTAGTAAGCGAGGTTACGAAGGAAATGCCTTCTTTTTTCTTTATATCGAGGCTTTCGTTGCGGGGATTTGAGCATTTTATATATTTGACGGGCACGCCGGAAGCTTCTGATATGAATTTGACCAGTATGTCTTTTTGCGACTGGTCGAGCGAAAAGAAGATAAGGTTCGCGTCTGGATTATTTTTGAGTATTTGAAATGAAAGCTGGGTGGCGAAAGTTGTTTTTCCCATAGCGCTGGCCGCGCCGATGAGATACATTTCGTTTTCTATGCCGTTTATGGCCTGGTTGAGAAGCTCGAAACCGCTGTCGAGCCCGCAGAACGGGCGGTTGTTTTTTGCGGTTGCGATTTCGAGGTCTATATTTGTCTGGACCGCGTCAGGCGCGTAACTGCATTCGCCTGAAAGATTCGAATTTTCAAGCAGAGTGTTTATGGATTCGGCGCATTTTTTGATAGTGTTAACGTAATCGCCCCTGTCGTTATTGAGCTTATTCATAGAGCTGGCGAGCAGCTTTTTAGACTCGTTCCTGAGGCTGTTTTCTTTGATTTTATAAATGAGCGCTTTGACGTCGGTTTCTATAGGGCTTTCGCCGGCTTTGCCGGTCAGGTTAAAGATATCTTCGCATAGCGCGCCTGCGATTTCAAAATGAGATTGCTGCTGATGCAGCTGGTCTTTCATGTATAGTTGAGCGTTTTGAAAATTAATCGTACGGTTTTCGTTATACAGGGAAAGCAATGCCGAATAAATAAACCTGGTTTTTAAAGACGACTGAAAATTAGACGGCATTAAATTGAGGTTTAATGCGTATAGCCCCGCAAAATCGGGATTATGCGCGAACGATTTCAAGAATTCGATCTCTATCTTGAATACGTCTTCGCATGCGGAAATTTGAAGTTGCGCCGTAGCCGGCGGCTCGTTTAAGGCGCCGTGAGGTTCTTTAATCATATCATAAAATTATAGCAGATAAACATTGTTGTGTCAATAAGCATTTTCAGCCGGATTAAAACTCAGGCATACGATTTTATTGAAATCCGGGTTACCGGTTATTTTACAGGGACCGTCTTATTTATTGACAAAGCCCTGCCTTTTTGATAAAATGTCGGTATGCAGGAGTTTGTAAATATTAAAAACAATGCCGGCGGCAGGCATTTCAATAAAAACGCTTTTACCGAGAAACTTCTCGGCAACACTTCGTTATATGAAGAGCTTATAGCATATTCATTTATACAAATTCCGCAGGATATTCAAAATATAAAAAA
Organism: bacterium ADurb.Bin243; assembly: GCA_002069765.1. GTDB lineage: Bacteria > Muiribacteriota > UBA9980 > UBA9980 > UBA9980 > UBA9980. The sequence continues at coordinate 1,493 of MWBZ01000193.1, forward strand.
ATATATCGCCGAAAAAAATGTCGAAAAAATAAAAATGAGCGCCCATAAGCTGAAAGGCACTTCGCTGAACATGTGTTTTGAAATACTGGCGGAGATAGCCATAAAAATCGAAGATTGCTGCGAAAACGACTCCGGGCTTTACGGTCCTTACATAGAAAAAGCGGAGTCTGAATGGAATGAAGTTAAAAAAGAGCTAAAGGCCGGCCGCTAAGCTTATCGAATTTTAAACCATTATTTAATGCGTTTGTTCAATTCTTCAATCATGAGTTTTTCCCGCATGGAATCGATCCTGAAACCGTGTACTAAAACAGGTTTTGCTGATTCATGTATTTTTTCGGCCGCCGCGGTATATAAGGATTTTTCATCACAGTCTGCGGGAATTGAAATATTATGAAACTCTACGGGCGATAGTTTTACGGTTTCCTTTTCGCGGCCTATGAGCGCCGCGTCTTCTTTATCGTTAATATTCAGTAAAGACAATATGGTTTTAAAATTGCCGTTGAGCACAAAAGACGTGAATTCTTCATCTGTAGGATACGGTGTGAGATAAATTTCTCCGGTAAACTTATATATTTCCCCTCTTTCAAAAGCTTTTACCGAATCTATATTTCTTTTGGTTGAAACGGCGGTTATTTCGGCCGCTTTATTCTGTTTTTCGATTATTCTTTTTGCCATAAACACCCTGTCGCGTCCGAGATAACAGTGTATGTAGTATTTTCCGGTTTTGTTTTCGGCCAGCTGCGATATTATTTCGAGCGATTCTTTATTTTCTGAAATCCATGGAAGCATAGGCGCTTTTATTAATTTTATTCCGAGCTTCGCGCAGTTTTCTTCTTCGCGTTTAAGCAATTCCGGTTCGAAAGGTAAAACCGCGGGATGCAGCAGCGATATAACGGCGCTGTAATTATCGCGTCTTATTTTTTTTAATATATCCATATCGGGATAAGGGCCGAATACGAAATTTGCGAGTGTGGTTTCAGCGGGCATAAACGGCCTTAGCGAAGAAGGGTTTAAAAATAAAATCATGGGCGCGGAGAAAAAAACGGCTGAAAGCGTCAGTAAAACAATTAATTTCTTATTATACCCCCAGCGTAAATAAAAGTTTGAAATTATGGCGGAAACTATTCCAGAAGTTAAAATCAATATAAGTATCATCGAATTTACGATTATTTTTTCGATATCAGGGTCGGTTTTGTATTCTCTAAGAATTTTAGTGGCGTACGCGACCGGCCCCAGCAGAGTGACTATACCGAGAGACGCTCCAGCGCTGAAAAATAAAAGTAAAAAAACTAATAATTTTTGAATTCCCGAGTAATTGGTCATATTAACTTCCTGTAGTTTTATTTTTTTAGCAAAGGCGCGGCGAAAAGAAAAAAAGCCACAAAAAGCGACGCTATGGCGGTTACTAAAACGGCAGCCGCGCTCATGTCTTTTATGCGCTCTATAGAAGGACGGCGCTCGCCTTTGCATATTTCGTCGCAAAGCTCTTCTATGGCCGAATTAAAAAGCTCGGCGGAAAAAACCGCCGATATGGTGAGCGCGAGCACGCAATATTCGGTTCCCGACAGCCCGCAATAAAGGGCCGCGGATATCGCAAAAACTCCCGCCAGAGCGTGGATTTTCTGATTGCGCCCGTTCGCCAGGCCCGTGTATATTCCTCTGAACGCGTATTTAAAGCTGCGTAAAAACGACTTCATATATTTTTATTTTCGCTTTATTTTTAATTATTTAAAACAGCCGGGTAAGCATTAAGCCGATGTGGGGCTTTTTGCTTGAAATATCTATTTCGGCCGGGATTGCCGCTTTTGAGTAAGCGCCGTTAACCGTGTCGTCGCCGATGGCTTCGCCCGTGAGTTTGCACGATGGCACGTATTCCATAAAAAGAACGATTTTAGTGTTTCTTCTAATGCGCTTTTCGAGCGAAAGGCTGAACGCCGCGTAAAATTTGCGGGCCTTGAAATGGGCCGATACTATCCTGCTGAAACCGGGCGCGTTAAGGGCGTAATCTGTGTAAGAATTGAAATCGATGAAATCGATAACCGCTGATGCGCCAAGATCGAAGTTTTTGAATTTTTTATTGTATTTAGGCCCGAATCCTATCGTTTTAGATACGTATTCCTGGCGGAAATCAGCCTTCAATCCCGCGCCGTTGAGTGGGGCGAATTGAGGATCGGCCGTTTGTATAACCGCCGAATTGTGTGTGTCTATCGAGCCGCGCCCGAAAGTGAACACCAGGTTGTAATCCCATGTTTTATTTATTTTTTTTCCGAAAATCAGGCCGCTGTAACCGGTGATACGGTCGTTCCAGTTGGTGAAATGGCCTATGGCCGGAGCTATGTTTTTTACGGTAGTTTCCAGGCCGTAAATATCGGAATTGGCTTTTTCAAGTTTAGAGAAAGTGCGGCTTATAATTTTAGAGCAATAGTATTTTTTTTCCGGTTCGCGCTCGCGAAGAGAATGGGGGCTGACGGAGCTTTTTGATTCCGAGGCGTTTTTTATGGTAAGTATGTTTTCGTCGGTGCCGCCGGCGACAGCCGTGCAGAAATTACTTGCGGTAAAAATGAAAATAATGGAAAGGCGCATGATGAATTTAAGCATTTTAATTTATCCTTTTTTAATTCGAAAAATTTCTATTATTATATATTTTCAAAGCTGCTTAGTCAATAGCAAATAACAAAAAGTTTTTTGAAATTATCTTAATATATTATATTAGCTTTTGGTATAAGGCCGAAACCGGTGATATCGTACCTGAAAATCTGAAACACAGTCTCGATAAAGCTATTAGCGGCGATAACGGACTGATGACTCTTTTAAGGCGGTGTTAACGTTAATCGCGTAAAAAGTAAACGCCCAGAATAGTATAAATTTATAGTTCGAACTTTGAATATAACTTATAGACTAAAGCTTTAACCGCAAAAAATATTGCTTCTTGTGTGCCGTCAAAGGCTTCGAACGCCTGAGACTTGCACTTTGTTTTTTCGGAATCGCTGAAACATTTTTCGATGGAAGCGTTATGTATTTTAGTTTTAATTTCTATTTCAATCATGTTTTGTGTTTCTAAAAATGCTCTATTGATGGTTGTTTGACTTTTTTTATACTTTAAAATTTCGCCCGTTATAATGAAATTCGCGTCGAACTTTTGTGCTATTTCGCTTATTTTCGAATTGTCAAGGTCGTCGAGGTTGAAGCATACGCCGGAGATATCCGCGCCGCTTATAACTTCGTATCCTTTTTCTTTGAGATATTTCGCCGTAAAATATGAAACCGTATCCAGCGCCTCGAATCCGCCTGCGGCGGCTTTAAAAGGAAGAAGGACGACTCTTTTTGAATTGAAAAACGAGCCTTCGCCGCCGGTTATTTCTATGGGTTCAGGAGGCGTTTGAG
>MWBZ01000194.1 GCA_002069765.1 bacterium ADurb.Bin243
CTTTTCTATTTACTGGTTCGTGATAGAAGGAAAAGATTATCGCGAACTGGAGACGGCCGTTAAAAATATAGCGGCGGAGATTCAGGGGGCGTCCGCGGTCAAAAGCGGAGGCGCTTCGGAGCAGCCCGGCGCTTCTTCGCCGGCGGAAGGTCCCGCGCCGGCAGGGGAGGCGGCTAAAACACCACCCGAGCCTAAAAAAGAGACGTTTACGATCAACGACCAGATAGAAATAGCGAAGCAATATTTAAACGAAGGCCATTTCAGCGAATCTGTAAATTCGCTCGCGAAACTATCCGTAAAGCACCCTCAAAACGCCGATCTGAAAAAGGTATTGCTCGATTCATATTTTAAACGCGGACAGTCTTTGTTTAATCTCGAAATTTACGACGCCGCGAAGCTCGATTTCGATAAAATCGTCGCGCTCGACGGCGGCGGCGGTTATTCGCAGAAAGCCCAGAGCTATATCGATAAAATAAGCAAATTTATAAAGAAATAAAAAAAATATCGTTTGTGATAATGATAAAATTTTTGTATGGATAAATGGTGGTTATTATGAATAATAAAAGCGTTCTAAAAACAAAACAGGCCGGTTATTTTTTCAACTTAATTTTGATTTGCGCCGTTATTTTATTTTTGCCGCAAGCGCCGGCGGCCGCAAGCGCCGAAGGTAAAAACGCGGTAAAACCCAATAAACATGGCTCGCCGTGCCCGGAACCGGAACGGCATAAATCGGGTTTTATCGTAAAAATTAATAAAATGATTAAAAGCGGCGCGGCCCTTACGCAGACCCGTTATTGCCGCATAAAAAAAGAAATAGAAAAACTCCGCGAAAGAATGAATAAAAGGCTCGAACAGATAAATTCAAAAATGGAAAAACTGTCTCGGGAGCGAAGTCAGATTAATGAATTGCTTATAGACCTGAAGACGAGCGAAGCGGAATTCGACAAGTTAAAGATACTCGCGCAGGCGCTTGAAAGCGCTGAAGCTAATGTTGAAAAAAGCGGGACCGTAGAGGTTAAAGTGCGCTAAAAGCCGCCGCAGCCGGTAATGGCGATATAATAAATATAGTTGTTTTTTATTATATCTGAATTGCTGGCGCTTTTTATTAAAATCGAATTTTTTGCGGCCTGCTGCCCGTCCGGGCCGCCTTGAGCGTAAAAATTAAAGCGGTACTTTGTTTTAGCATCTTTTCTTTTCATTTCGTTAAGCACTATTTTTAATTTTTCGGCGTCTTCTGAAGCGAGAAGCTGAGAAATATTCAGGGCGGCGCCTTCGTCTATCGCTCGAGGGTTGGCCGCGTTGTTTTTGAAATAAACGTCGAATTCGAAATTGTGCCTGAGGCAGTTAAGGCCGTCGTCGATTATCGCTAGCGCCAGCGGCGCGTTGATAAAATAATCGCTGTAATCGGCGGAAAAGTCCCGGCTGAAAATTCCGTTTCCGAGGGCATTTTCTACTCCGCCGGGTTTGGATGCGGCCAGGCTTTCCACCGCGTTTTTTATGGCGGCGATTAAATTTCTCACGTTGATGGGCTTATTGATAAAGTTATCCGCGCCTTCTTTTATGAAATCGTCTATCATCCGCTCGTTAGTAATGGAGGTCATCATAATGACCTTCGTTTCTTTTTTGATATTTTTGACGTTTTTTAATACGTCGATTCCGTCGCCGTCGGGCAGGTTATAATCTAAAATGCATATCTGCGGATTGACCGTGTTGAACAGCTGGTAAAATTCAGCGATGGTTTCAACGGTGTGCAGTTCGTATTTAAGGTCTTTAAGGGCGTGAAGCAGAAAGCGGGCGCTGAAAAGGTCGTCTTCGAGGATCACGAGTTTTATATTTTCAGATTCGGCGGCGGCGGCGGAATTTTTATTTATTTCAGGCGTAATTTTCTGTGAGAGGGCTTTTTCGAGGGCCGCAATAAAGTCCCTGGCGTTGAAAGGTATCGTAAAGAAAGCTTCGGCCCCGAGTTCGTTTGCAAGCTTGCGGGTTTCGAAATCGTTGAAAGTGGCCGAGCATAAAATAACCGGTATGCGGCATACCAGAGGGTCGGCGTTTGATTTTATCTCTCTTAAAAGCTGGAACCCGTCAACCTGAGGCATGCATATATCTGAAATTATGATGTCTGGTTTGCGGTTCTGAAGGCCGAATAGAAGTTCGTTTCCATTGGCGAAAGTGTCGATATTACGGTAACCCGAATCTTCGAGAAGAGTTTTAATGTTTATGAGAGTGTTATAATTATCGTTGGCGAGAAATATGCACGCGCTTTTTAATATATCGCTGGACATCGTCGCTCCGGTTGTTTTTAATAATTCAGCATATATTTTAGCATTTTTTTTTTACATAAGCAACAAATTTTTCGGCTTACCGCGATAAAAAAATGAAAATCAGCCGTTAATTCACTCATGCGGCGGCATAAGCGATAATATTATTTTTTTCTAATATTACTTGAAAATTCAAAGCTACTATGGTAAAATATAAAAGTCGGTTGTGTAAGTAGTATATAGTCGATTTTTAAATTTATAATAACCGGGGGTAGGGTATGGTAGATGATTTAATAATAGGTATGATCGGCCGCGGCGGCGACGGCGTAGTTTCGGCGGGCGAAATATTGGCGTCTTCCGCTTCGATGCTCGGCCTTTATTCGATGATGGTTAAAAATTACGGAGCTCAGATCAGGGGCGGCGAGTCGCTTTCCAAAACCAGGATCTCCTCTAAAATGGTCCTTACGCAGGGCGATAAAGTGGATATCCTCATAGCGTTTAACTGGAACGACTACGTAGCATACCGTTCCGAGCTTGAAGTCCACGAAAATACTATAATTATTTATCCGGAAGGCGACGGCGTAAAAACCGAAGACATACCGCTCAAACAGGAGTTTAAAAAACACGTTTTCAGGGTGCCTTTTAAAGAACTGGCCATGGAAACGGCAAAAACTGAGCTGGCTAAAAACATAGTCATTATAGGCTTATTGACTAACCTTACGGGTCTTCCTTACGACAAGATCGAAAAATCGATCGAAAAGAAGTTTAAAAAGAAATCCGCCGAAGTGATCGCCGGAAACATTAAAGCGTTGCGCGCCGGTTTCGACTTCTCCGAAAAGAACGTAAAGAGCAAAGTGCCTTTAAAAGGCCTTAAATACAGTATTTCGGCGCCCAAACTGATGATGACCGGAAACGAAATGGTCGCCATGGCTTCGCTTTATGCAGGCTGCAGATTTTACGCCGGATATCCTATAACTCCGTCTTCGGAGGTTATGGAAATATTGAGCCGTGAATATCCTAAACTCGGCGGCAAAATGATACAAACCGAAGATGAAATATCGGCCCTCGGAATGGTCATCGGCGCTTCTTTCGCCGGCAGAAAGGCTTTCACAGCCACGTCCGGCCCCGGCGTCTCCCTGATGGTAGAAATGATAGGCCTTTCTTCCATAGCGGAACTTCCGGCGGTGCTGCTCAACGTAATGCGCGGCGGGCCGTCCACCGGGCTTCCCACCAAGACCGAGCAGGCCGATCTTCAGCAGGCGCTTTTCGCCACCCACGGCGACGCTCCCAAAGTGGTAGTGGCGCCTTATTCGGTTAAAAGCTGCTTCGAAATGACCATGAAAGCTTTTTATCTGGCCGAAAAATACCAGATGCCGGCGATAATCCTTTCAGATCAGTTCATCGGACAGCGCAAAACATCTATCGACGTCGACGAAATCAAAAAAAATAAATGGCACGACAAAGTTTATGAACGCCCTCTGCCCGAAGGCAATATCCTCGAAGAAGGATATAAACGCTATAAAATCGGCACGAACCCGGTAGTTCCGATGACCTGGCCGGGAGTCAAAAAGGGAATGTACCTTTGCGCCGGAATCGAGCACGACGAAAAAGGCTCGCCCAATTCAGTGCCTGAAATGCACGAAAAAATGAATGAAAAGCGTTATAAAAAGTATGAGATGATCCTCGAAGAATTCAAAGACGATCTGGTGGAATATGTTGGCCCTGCCGACGCTACATGCGGAATTCTCTGCTGGGGATCAACCCGCGGCGTCGTTATGGAGGTAATCGAAAACCTCAACGCCAACGGTTATAAAATTAAAGCGCTCGTACCGAAAGTGCTTTCGCCGGTGCCGGAAGTTCCGCTCAAAAACTTCATATCTTCGCTTAAAAAGACGCTTGTAATAGAAATGTCTTATTCAAAGCAGTTTTACCATTATCTGAAATCGTATGTCGGTCTTCCCGAAGACGTTAAACTGTACAAACGCTCAGGCGGCGGACCTTTTACGGTAGAAGAAATCAGAAATGTTATAAAGGAGGCATTTTAATGTCACAAGCAGCCCAGATGTCAGCTTCTTCAAATATAAATACTAACCCGGCGGAGAACATCCGTGAAAATAAATATTCGGTAAACGATTATAAATCGGGATTGAAACCTATATGGTGTCCCGGATGCGGCGATTTCGGCGTTGTAAACGCGATCTATCGCGCCCTTAACGAGCTGCAGCTCGATCCCGAAAAAGTGGCCCTGGTTTCAGGCATAGGCTGTTCTTCCAGGATTCCGGGTTACGTTTCCACATACGGCTTTAATACTGTCCACGGCCGCGCCATCCCTATCGCTTCCGGCGTTAAAATGGCTTCGCCCGAAACTACAGTTATCGTGGCCGGCGGCGACGGCGACGGTTTCGCTATCGGCGGCGGACACATGCCTCATGTGGCAAGACGCAATACCGACATGACTTATATCGTAATGGATAACCAGATATACGGTCTCACCAAAGGCCAGCTTTCGCCCACTTCGGAATTCGAACTTAAAACAACCACCACGCCTTACGGCTCGATC
>MWBZ01000195.1 GCA_002069765.1 bacterium ADurb.Bin243
CGCGATGAAGGTCGAGCATTTCATAAAAAAAAAAAGGCGCGCAATAAAGCAAAACTTTATCGACGATCCGCAGACGCTTAAATGCGAATTCCTTAAAAAACAAAAAATCGTTTTGGAGATAGATATTACCGCATGCCTTCAGGCTGAAAATATTAATTTAAAAACCGCAGCTCTTAAAGAGTAATGTAAATTATAACCGCGAAAATTTCAACTTCGCCGGATAAAAAAGAGACCGCTTAATGCGGTCTCTTGAATTTTATTTTATGGTTAAACTTTTTTTACGCTTATTTGGCGTTAAGCTGCGCTTTGCCGGAAACGGTTTCGTATTCCGAGTAGGCGTTTTTGTAATCTTCCAGAGCGGCGCTTATATCGTTCGCGTTGGCGCTTTCGCCGTCTTTTGCGAGAAGCTCGATATATTTGTTGTAAGACGCCATGTAGTTATCGTAAGCTTTTCTGACTTCAGGCGACTGGTCGCGGGTTTCGACAGACGCCGCGGAGCCCTGGTTCGGTTTTCTTTCGGCTGAAGCGCCTTCGTTGAGGTTGAAAAGATTGGATAACGTGGACGAAGTGGTTGAAGTATTCTGCAGGTTTGCGGGCTGGGCGTTTCCGAAAGTGCCGTTTACCGTAGAATAACTGTTATTGAGCTGGGTAAGGTTTGAATTGTACTGGTTAAACGCGTTGTAAGGCAGGTTCTGGGTGTATAACGAATTGCCGTACTGGTTCATCTGGTTGGTGATAACCGAGCCGTTGGAATTGATGTAATTCGTGGTCTGGTTGATATTTGAGAGCGTGGACAGGTAAGAGTTGTTTATATTCTGATTGGCGTTGCCCAGCGCGTACTGGCTCTGGTTGAGGTTTGATTGAGCGAGCGCGAGATATTGCTGGTAAAGCGCGGGATTGACGATTCCCTGTTTGTTTAAGGCTTTTACAAGCCTGAGCTGCGCTTTGGTGATTTCCATGTTCTGGATGCTCTGAGCGAGAGCGAGCGATACGCTCGAAGCCGAGCCGGAAAGAAGTTCTGAAGTTTTATAAACGAGCTTCGCGCCGAGCTCTAAAAGCGTTATGCCGGCGATTTTGGCGTTGGCTTTAAAGGTGCTCATGGTTTTCTGGGCGCCGAGCTGAATGGTATTGACGAGGCCCTGGCTTGTGGTCATATTCTGCTGGACCTGGTTGGCGTATAACAAAGTGTTGTTGAGGTTATTTCCGAACTGCTGATTGTTGAACGTAGAAGGAAAGTTCGAGCTGGTGGTGTAATAGTTCGTGTTCTGCGTTCCGAGTACCTGCGTCTGGTTATAAAGGTTTGAAACGTTATAATTGACCTGATTGACGCCCGACGATGAAATACCGACTATATTTTTAAGCGCGTTGAGTCCGCCGCCTAAAAGCCTTACGGTTCCGACGCATGCGACGGTGGTGAGGTAGATTCCGGCTTTGGTCGCAAGAACCGGTATGGTTACGGCGACTTTTGCCGCGCCGATAACGACGCGCGCGCCGAATCCTAAAACTTTGCCCATTGCGCCTACGAGGCCGGTGGTAGAAGCGGCCATGCCCATATTGATTCTGTCGCTGGTGTTGTTGAGGCCTACGATGGCTTTTTCTCCGGCGTAAACGACTTTATTGCCGACGAAAGTGACCGCGTCGACTATGCCGCCGAAAAATCTCGCGAGCGCGCCGCCGCCTAATTTTTGAGCGGTCTGGCCGATAGCCGGCGTGGTGGTGTAATAGTTGTAATTGCCGGTAGTGGTGTTGTAGTAGCTGTTATAGCCGGCGCTGCCGGGCTGCGGGGAGCCGAATCTGTTGGGCTGCGCGGCCGTCGTGGTTATGGCGCCGGAATTGTAAAGATTGTTATAAGCGTTGTAAGCGTTAACATTGCTGTATGTGTTATATCCGGTATTATAGGCGTTATAGTTGACGGACGAAGACGTCGTGCCGCCGGAAAAAAGCCCTTTAAAAAAGCCCGTAACGCCGCCGGTGGTCTGGCTCAGCTGGACATTGGCGTTAGTGGTTCCGAATTTTATTTTAAACGGATCCTGGTTATATGCGGTGGTGTTAGTGGTAACGTAATTTCCGCTATTCGAACCCGTTATGCTGCGCCAGATTCCGCTTGCGCCGTTGTTCACCTCGTTGGTGTAGTTGTAGGTGCCGAAAGTGCCGAAATTATTACTGTTTTGACCCTGAACCTGAGCTATGGCGGCACTTAAATCGCAATTGAAAGCGAACACCGAAACGCTCAAGAATATGGCGGCCGTCGCCGCAAGAGATAATTTTGCCGTTTTTTTCTTTTTAGAAAAATACATTGTAATCATAGTCTTTTCCTCCGTTCGTTCATTAAAGTAAAAAAATAAACTTACCGCCTCCCTCACTTATTGATACACAAAAGAAGTGGTTTCTGAGATGTTTTCAGAAATAACGATCAAAAATCAAGCCTATTTTAACGGCTTTATTCAATTATAAGGCACAATATGAGTTTTGTCAAGGCGCTAATAAAAGAATTCATGACCGTTAATTTTGAAACTCTTTATAGTTATTGACAATTGTGTTAAGATTTGATAAAATCATGTATCTAGTTTAGATATATGTTTATATTATCAGAAAATGCGACTAAAAATTTTTAATAAACGGAGGAGTTTTAATGGATGCTAACAGTCTTATGCCATTTTTAGGCGGTATAGCGGTCGGGTTCATATTCGCCGCGATAATTTTCAGTGTTACCAGAAAAAAAGGCGACGACGGGGCTGCGCGTCCTGATTCGGTGCAGCTGCTCGGCTCGCTGCAGGAAAAAGGCCGCCTCATAGATTTTTTAATGGAAGAAATTAAAGATTACGACGACTCGCAGATAGGCGCGGCGGTTCGTAACATACACCAGGATTGCCAGAAACTTTTAAAAGAGTACTTCCCGCTTAAACAGGTCGTCGACGCTAAAGAAGATTCCGAATTCGTCGTCAATGAAGGCTTCGATCCGTCGAAGATCAAACTTACCGGTAACGTCGGCAGCAAACCGCCTTTTAAGGGCATAGTACGCCACAGCGGCTGGATGGTCAGCGAAGTTAAAATGCCGGTCCGCCCCTCCAACATAGATAAAAATGTCGTGGCCCCGGCGGAAGTGGAAATTTCATAACGGCCTGCGCAATGAAAGGCTGTGCCGAATACAGGCAATTATTTTATAAAGGTGAGTTAAATGGATAAAAATTACAGGTATATAATCGGAATAGACCTCGGAACGACCAACTGCGCGCTTTCCTACGTCGAATTTCCGCAAAACAAAGACGATAAAAAAGAAGTAAAAAATTTCGATATTTTGCAGGTTACGGCGCCCGGGGTTACTGAAGAAAAACCTCTGCTTCCGTCTTTTATGTATATAGCTTCCGAAGTGGAATTTCCGGCGGGCTCTCTCGATCTGCCGTGGGCTTCGGGCCGTTCGTTCTGCGTGGGAGAGTTCGCCCGCAAGCGCGGCGCCGAATCTCCAAAAAGGCTAATTTCGTCAGCCAAATCGTGGCTCTGCCACGCGGGTGTTTCGCGCGAAGCTAAAATACTTCCTTTCGCATCCGACGACGGATGTGAAAAATTTTCGCCTATCGAGGCTTCGGCTAAATATATCGAACATATGAAAAACGCCTGGGACCATAAAATGGCGTCTAAAGATAAAGGCAACGCCATGGCCGAACAGTGCATTTATATCACGGTGCCCGCTTCTTTCGACGCCGCGGCCCGCGACCTTACACTTAAAGCGGCCGAAATGGCGGGGCTTCGCAATATCACTCTCCTCGAAGAGCCTCAGGCGGCGTTTTACTCATGGATCAACCGCACGGGCGATAAATGGCGGCGCGAAGTAAAAGAGGGAGAAGTGGTGCTGGTGTTCGATATCGGCGGCGGAACAACCGACTTCAGCCTTATTTACGTGGGCCAGAAAGACGGCGACCTCACTCTCAACCGTATAGCCGTCGGAAATCATATTTTGCTCGGCGGCGACAATATGGATATCGCCCTTGCGAACCTCGTCCGCTCAAAACTGGAAAGCGCAGGAAAAAAAATCGACAACTGGCAGTTTCAGGGGCTGTGGTATTCGTCACGCCAGGCGAAGGAAAATCTTCTGACCGATGAAAAACTCGACAGAATGTCGGTTACAGTCTTGTCGCGCGGAAAAAGCGTAATCGGCGGCGCCATGAAATCCGAAATTTTAAAATCTGAAATAGAAAAAATAATGCTCGACGGCTTTTTCGCGCAGGCAAAATCGAAAGATATGCCTTCAAAACAGGCCGGTCTCGGCATCACCGAAATAAGCCTTCCTTATGCGAGCGATCCCGCTATAACAAAGCATCTTGCCAAATTTCTCAACGAGCACGTCAATAACGAAAATTACTCCCGAAAAGAAGGCGCCACGTTTATACACCCTGACGCTATTTTATTCAACGGCGGCGTCATGAAATCCCCGGCGCTTCAAAACCGCGTCATAGAAGTGGTAAACGGCTGGCTTAAAAACGAAGGCGCCAAAGACGTCAAAAATCTCGAAACCGACAGTATGGACGTCGCCGTCGCCCGCGGCGCGGCTTATTTCGGCCTCGCTAAAGCAGGTCTCGGCGTGAGGATAAAAGGCGGCACTGCCGCTTCGTATTACATCGGGCTTGAAACGGCCATGCCGGCGG
>MWBZ01000196.1 GCA_002069765.1 bacterium ADurb.Bin243
CCGGATTCGAAAAAGCCTTCATATTACGATAAATTCAAGAAAAAACCGAATAGATAACAGGCCGTGCGGCCGTCCTACTATTTTTAATATTTATGCCGATATGTATAGCGTTAATCTGCCGGCTATACAACGGCATAAATAAAAAAGAGGAACCGCTTATGAAACCCGGAGTAAAAAATATATTCAATTCAGTTAATATTGCTTTAATGCCTTTATTAGCTTTTTCGGCGTTTTTTAATTTTTCCGCGGCTGCCGCGGCGGATTATAGCTCAAATTCCCAATGCGACTCGAATTACGCTCATAATATTTGCGATAAAGCCGACTTAACCGAATTCAAACGTCTGGCGCTTTTAAACAAAGAAGAGCAGAAGCCTAAATTTACGGCCTTTACCGTCGACGCATATCCCGAATACCCGTATCATATAAGTTCGGCCGATATAGACTTCGACGGGCGCGAAGAGCTCATAGTTTCAAAGCTCGCGTCTTCGCACGACCCGAAAGGATTCGGCGCCGTGGACGTATATAAGCTCACGAATCCCGCGGACCTTTCTTCGTGGGCAAAAACGCGCATAGCGGCCGATATAAGATTTCCGAACAAAGTCTCGGCGGCCGATATAAACGGCGACAGAAGAACGGACTTCGTGGTCCCTTACGGCTCTATCGTCCACGACGCGGGCTTCGGCGGCGGAATAGCCTGGTTCGAGCGGCAAGGCTTTTCGGGCTACAGAAAACGCCTTGTAACCTCGGCGCCCGGCGTTATGTACCGCTCGGCCGTCCTTTGCGACATAAACGGCGATTCGATTACCGACATCATTGCCGCGGCCGAAACCAGAGGCGCATTCGGCGGCGGAGATTCCTCACTGCATATATTTTACGGCAATAAATCCGAAACCCGGTTTGAAAAAAAGCCGGTAATCGCGGGAAAAGGCGCGGGCGGGTTCCCCTGCGCGTTCGACATGGACGGAGACGGAGATTTAGACATAGCCGCCGCCGAATTTTACGGGACGGCGGGATCGTTTTCATGGTTTGAAAATCCCGGCGCCACGGGTCAATGGATCAGGCATTCGATAGACGATACTGCGGGAAAAGCTTTTCAGATGACCATAGTTCCAAATTTATTCGGCGCGGGGACCGTAACGGCCGTCGGGACAAACCACACCAATATTTACGACGACCCGTACGACCGCGAATCGGCGCTTTTCGTATATGAAAAGCCGCTCAATCCGCGCTTCAGCTGGCCGCGCATAAAAGTTTCATCCGATTTCAGGCCGCGCCAGACGCAAGCCGATTCCCTGGTAAAGCAAAAAGCGCCCGGAGCGTTCGCATGCGGAAACATCGACGGAGACCGCGACCTGGATATCGTAGTCAACGGCGCGGGCGACCCGAACGTTTACCTGCTCACGCAGGTAAAGCCTAAAAAATTCGAAACGAGCGTTCTGGCCGTAGAAATGCCTCACGGCGGAGTGGCCGTGGCCGACTACGACGGCGACGCCGTAGGGGATATAGTCTTATCCAGCGCGGAAAACAACCGGCTTTTAATTTTTAAGAACAACAACGCCGGCCAGCATCCGGGTTTTTAATTTCCGCTATTGCGAAAATTTCCTCATTTTAATGGTGGAAGCGATATCGTCGTATCCGGGCCACGCTTCCGGATAGTCTTTTTCGAATACCACTTCGGTTATTCCAGCCTGGACCAGAAGCCGAAGGCAAACGGAGCACGGCTTTGCCGTAACGTAGCATATGGCGCCTTTTGTGGGCGTCCCGTGCTTCGCCGCAAAAATAAGGGCGTTCTGCTCGGCGTGCACCGCATAGCAAGCCTCATGGCGCGTTCCGGATTCTATCTTATTCACATCGCGGTAACAAAATCCTCTATCGCCGCAGCTTTTAACGCCTGAAGGCGCGCCGTTGTATCCGGTAGAGATTATGGATTTATCGCTTCTGACGAGGACCGCGCCGAACTGCCTTCTGATGCACGAAGTATTGGATTCCGCCACCATTCTGGCTATATTCATAAAATATCCGTCCCAGTTTTTCATAATTATTAATTTTATCCTTTCGATTTAGATAAGAGCCTTTTGTTATCGCTGCGTTTTTTCAAAACGGAGCATATTTTCTCCGCAAAATCGATTTCATTGAAAGGCTTGGCTATATATTCGTCCGCGCCGGCCTCCATAAATTTTTCGCGGTCGCCGCTCAACGCGTAAGCCGTAAGAGCTATAATCATAACGCAGTAATTTTCAATGCCTTCCGAGCAGCGTCGCTTAATAAGTTTTATAGCCGTCATTCCGTCCATTTCCGGAAGCTGTATGTCCATGAGGACGAGATCGAATTTTTCCCGCTCGATCATTTCGATAGCTTTCACTCCGTTGGACGCATGGCTGGTTTTGAATCCCTGCTTCTGGGCCATAAGCATAGCCAGTTTAGCGCTGATTTGATCGTCTTCGACTATGAGCGCCGACATTCCGGCCCCGGCCATGGACGGCGGTAAAACCCCTTCGCTGGACTTTTCTGCTGCTTTATAAGTTTTAGCCTCTATTTTAAAAGCTATATCTATATCAAACCGCGTTCCCTTTCCCGCCGAACTTTGAACGCTTACATCGCCGCCCATAAGATTCGTGAGGTTTTTAACTATCGCGAGCCCCAGGCCGGTTCCCTGATATTTTTTAGTATAAGAGCCGTCTATTTGAAAAAAACTGTCGAATATTTTAGTTAATTTTTCCTTTTCGATTCCGATTCCCGTGTCGGCTATGCTGAACCGCAAAGTCGCGCTGGAAGAGTCTCTGCCAAGCTGGGTGATAGACGCTTCTATGCATCCCCGTTCGGTGAATTTAACTGAATTATTGATAAGATTGAATAAAAGCTGCGAAATGCGCGTGGAATCGCCGTAAACTAAATAATCGATTTCGGGAGAAATTTCGATTTTATATTTCAATCCTTTATTTTCGATGGCAGGTTTGAAAGTCTCCATGGTTTGAGAAAGTACGCTGAATAAATCGAAAGGCCTGCTTTCCAGCTTGACTTTTCCGGCTTCGATTCTGGAAATGTCGAGTATATCGTTTATAATATCCAGCAGATGCCGCGAAGATGAATTTATGACCGATACGTAATCCTTCTGGGTGTCGTCCAGATCGCTCATTTCGAGAAGCTTGGCGAAGCCTACGATGCCGTTCATCGGCGTTCTTATTTCGTGGCTCATATTCGCCAGGAACATGCTCTTGGCGTGGCTCGCCTCTTCGGCCGCATGCTTCGCTTTCATAAGCTCCAGCTCTGCGAGGCGCCTTTCGGTTATGTCTTCGTAAAGCCCTAAAACGCCGAAAACCTCGTTTCCTGAATCTATAAGAGGGACTTTAGTGGTGGAAAGCCATATCCTCTTTCCGTCGTGTTTAGTCAATTGCTCTACTATATTCCTTTTCGACTGTTTTAAGTTCAAAACCTCTTTATCGTCATGAATATACCCGTCGGCGTCGCTTTTAGGCCACGGCATATCGTAATCAGTCTTTCCGGCTATCTCGCCCGGAGAAGATATGCCTATATCTTTGGCGAACTGCATGTTGCATCCCTGATAAACGCTGTCGCGGTCTTTCCAGAATACCGAAAAAGGTATAGAATTTAAAATTTCTTCGAGCATGGCGCGGTTTTTAGCGAGCTCGGCCTTCGTTTTTATCTTTAAGTTGCGGTCGATCATGAGTTTTCCAAGAAGCATCGTGCCTAGTGGGTAAACGATCATTACGGGTATAGAAATGTTTTTGAGCGATTCGATCGATTTGGGCCACGGTATCAGCAGCTGGCACGAAAGCATTGCGGCGTGAACGATTATGCCGAAAATATATAACTCGCCTGTTGATATGTAATCGAGCCTGTTGATGTTTTTACGGCGCCATATAACTCCGATAAGAGCGGTCGAAAATATCGTAGACACGCCGGCCATAGTGCCTGCACCGCCGAGGTATAACCGGTATAAAGAGGCTATAACAGCCGCGATGGCGGTTGAAATCGGGTCGAAAAAAAGCCCGGATATGCCGAGCAAAATAGAGCGGGTATCATAAACGACGCCCGGCGTTAAATTAAATGTATTCAGCATCACTCCCAGGCATATCGCGCCGAGGATGAAACCGGTAAAAACATCTCTGAGCGGTGCTTTGCGGTTGGTGGAAATGAAATCGTAAAGTATGCTCAACGCCAGAAGCAACGCTGCGTTCTTAATCAAATCGCTTATCAAGTATGCGTTCAACTTCGGGCTCCTTTATTAATGTCTTAAATATTGGTCCATTAAATGCTTATGTTTTACGGGATCGGAAATATCCTGAAGCGCCGGCGGAACCGGATGCGAAGACATGTGCACTTCTTTAAAAACGCTGGTTTCGCATTTGAATAAAACGCCGAGCGGCTTTCTTTCAAAATAAGCTGCGGCCGTTTCAAGGGCTTTTTCGTAAGAAAAAGGATCGTAGCCGGCCTCGTCTTCGAGCTTATAAGCCTGTTTTTTATAATAATCGTAAGTGTTAAGCTTATTGAAAGTTACGCAAGGCGACATAACGTTTATGAAAGAAAAACCTTTATGCTTTACGGCGGCCGCGATCAAAGATCCCAGGCCGGCCACGTCGGAAGAAAAGCCGCAGCCGA
>MWBZ01000197.1 GCA_002069765.1 bacterium ADurb.Bin243
CGAGCCGTTGAAACGGCGGTGGTTTTGCTCCATACATAAGCCTTTTTAGTTACAGGCGAACTTTTTTTAATCCATGCGTCGTCTATATCGTCCAGGTCTATTTTAGGCCCTACCGGATTTCCTGTATCGCCAAGACTAATTTCGACCGTAGGGGCCGGTTCGGACGGCTCGTCGGTTATTCTCCCTGATTTTTGGGCCATGGCCTGTTGAGTCGCTGCGGTTATAGCAGCTTCTTTTAAATCGTTCGGTATTCTTCCGGCGGCGGTTTCCAATATTTTTTCGGAACCGTCAGACATTATTCTAACCGCAGTTTCTCCGGCGGCATTTTGCGCCATTGCGGGCGCTATATAAGGCGCCGCGATCAAAAATATAAAGTTCGCGATTAAATAAATGCAAAAAGTCTTGAAACTATTTTTATTTTTTATTATAGTCATTTATTCACCATGCTTTCAATGCGTTTATATACGATAAAAATATACAATTTTGACTGTTTTTGTATAATTATATGAATTATATAAAAAAACAAGTGCGTTGTCAAATATTTCTAAACAAAATTTAAAAGCCCGTTCAACATTCTTTAGATTGAACAGGCTTTTAAATATTTAGTATTTAATTTTAACAATCGATAAATTAATTACGCGTTTTCTTCTTCGCTATCGTCATCGCCGATATTTTCTTTAGGCCCCGAGTTATCGGAAACTATGAAAGCCGAAGAAATCTTATTCAATTCATCCGCGATATACTGCAATTCGTTGATTATTTCGCCTTTGCGGTTTTCGGCGATTGTCTTCATTTTAAAGTCTTTTTTAATTTTTTCGATGATAAGATTTAAATTTTGAAGCATTTTCTGATCTTCGCCTATAATTTTATCCAGACTTTCGGTCATCGTATTAAACGCGTCGGCCAGGTCTTGAAGCTCGTCGCCCTGCCTTAACTTAATGCGCCGTGAAAAGTCGCCGGAAGCGATTATTTTAGCCGATTCTTCAAGCCTGTAGACAGGCCCCGCGATCTTGTGCGAAACAAAAACCGACAGGAAACATATCATCACCGCTATGAACGTCATTCGGGCTATCAATACCTGATTGCCCTGAACGAAAACTTCGACGAGTTCGTCGTGTTTTTTGGTAGGGTCTGAAATATCTTTCCATATTGAAAAATAAACGGTCCAGCCGACTATCATCGCGACTAAAAGCATAGCCACGAATATTACACCCATATAGCGGAACTGAAGGCCGCGTTTGATAAGAAATATCCTTCTTTTAAACTTCGGCCCGCCTTTAAACTCTTCATTTTCGTTCGAAACCGCTTCTACCACCTGATCGTTTTCGTTTTGCATTTCTTTATTCTCAGCCATCTGTCACCTCTTATTTTTTAAATTTTTATATTATAACTTAAATACTACATTAAACCGCATGGCTTTGTCAATAGCAACAAGCCATAACTTTAATTATTTGCGTCCTCTATTTCCGGAGTATGAAAAGTGCAGTAAACTTCGTCTTTTGAATTAATCTTAAAATTTCCGTCGCACCAGCATTTTGGATTATACCTCAAATATTTTGTGTCTACGAGTTTCTTTAAATTGATTTCTTTTTTAACATGACCGATAACGACGGAGGGAAAGTCGGCCTTAAACTCGGATATGGCCGTAGATATGGACCTCCGCGCTGAACGGCATGAGATAAAGGCGATATTATCTTCTATCGTAAAAAACTGAAGGCTTGCCACATATATAAAACCTATGAAAAAAAGCACTACGGCCGCTATTTCGTACCAGCTGTAGCCTGTG
Organism: bacterium ADurb.Bin243; assembly: GCA_002069765.1. Lineage (GTDB taxonomy): Bacteria > Muiribacteriota > UBA9980 > UBA9980 > UBA9980 > UBA9980. The sequence continues at coordinate 1,787 of MWBZ01000197.1, forward strand.
GAAGCCTGAGGCGCGCTCACGTATTTAGTTGTTTTAGGGACGTATGTCGCCCTTCTTACTGGTCTTGAATCCATAATCCTTCTTTTATATATTATATGTTTTTAATAAAAATGTCAAATTCATCGGGAAGGCCGGTCTGGAATTTTAAAATTTTGCCGCTGGCAGGATGTTTGAACTCTATTTCGGCGGCGTGGAGCCAGAGCCTGTCGGAAAAATATTTTTTTCTTGCCAGGGCCTTATACATGGCCGGCGGAGTATATAAAACATCGCCCGCTATAGGAAACCCCACATGCGACAGATGCACTCTTATCTGGTGAGTGCGCCCGGTGCGCGGCATAGCTTTTAAAAGGCTGAAACCGTTTCTTACGCTTACGAGCTCGAACTCGGTAAAGGCTTCTCTGGCTTTATGGGTATCGCTTTGAATAACCGCCATTTTTTTTCTGTCGGAAGCGCTGCGGCCGATAGCGAGGTCCACGGCGAATTTGCTCTTTTTAATTTCACCGCATACTATGGCGTAATAAGTTTTTTTTATAGTGCGATCCCTGAATTGATCAGATAAACCGTTGTGCGCCGCGTCGTTTTTAGCTATAATAATTATGCCCGAAGTGTCTTTATCGAGCCGATGGACTATTCCGGGCCTTATCACGCCGCCTATGGACGAAAGATCGTCGCAATGGCCCATAACGGCGTTTACCAGAGTGGCGCTCTGATGGCCGGCCGCCGGATGCACCACCATGCCGTTTTTTTTATTTATTATAATGAGGTCGCCGTCTTCGTATATTATGTTTAAGTCTATATTTTCGGCTTTAACGTCGAGCGGCCTGGCTTCGGGTATATAAACCGTTATTATTTCGCTTTCTTTGACCGCATAAGAAGGTTTCATCAACTTGCCGCAAGAGCTCGAAACCACGTTTCCGCCGCTTATGAGTTTTGCCGCCATAGAGCGAGATATTTCCGCGATTTTATCGCTAATGATTTTATCGAGCCGCAAATTGGCTTCGCTTTCCGATACGGATATTTTATGTTCAACGCTCGCCATAAAGCCTCTTTAATTTTTAATATTTTCGATAAACATTATTTTATCTGCTTTTTATCGCCCGTCGCTTTTTTGGTTTTCAATACCGCTATTAAAACGATAGTCGCGAAAACAAACCCGGCGATGCTTACGTTTTGCGACGGCGAAAGGCCGAATAAAAACTGCCCGCGGTCGTCGTCCCTTAAAAACTCGATGGCGAAGCGCCACGCGGAATACATGTAAATATATAGCACGAATAAAATACCGTCGGTTTTTTTAAAGAATTTTTCAAAAGCCAGAAGTAAAAATAAACTCGTCAGGCAGAAAGCCGCTTCATAAAGCTGAGTAGGATGGCGAAAGCACGCTTCTTTTAAGTTGGGGAAGTTGATGCCCGTAAAAGACGCCGTAGGAGCGCCGTAGCAGCATCCGTTCAAAAAGCATCCGATGCGGCCGAAAAAATGCCCCAGCGGAAGAGAAGTAATAAGCATATCCGCGGTTTTAAAGTAATCCAGCTTATTTTTGATGATGTAGTAAGAAAGGGCCGCCACCACTCCTATGAGCCCGCCGTAAAATACCAGGCCGCCCTTGTGGAGATAAAATATCTTCAGCGGATCGCCCGCGTATTCATGATAGTTGACTATCACGTAAAATATGCGCGAACCGGCGATAGCTGATATTATAGCGTAAATGGCCATGTCCAGCACGGCGGTGGCTTCTATTTTAAAGCGCGGCGCGCGCATTATGGCCAGTAAAATTCCGAAAGTAAATCCTAAAGAAATAAAAAGGCCATAACTATGGATAGTTAATGGCCCCAGATTAACGATAACCGGATGCATCAGTTCTCACTTTCTTTTTCTTTGACTTCTTCATGCGATTCCCAGAACATTTCTACGATAAGCATTCCCACGCCTACGTTTATTACGATATCGGCTATGTTAAACACGGGCCAGAACCTTACGTCTATAAAATCTACCACATAACGGTATTTAAGCCGGTCGATAAGGTTTCCGAGCGCGCCTGCGAGCAAAAGAGCCAGCGCGGTCTGCACCCACAGGTTATTTGGCGCCAGAAATTTCGAGTAATAAACTATAACCATTATAGATATGGAAGCGACGGCGATGAACAGGTACCATTTTTTCTGGAAAAGTCCGAATGCCGCGCCGTAATTATGCACATATGTAAAATGAAGCACTTCGTTTATAACAGGAATGCTCTGGCCAAGAATCATGGTTTTAATGACGGCGTATTTTGTAAGCTGGTCCAGCGCAAGAAATGCGGTGGCTAGAGAAAACATGAGTTCGCTTTTTATAATGGTTACGAAATTGGTCAATACGAAAATCGGCCAGGTAACGACAAGCATTACGACCATGACGATACTAAATAATATCCACATAAAAAAATCGTATATTAAGCCGAATATTTTTTTCATTATAGTAATTACCCTGCTTTTCGTGTATTATTATTTATTTCTTGCCGCTTCCTGTTCCTGCAGCTGTTTTTTATATTCTGAGATAGCGTCGTTTATATCCCTGAGAGGTTTATTTTCTTCCGGCTCGACGGCGAATATGCTTTTATACTCTTCGACCGCTTTTTTCCTGAGATCCTCATCGTAATCCGCGTGCGGATCGCCCCAGTGCTTCCACCCGAAAAGCATACGCTCCTTCAATTCATAAGCCAGCGACGGCATATCCTGCGT
>MWBZ01000198.1 GCA_002069765.1 bacterium ADurb.Bin243
CGCTTCGTTGAGCGAGCCGCCGGTATCGCTGCGAAGGTCTAAAACGACGCCTTCGACCTCGCCCGTGCTTTTAAAGTACTCGAGAGCGTTTTTAACGTCGCTCGAACAAGAGGCGGCACCCGCTACATGCTTTCTTACGCCTTCCATATCTTCGTAAAATGAAGGAACTTTTATGACGCCGTATTTTTTGCCTTCGATTTCTTTTATTTCATGCTTTACGGCCTGATCGACAAGCTTAATCTTGTCGCGGACGATGGTTACGAGAAATTGTTCCGAAGGCTTGGATTTGGATTCGCGCAGAATGCTGAGGCGGACTTTAGTGCCTTTCGGCCCTCTGATTTTCTGTACGACCTTGTTTAAATCCATTCCTATAATGTCGAGCATATCGCCATTTTGCTGTCCTACGGCGATTATTTTATCATTCGGTTTCACCTGATTGCTTTTTTCCGCGGGACCGCCGGTCACCAGCGAATCGACGATGGTGTAACCGTCTTCGCTTTTTAGCGTCGCGCCTATGCCTTCGAGAGACAGCTTAAAAGATATATTGAAACTTTCGATCTCTTCCGGGTTGAAATAAAGCGAATGAGGATCGAGGCCCGTAGAAAAACTTTTTAATATGTAATCCGCTATCTTGACTTCGTCGAATTTATCGTAATGCGCATAAGCGTCTTTATAGCGGGTTTTTAATTTTTTCACGATCTCTTTGGCGTCTTTTTTCGCCGATTTCAGGCCTTCGAATTGAAGGCTGAGTATTTTTTTAATGCGGAGTTCAAGCTCAGCCGTCGTTTTGCAAAGCTGCGCTTCGGGAGAATCGAGCCCGTCGGTTTCGCTGGCCGGAAGCGGCTTGAATTCTTCGGTTATCATGGAATCGATCTCGACTTTTCTTTCCGCGAGGCGCTTATTGAAAAAACCGTGTATTTTTATGAAAAAGGCCATATCGCCGGATTTAAAATCCGACATAAGCTTTTTCACGTTGTCTTTGGCTTCTTTCTCGAACTTTTCAACGTCTTCGGCTAAAAAGAATATTTTAGTGGGATCGAGTATTTTCATGAAATTTTTGACGGTGCGCATATAGAGTTCTTCGTTGAATTCACGATGATTGACGTGGGTATAAAAAAAGTAGGAAGCGATGCCGGGAATGTCTTTATAGGAAAGCGCGACGGCCATGGCTCCAGAAGAGCATAATAAAAGTAAAAAAACTATAAGGACCGCTGTAAAAATAAATCTTTTCCGGATGTTAAAATACGATTTGCTGGGCATAATTTTAAAACCCTCTCCTATTATAATATTTTTAATACTTGATTAAAGAAAATGACGCAAGATTGAAAAACGCTAAAATATCGCTTTTCACGCCACGGCTTATTTTAACATAATTTAATGGCGGAATGCAAGATTTTTATTTTATCGGACAATGCGTCAAAAATATCTTGAAAATTTATTAAAAATAAAGTAGAATACGGCATGATAAACATCCGCGCCTCATTTAATGAGTAAAAAGCCCGATTGACGAGGTAAAATTTTGAATAAAATCGATCTTTATATCCCTAAAATTAGAAAAATCAATATTTTGTCCAACCTTTCCGAGTCTGAAATAAAAGAGCTGCTGGAGTTCGCTTCATTTCACGATATAAACGAAAACGAAACGATCTTTCGCGAAAACGATTTCGGCACTTCCATATACATGCTCATATCCGGATGCGTTAAAATATGTAAAACTATGGAAAACGGCGCCGAATACGAAATCACCAGGCTTAACGAAACTGAGTTTTTCGGCGAAATGTCTTTTCTCGATAACAGCGTGAGAAGCGCTAACGCTGTCGCGGTAGTACCGTCGATGCTCATCAGCCTCGACGAGGAGCGATTTAAAAGGTTTTCTCACCGCTATTCCTACGCGGCTTTCAGGTTTCTTAAAAACATAAGCCTCGAGTCGCAAAAACGAATCAGGCAGACGAATGACAAGCTGATGGTCAATTATGAGGCTCTTCTTAAAACCCACGGCGAGCTCGCCGAAAATAGAAATTTTCTTTATAACGTAATCAGAAGCTCTTCCGAAATAATTATAATCCTCGATATCAACTGTAAAATTTTAATTTTTAATTCCGGCGCCGAGCAGAACTTGAAAGCTTCTTCTAAAAGCGTGGTTTCTCAAAGCGCGGAAATTTTTTTCTGCGAAGGCGAGTACGCAAAAATAATGGCGTCGCTGTTTGAAAATAAAAGCATATATAACAGCGACCTTTACTTGAGAACGCTCGACGGGCAGAAAATTCTGACCAACTTTTCGGCTTTTGTCATAAAGTCCTCCAGGACGGCGGAACCGGCAATCCAGGCGATAGTCATAATAGCCAGCAATGTCACTCAAAAAAAGCTGCTGGAACGCCAACTGATGCAAAACGAAAAAATGATCTTCCTGGGCAGAATAATTTCAGAAATCGTCCACGAAATCAAAAATCCCCTGACGGTTATAAACCTCGCGAAAGACAGCATAAGACATTGCAATGCGGAGGCGAACCAGGAAATCGAATGCAATCTAAAACAGATCGAAGATTCCATCGAACGCATCCACAAAACTATACTCAATACGCTAAACTTCGCTAAAGTAGTGCCTTCCGGACAGGAAAAAATAGATTTAAAAGCCGTAATAGCTAATTCCATAGAGCTATGCAGGCACAAAACTAAATTAAAAAACGTCCATCTGACGTTCGAATGCGCCGCTAAACGCCCGGAAATCGTCGGAAACGCTTCACAGATCGAGCAGGTCATGATAAATCTCATATCCAACGCGATACATTCCATACCCGAAGGCCGCGACGGCTTGATAAAGGTCGAACTTACGGCTATGGATTCGCTGATATGCTGCACCATAGAAGATAACGGCTGCGGCATGAGCGAAGAGCTTATAGCCAACATTTTCGAGCCTTTCTTCACGACAAAATCGCAGGCCGGCGGGAGCGGTCTCGGCCTTTCTATATGCCAGGCTATAATTTCGCAGCACAACGGCTCGATTAATTGCCGCAGCAAATTAGGAGAAGGAAGCGCTTTCACGATCAATTTCAGCCGAGCCGGCTAGATACGGATAACTTTTTTCATTATTTTACAGAAAAAATTAAAAATTACTTGACAAAAGCTATGCAATTGTAGTAAAATACGCATATATTTTTAGTAAAATAACGAAAAAGAGGGGAGATTCTTACCATGAAACAGGTTAGCATTAAAGCGGAAGTCAGAAAATCCGCGGGCACATCGGCTAATAACAAATTAAAAACCAAGGGCAGAATTCCGGCGGTATTGTACGGCCAGGGCAAAGAAAGCACCATGCTTACTTTGACTAAATTGGATTTCGAAAATATTTTCAGAAAAAACAACAAAAGGGCCATTTATTCGGTAAATTTCAACGACGGCGCTAAAGATGTCATTAAAAATACGCTTATCAAAGACATCCAGTACGATCCTATAAAAATGAGGATCATGCACGTTGATTTTTATGAATACGACGAACACAAAAAAATCAGAACGATGGTTCCGGTTATCACTCACGGAACTCCTATCGGCCTCAAAAAAGGCGGCATACTTACTCATATCAAAGATCAGATAGAAATAGACTGCCTCCCGATCAATATTCCCGATCATTTTGAAATCGACGTCACCGGCCTCGATCTTCACCACGCTATCCGCGTGGGCGATATAAAAGTGGCTCCCGAAGTGCATGTCATTTCCGATCCTCACGACGTGCTCGTTACCGTAGCTACTCCTCGCGTCGAAGAAGAAGCCGCTGCAGCCGTAGCCGAAGGCGCCGCTGAAACTGCCGAACCCGAAGTAATAGCTAAAGGCAAAGCAGCTAAGGAAGAAAAAGAATAATTAAAACAAGAAGGGAACCGCTTAAAAAGATATTTAAAGCGGAAAAGAAGGCGAACTTTACGGAGCGGTAATTTTTTTGCCCTCCTATGTATGTGTAAAATAAATTTAATACACAGTACCATAAAAATTGAATACGACCTATATATAATTTGATTAGCTAAATCAAGCGGTATTTTGTTATCGCTTGATTTAGCTTTTTTTTTGGCCCTGCGAAAAAAACAACTGAACAATATCTGCTGAATATATATAAAAAACATATTAACAACATAAAAATAATTAAAAATGTTTGGGGAAGTGGTTAGTATTTTAGTACAGTGTGAGTCAATAAGCAGTTTGGGGCTGGAAAAGGTAAATATTTCCCACAGAAATATTTTTGACACTTTTGTCGGACAATTAAAAGTTAATCTTTCGGATTATACATTCGCTAACAATTTCATGTGGTTTGAAAACGCCGATGGATTTATAAAGAAAATAAACGATAACTTATGTTTATTCATACACAACAACGAAGCGCTTACCATGCTGCTTCCTCCGCTGGGCAACAATATGCCTGACGAAACGCTCCGTGAATGTTTTAAAATAATGAATCAGGTCAACGGCGA
>MWBZ01000199.1 GCA_002069765.1 bacterium ADurb.Bin243
CAATGAAATTAAAGACGCGCTGGCTGGAATCGAATTAAGGCTCAATTCTACAGGCCTTGCGCAGATAAATTCGAAGCCCGTTTTAAAAGGCGGAGAAATAGGGGCGCTTCTGGCTGTCCGCGACGAAGCGGTTCCAGGCTATCTGGATCAGATCGCCGGTTTCGTTAAAACATTCGCGGGAGCGTTCAACGAGATACATAAACAGGGGTTCGACTTAAGCGGCGCCACCGGCAGGAACTTTTTTAACGCCATGAATTTTTCCGAAGGCGATTCGGCCCGGAAGATAATAGACAGTTTTTCCGTCAATTCCGAATTGAAGAGCGATCCTTCAAAATTCGCCGCCGCCGGCCTCGATGAAGATTATTACGCGCAGACGGGCGTTATGAGGGCGAAAGGCCCCGCCGACAACACCGTTGCGTTGAAATATACGGAAATGAAATCCACGGCGATTTTTGAAGACGGCTCCAGCGTCACCGACAAATACAGCGAAATAGTTTTCCGCATAGGAAGCCAGGTGCAGACAGCCCAGACGACGGCTAAAACGCAGGAAGCCATATTGAATAATTTAAAGCTGAAAAAAGAATCGGTTTCAGGAGTTTCCATAGACGAAGAGATTTCGAATATGATGAAATTTCAGCATGCGTATAACGCTTCTGCGCGCATGATAAACGTGATCGACGGCATACTCAATACGATAATTAACGGGCTCGTGAAATAATTAAGGGGGGTTATATGAGAATCACAACAAATATGCAGATAAATATGTCGTTAAGTAACGTAGGCTCGCACAGCGAAAGGTTGAGCGACCTTCAACAGCAGATAGCGACCGGCAAGAGAATTATACGCCCTTCCGACGATCCTATAGGCATCGCCAATTCCATAAAGCTTACGGTTAAAAAAAGCAGCGTGGAAGTGTATAACACGAATCTTGTTTACGCGAAAACCAATCTCGCCGATTCGGATTCGGCCTTAGGCGACGTCGGCAACATGCTCAGCAGATTTAAGGAACTTTCCGTCAGAGCGGCTAACAACACGCTGACTCAAAACGACCGCGACATAATAGCCAACGAAATGCAGGCGCTCATAGAGCAGGTGCTTTCAGACGCTAACCTGAAAAACGCCGCCGGTTACGCATTTGGCGGATCGAAAAACCAGAATGAGCCTTTTTCATTCAGCATAGGCGGCGGCCGCGTCATGAATCTGAGCGAAAATCTAAGCGGCGCCACGTTAATTAACGACGTCGCGTATAACGGAGACCGCTCTGAAATACGCATGAACGAAAGCGAAAGCTCGAAAATAGTATCGAATATAAACGGCGAAACCGCATTCATGAACGTAACCAGGCAGAGCGTTTACAGCACGAAAGCGTTCGGCGACATAAACAGGGCCCCTGCAATGGATAATCTGAAGCCCGGATATTTTACCATAAAAGGGCGCGGTTACGAAGAGATAGTTAAGATAGACGGCGGAGAAAGCCTTCAGGCGATAGCCGATAAAATAAATAAAGGCTCTCAGATAGCGTATGCGAAAATTATCGAGGACAAAGGCGCTTACCGCTTCGTGCTCGAAGCGCGGGAAAAAGGCGCGGCCAACCAGTTCGCGCTTATAGAAGGGGCTACCGGCTTCGAACGCGCCAGAACTAATTTTCTGGAAGCCGCCGGGCTCAACTCGAAGGTTGAATTCGCGGGCGCAGGAGTCGCAGATCCTGGCTCCAGTCTTGCTTTTCAACTTAACGATATAAAGAACGGCAACTTTTATATTAACGGCCGCCTTATCAAAGTAGATGTAAATAAAGATTCATTAAACGATATCGCAAAAAAAATAAACGACGGCGTGAAAAACGTTTACGCAAAAGTCTCGAAAGGCTCCGACGGCCTGAGCAGGCTTTCGCTGGAAGGCGCCGGAAGCCTTATCGTCGAAAACGACACCAGCGGCCTCATGGAAAAACTGGGGCTTGCCAGAAGCCGTTATAAAAGCACGGCGGTAATAGCCGACGCTTTCGTTTCGGCGCAGCCGCTTTCCAAAAACGAATGGGTTAAAAACGGCAATTTTAAGATAAATAATGTAAACGTAGGAATAGTGGACGCCGCGAGCGAAACTTTAGAAACTATAAAAGACAGGATAAACGGCATAGCCGGAATCAACGCCACGGCCTCTATCGAAGGCGGAAGGTTCGTCATATCGGCCGGAAATCCGCCCGATCCGTCTTCGCGTTTATCCAATATAACCGACGGCACATCGGAATTTATAAAAAGCTTCGAATTTTCATATCAGGGCAAAGACCTCGGCGCGGCGGTAACGGAGAACAGCTCCGTAGTAGGGACGCTCGGCGTGGCGGCGGGCAGCAGATTTGCGATAAACGGCAAGGAATTCTCGGTGGACGCCGCCGATACTTTGAAAACGCTAATGGAAAAGATAAATTCTTCGAATATAGGCGTCATGGCCAGCTTCAACGGCGGCCGTTTCGAACTTTCTCCGCTCGGCAATAAAGAAAGCCTTAATTTAAACAATTTCAGCGACGTTACTGGCGATTTCTTTTCGAAGATAGCCATGGGCAACCGTATGGCTTCCAGAGCATCCATCACGTCGCCGATGCTCGCAAAATCCATAGGCGATCAGGGAGTAGCAGCCGGAACCCTCAGCGTTAACGGAGCCTCCGTGAATTATACGCCCGCCGACGCTTTAAGCGACGTAGTTAAAAAAATCAACACGGCCGCTCCCGGCGTTAAGGCTTATGTCAATTCAGACAATCAGCTGGTAATCGATTCAGCTTCGCCCATCGATCTGAAAGATAGTTCTAATTTTTTAGAAAAAATGGCTATAAAAGAGGAAAAAATTGTCGATAGTAATAATAGAACCAGTATAAAAAGGTCTTCAGAGAACGCGCAGTCGATATTTGATATATTAATAGAAATAAGAGACCAGCTGTTCAACGGCGACGTTAACGGCCTGGCTAACAATTCGAAGGACGACGGCTCGAGCGTGGTGAGCTATAAAAGCGGCCTGGCGAAGCTCGACGAAGCCATTAGCCACATAGCGGACACTCGCGAGATGACGGGAAGCGCTCTGACTCAGGTGGAACGCAGCACGGCCCGCAACAAGGAAATCGAAGTCTACATAAATAAAATGATAACGGAAACCGAAGGCGTCGATTTTGAAAAAGCGGTAGTGGAGCTCAACACGGTAGATCTGATTTACCGCAGCGCTCTTCAGGTAAGCGCAAAGATCAACCAGCAGTCGCTTCTGGACTTCCTTAAATAGCGAAAAAATTAAAATATAATATGTGAACATTTAAATTTTAAATAAAACGAGGAGATGATGGATATGATGATTAAAACCAAATTCTGGGGAGAGGTGGCTATCGACGACAGTAAAATTTTAAGTTTCGCGAACGGATTGATAGGGTTCGAAGATTTTAAAAAGTTTATTCTGATCCCTCACGAAAAAGACCAGAATTTTCACTGGCTGCAGTCGATCGAAAACCAGTATTTGTGTTTCTTAGTCACTACCCCGATGTCTTTTATGTTTGATTATTCAATCGAAATAAGCGACGACACGGTCGGCAGGCTTGGAATTACTTCGGCGGAAGACGTGGCGATTTACTGCCTCGTAACCGTTCCCGAAGATCCCCTCAAAATATCGGCCAACCTGTCAGGACCGCTTATATTCAACGTGTCCAACCTGACCGGCGAACAGGTCGTGGTAATGGATGAAAAATATTGCGTCAAGCATTATATAATCGACGAATTGAAAGCCAACGCGCCGAGAGTGATAGACAATTTGACCTCGGCATTCACCGGCCAGGCGCTCGGCGAAAGCGCGCCCGCGGTGGACGAAAGCATTTTCTCGCCCGCTAATTTCGCGGCGGAACTCGAAGAATCCCTCAAAGTGTGCAATTCGTACATGAACCAGTAAGTAAATAAGGACGGTAAAAAGGGGGCTGAATAAAGTCAGCCCCTTTAATTATTTATTATTAGCCCGCCGGGCTTATTTTGAGTAAATAATAATAATTTAATGTGTTGACAAAGCCGCGGGCGTGTTGTATAATTAAAATAATATGTTTTGTAAGGGTTTTAATGCCCTTTTACCGGCTTTATGACAGGCAAAAAAATATAAGGAGAGGTTTTTGTGAAAATCCAGAGTAAATTTTTCGGCGAAATCGAAATCGAAGAAAACAAGATAATAACCCTGGTTGACGGCATGCTTGGATTTGAAAAATTAAAAAAATACATATTGATACCTCACGGCCAGGACAATATGTTTAAATGGCTTCAATCCACCGAAGACGCGGCGGTTTGCTTT
>MWBZ01000200.1 GCA_002069765.1 bacterium ADurb.Bin243
GCGCAAGCAACATTTTCGCGGTATTCTTTTTCGAGATCGCCGATATCTTTATCAGCGTCGGATTTGACTTTGAAATATTCGTCTCTGATTTTTTTTAGTTTATTTTTTTCATTTTTCAAAATTTCGATTTCTTTTTTAAGGTTTGTTTTAAATTTAGACAGTGTGAAGAAATTTATTATAAATCCGAGGCCTTTACTGAGCGTTTCAATATTTTTTTTGAGCGTTATAGCGGAGCCTTCATGGCGTGATACGATGACTTTCTGGGCTTCTTCCCGTTCGTTCAATTTTGGATTTATTTTTTTAAGTTTATTCAACAAATCTGAATTCAGGTCTTTTACCGATTTGATTTCATCTTCGGTTTTATTGAGTTGTGTTTCCAGGTCTTTTTTTCGTTTCGCGAGTTCCAGTTTTTTTTCATTGATTTTGGAGCCGAGCGATTCATGGAAAGTTTTAAATTCTTTTAATTCGCCGTTGAAGTAGAGTTTAACGGCGTTTTCCGCCGCGCCGCTTAAGATGGAATCGTAGGCCAGCTTGAATTTATTGACGTACTCGCTATTGAAAGCGGTCTGCATTTCGTCGGTTTCTTTAATGGCGCTTTCTATATTGGCGATAGTTTTTTTAATCCAGTCTTTGAATTTATTTATGTCGTAATTTGCCAAAATTATCCTCCTGCGGCATTGCCGCTGCCCGGCGTGAAAAAGCCGGGTAAAATCAAAACGCGCCTGTGGTTTTGGATTATTTTAAATTCCGTACTTAGGCGCGGCCAGTTTTCTTTTAATTTTCCAGGCTATATTTTTAAGATTAATATATAATTTTTTACCCATGACTTTTTCGATTTCCGAGAAATTGCCGCAGGCGTCCCAGTAAAGGGGGCATGCGCCCTGGCAGATATTTTTTTTATCGCAGCCGTCGCATGCGGGCGGCATGAATTCTTTATTTCTGAAGTATCTGGCGGCCCTGCTGGACCATATTTGTTCAAACGGCTTTTTGAGGATATTGCCAAGGCTGTCTTTAAATGATGAGCAGGGAAGGACTTCGCCGTAGGGCGATATTGAAAGCAGTCCGGAGGCGGCGGCGCAGGATTTAGAGCCGAGTCCTGAAGAAACAGGGTTAAACAGGCAATACGGCGTGGGCGAATACCATACGAGCTTGACGCCGGCCTGCTGCGATTTTTTCTGCAAAATATCTATATGGCCGCCTATATTGGTGTAATTAATGAGCAGCCCTTCGTTAATATTGGCATTTCCGGTTTTAATGACCATATTGACCGAAAAATATTTAAGCCCGAGTTCCGAAATAAGCGCGGGAACGCCGTAAACGCTCTGGAAATTATCGCTGGTAAGGGTTGAATTGGTATGGACGTGAATTTTTTCGGCTTTAAGATTTTTAACGGCCGCCAGGCTTTTTTCGAAAGAGCCTTTTACGCCGGTTATATTATCGTGCGTCAGGGCGTCGGAGCCTTCGATGCTGACCTGCGCGGAGTCGAGCCCGGCGGATTTGAGCGCGCGCGCTTTTAGGGGGTCTGATAAAATTATTCCGTTAGTGATCAGATTGACTCTCATATCTTTTGATTTAGCGTAAGCGACGGCGCGGGCGAGTTCGTCGAAGCGAAGGGTGGGTTCACCGCCGGTAAACGATATAGTGGGGCAGTGCGCGTCGCCGGATATTATATCTATAGTTTTTTTAATTTCGTCCATGGACATTTCATTTTTATGGTTAGCGGCGTCGAGCCTGGGGTTTTTGCAGGAGCCGATGCCGGCGTAGCAGAATGAGCATTTAAGCTGGCATCTGTATGTGAGCGCTATTTCCGAAAGCACGGGATAATAGAGTTCATGGCTTGAAAAATCGGTCATTTTAAGCTGCGGCGTGGGATAGCGGTCGACGTAAGGTATCGCGTTTTGCGACGCGAGGAGCGAAGCCAGCGTTTGAAGGAGTTTCTGCATATCGTTTATGGCGGTGTTTTTATCGATTTTATAAAAAGCCGAGCATTCATCGGCTATTCTTTCGATATCGACGGCGAAGTTTCCGCCGGCATCGGCGGAACTATGATAATCGGGGCTGTATAATTTTTTTAGAATATAAAGCGCTGTTTTATTGACGAAATACATCCGGTTAGGCCTTAAAATCAGCAGCCGGTCGCAATCGCGAAGGAATATCTGCTCTCTGGTACTCTGGATTATCTGCGAGGCGGCGGATTTGAGCGCGCCTATGCCTGCGCCGGCGTTTTCGGCGGTGCGGCATTCATTTTCGCTTATAGCGGGAGAAGTGTATTCGTTTTTATTGATATTATCGTTTTCTTTCATGTTAATGCCTTATGTATAAATTAACCGTTGGGCCGGCGTTAAAAATCGCTTACGCAAGCGGAGTGGCAGGCCGAGTGGCATGCGCTGTGGCAGTCGCAGGCGGAGTGGCAGGCCGAATGGCAGTTGGAATGAACGCAGGCGGAGTGGCAGGCCGAATGCACGCATGCCGAGTGACAGGCGGAGTGGCAGGCGCTATGGCAAGCGGAATATCCGAGGGCGGTTCCGACGGCGGCCATTTTTGCGCCGAGGTAGTCGGTAGCGCGCGATACTCTGGTTTCGACGCTTTTGGCTATGCCGGAGGCGTAATTTTCAATTTTAGAAGCTGCGCGGTCGGCGCCTTTAACCAGGTCGGTATTTTTAATGTCGTCGAATAGCGTTCTTTTATTTTCGTTATCTTTGTCTTTACCGCCGCCTGTTGAAACGCTGGAATCGCCGGAGGAATATGTCGAATCGCCTGAGCCGTAGTATGTTTCGCCGCGGTATCTGGAGTTATAGCGGTATCTGTCGTATTCGTTATCGAGCATTATCCAGTAATATTCTTCTTCGTCTTCGATTCTTCTTCTTGTTCTGGCCTGTTCGTAGCGGTCGTGTATTTTATCGCGCAAGTATTTTTGCGACGAGGCGTAATCGCAGTCCCATGTTTTAGCCTGGACGGCGCGGCTCACTTTTTCGAGCGTCAGGTGGAGTTTTTCGCTGTCGATGGTGCCGTCGGGCAGTATCGCGCTTGAAACGAATTCTTTTTCGTATTCTTCGGTAGCTAAGTCTTTGTTATCCACCTGTATCTGGAGCGGGTCGTTATTTACTATGCTGACGGCTTTTTTATTGATCAGCCTCAAAATTATAAGGGTTATGACTTTAGACGTATCGCCGATGTATAGCGCGCATTCTATCTGGTTGAGGTCCGGAACTTTTTCGGATATATTAAAGTTTTCGACTTCTATTTCCGGCGCTTCATATTCGGAATCGTCGGGTATTTCAGGTATCGGCGGAAATAATTTATGGGTAAGCCAGCGTATAAGGTAAAAGCCTATCAGGAATAATATCAGGTAAGCGGCGAACGTGACGGCCGGGTCGTCTTTTTCGTCAGGCGCGGCGGCGCGTGAATCTTTTCCGGCGCCCGGTTCGTCCTGGCCGTAGCGGTTTGAATCATCAGTTGCGCCGGTAGTGTTGTTGGCGTCGGGCGTATTTTGTCCGGGTTTAGAGTTGTAATAGGCCGCCAGTTTGAAATAGCGCATGGGCATATAAAATTTAACGCCGAAATTATCCATTTTATTTAAACCGGATTTTTCGATGTGAAAGGAAAGCCAGATTTTTTGGGACTGTTCGTCGGGCGTCGGATAAGGTATGAACCTGTCGAATTTATTCTTTTCGGCGTTGGGAATTATAACGCCGATCGTATCGAGGATAGGGTCGGTTATATCTTCGGGTTTTTTAATATTGTCGGGCAGTTCTATGGGAGTTATGAAAGTCATGGTTTGTTTATCAATGGGGAGCGCCCACTGCGGGGCGTTCCATTCGATCCCGGCGAAATCGGCCCCGTTTATTTGAGTGGTAAAAGCTGACGGTTCGCTAACGGAGTAGGCGATCGAAAGGTCGTATGATTCGCCGGGCTGCGTCCTGCGGCCCATTTTAACGCCGTAGCTGTCGCGGATTGAAGCGGCGGGGGCTATGAGCGAAACGCCTATTTCTTCTCCGGTAGAGGAATTAATTAAACGGGTAGAATCTATTGCGTGGTTCGGGTCGAACGGCCCGACTGTTTTTATGAGGTCGCGGCTTTGTTTTTCGAGAAATTGCAGCCTGTATTTTACCTTGATTCTGCCGTCCTGGAGAATATTGATCTGGGAGTTTATATCTTTGAGCTCTACCTGCGCCAGGCAAGCCCTGCAGGTGATTAATAGATATGCCTGACATATAACGAGCGCCGCCAGAAAAAGCGCGACGGCCCTTTTTAATTTTTC
>MWBZ01000201.1 GCA_002069765.1 bacterium ADurb.Bin243
ATTATATAAATCTGGATGTAATTGCTATCGCCGGGACGGGCTTCAGAAAAAAGTATCTTTTTTCCGTCCGCCGACCATGAATATTTTGCTGTATGGCGAGATGTAAATGCGGTAGTGAGAGGAGTCAGATTGAAGCCGGCGGCCGTGGTGGAATATACTTTAAACCCGGTTTCAAGCGGATTCGAACTCATGTCCGAACAAAAAACCAGCTTAGACCCGTCAGGAGACCATGCGGCGCCTATATTCATTCCGGTATTGAAAGTAATCTGAGTCATCGTCAAAGCCGTTAAATTTATGGCATAAATATTGGAACTCGAAGAGAAAAAACCAGTCACAGATATTTTCGATCCGTCAGGAGACCAGCATGGGCTGCCCAAGCCGTATATGCCTGAAGACATATTGACATTCAGTTTATCCTGGTTAGAGCCGTCAGCGTTCATCGTCCATATTTCCTGCGATCTAACATAAGCTATTTTTGAACCGTCAGGAGACCATGACGGCCAGCTGCTCTGATTATCGCTGGTAAGCTTTTTATAATTGGAACCGTCGATATTCATAACATAAATATCATAGCCTGACCCGATTTCTCCCACGTAAGCTATTTTTGAGCCGTCCGGAGAAACCGCCGGGCTGTATAATTTGAAGTCATGATTCGATATTTTAGTCTGCGCGCTGCCGTCGAGGTTCATTGAATATATTTCGGCGTTGCCCGAAGAACTTCTGTTAGATGTAAAAATTATTTTTTATGACTATTAAGTTTGCTCAGAATTTTATAGCCAAATACCTTTGATTTATGTGATGTTGAAATAAATTTTAGTGTTGGAGCAATAAATCGCTTATGTTTCAAGCAAAATCCCAATTTTCAGCTGAACTAATTTAATAGTCATATTATTTTTTGAGCCTGCGGCGCGGTTCCTACAATAATGGAAGAACCGTCATAATTAAGGGGCTGCTCTTCGCTCATATTTATAAAATAAGATTCCGCGGCGGCCATGACTGGATCATAACCTTCAAGTTGTTCAATAACTCCGGTAGAAGGGTTTCTTACGACCTGCAAAAATGTTCCGGCGGCCGGACTCCACTTATACATGCCCGATATTTTAGAATATCTGGCCATTAATTCGCTGAATTTAACCGTTTCAGGCATTTTAGAAAATCCGGCGAGATTGAAGCCGGCTTTCAAAGTTATATTGCCGATCTGCCCGAGCGCGCTTCCCGGAACCGTTACGGTAATATTTGAAGCCGACGAGCTTTTCACTATATAACCCTTGCCCGCAGAAAGGTTTGAAAGCGTGCCTTCGCCGGCGCTTAAAAAAGATCCCGACGCCGGGCTGTAAAGATAAACGTCTTCTATAGAAGCGTTAAGCTGTTTGAACTGGGCGGCGGTCAATGATAAACTTTGATTGAAGCTGATAAAGTTGAAACCGTTTTTCAATGTCAAAGATTGGTCGGCCAGAGCCGGAGATAATAAAACCAAACTCATTACTAACGTTAAAATTAAAGATGATAAAATTTTTTTCATAAGGACACCTCTATTTTTTATTTTATATTTCGGGTTTATATTACGCCCATTTTTTTCAAGTCGGCGATAAGTTCTTTTTCATTAAAAACCTTTCCTTCACGCCATTGGCCGTTGAATTCTAGCGTCGGCACCACCCAGTCTTCGCCGCCGTTGGCCGCTATTACTTTGTTTACTATTTCATCGGGCTGTTCTTCAATTTCAAAATATTCGAACATTATCTTATTGTATTTCAGATACTCT
This sequence comes from bacterium ADurb.Bin243, assembly GCA_002069765.1. Lineage (GTDB taxonomy): Bacteria > Muiribacteriota > UBA9980 > UBA9980 > UBA9980 > UBA9980. The sequence goes on from MWBZ01000201.1 coordinate 1,763, forward strand.
ACGGTTCTAACGCAATGAGGGCACCATCTGGCCGCATATACTTTCAGCATAAAAAGCACCGCTTTCATGTGTAGTATTGTAATTCAAAAATTTAAAAACAAACACGCTGATTTTATAATAAACTCATGATTTTGTCAAGTTAATAATGAGCCTGACGCATGCATATAAACAAAAATATATTGACAAAACAACGGATAAGATATAAAATTTACATGATAAAAACCGGCGAGTATAAGTATAAATTCAAATCTTATATATAACATAAAGGAGAAATGAAATCCATGAAAAAAAATCTTAACAGGTATTTATCTTTGACCTTAGTGACTGCGTTAATTTTATTATTTTCAACCTGCGATGCATTCGCGCTGAAAGAAATAAATATTCCGAACCTTTCCAAAATAAAGAAAATGATAATTAAATATAAGGAATCCGGCGACTGGGCAAAAGAAATGGAACAACAGGCGCAAAAAGGCATCGCCATAATAGAAGAGCATCATAATAAAAACGTGAAACAGGCCATAGTATTCGATATCGACGAAACTTCCCTCGACAATTTCGCGTTTTATAAAAAATACGATTTTGGGTACAATTCCGACGCATGGCATAAATGGATGCATGAAAACACCGCTCCTGCGATAAAAGCCAATTTAAAATTATATAAAAAAGCCGTGGAAAAAGGCATTGCCGTATTTTTCATAACCGGCCGCGGCGAAATCAAACGCGAAGCTACCGAAAAAAATTTAAAAGCCGCAGGATATTTAATTTATAAAAAACTTATATTACGCGATAAAAACGAACTCGGCGTTCCGGCCGCAGCTTATAAAAGCGCCCGCAGAAAAGAAATAGAAAGACTGGGCTATGAAATTCTTTTGAACGTCGGCGATCAGTACAGCGATCTGGAAGGCGGATATTCGAAATTTATCATCAAATATCCCAATCCTATATATTTTTTAAAATAGTTTAAAACATTTGAAAGGAAGTATTTAAAAATGATAAGAAATTTTATATTTACTCTTTTGTTACTTACAATTTTTATCGCCGGCGACGTATTAACGATTGTACAAGCAGCCGCGGCAGAAAATGAATTCGACTTCGCCGCGGTGAAAAAAGAAGGCGATATATTCGAACGCCGTTATTACGACATTGACGGCGACGGCGAAACCGAAACCATTGCGCTTAAAGCTTATAACATGCAAATATCCAGGGAAGGCGACACTGAAGAAATAATGAGCTATTCGGGCCTTCTTACAGTTTTTAAAAAAGATAAAACTGGAAAAGAAAACGTTTTATGGCAGGCAAAAATTCCGCCGAAATCCGAAGAAAATTCGAGAAACGCTATAGACTTTCTTTTCTGCCCCTACGGCCTCGAACCAATTGAAGCTTTCGGCAATATAACCGGATCGCAATCGGTGGAAGTCATCTCGCCGGCCGTTATATCCGATCTTCGCCCCGTCACGTACAGACTCATCAAATGGAACAACGCAAAAAAAGAATTCACGCTCTATAAATGCGGAATCCTTAAAGGCGCGCTCGAAAACCCGTCAGAATTCAAATGGGCTGCATATAAAGACGAAGAAGTACAGAAATGTTCGTGGATAGGAAAAATTTCAAAAATAAATTCCCCCGGCGTTATCGAAGCCGAAATATGGTCCTACAGCAACGAAAAGGCCAGACGCGGAATCGCGGTTTTAAAATGCGTAAACGACGATTTTATCGTAGATAAATGGGTTGAAAATCCCAAAACATTCGAATGATTTTTATACCCGTCCGCGCAAGCCTTAAAAATCACAGTTTATAAAATACCAGGCTTAGAAATAATACCATATAGTTTTGTAATCGTCAACGTTTTCGCCTTCGCTTTCAAGCCTTTTCAAGTAATCGTAAATTGAAACGTCGGCGTAAACGTAAGCGTCGCTCACGGCGAACCTGGATTCCCACGGGAAAAACCTGTAAATGCGTTTCCCGTCGGCGGTTATCATAATGGGTTCGTGGTCCTGCCACGCCCTTAAGTGAGATTTTCCTATCTTCGGAACGTTGAATACGGGTTCGTCCGTCCTGACAATACCAGGCAAAAGGCGTGCCTCTTCCTTTCGCTCCTGCTCGAGCCTGGCTATGGGCACTCTGAAATCGGCCGTTTCTTGCTTGCCTTTAGTGTTAAAAGTGTAATAAGGATCGACTCCTATAATTTTTAAAGTTTTTCGCAGAAGGCATGTTTCAAATTTTTTACTGTTGAAGAATGTAAAAACCTGCTGATTATATATATTCATTCCGGCCGATTTTATTTTCTCGCACGCCGCGCAGGCCTCCGGCGTTATCTCTGAAAAATGCTGAAAATGCGTCATGATGCATATTTCACGCCGCCCCCATTTATGATATTTTTTCAAAATCTCGATAAGACCTTCGTCTATCCTCTGCGGCATTGTAACTAACGTACGGGTCCCTATTCTGATCCGCATCAAATGTTTTATC
>MWBZ01000202.1 GCA_002069765.1 bacterium ADurb.Bin243
CCGCCATAACCACGCTTACCGTAAATGAAAATATAACAACGCTTTATGTAAATACCGGCGGAATGGGCACATTGCAAATTAACGGTAAAACCGTTTCAACCCTTAATATAAACAGCACTCTCGACACCCTTAGCGCAGGCGCAGGCGCAAAAATAAACACTCTGACGCTCGAAGCTTCAGGCTTGATAACCAATTCGCTTGGAACGGCGGCAAATCTTACCATAGCCGCCATAGACCAGAGCTCTGTCGCAGCCGACAAAACTTTCGCGCTCAACAATATGTCCACCGCCATAACCAGCGTAAAAGCCCATGCAACCAATTCTACCACGATTACCGGCGCGGCATTGAGCGGGTTAACCATTACACAGGGCGTGGTAAACGTATCAGGCGTTACAACAGCCGACGGAAGCATAACGCTTAATATTGCTGCTACGGCCGCCACAACAGTTAACGCAAACGGAAGAACCATAGACAGCATAAGCGGATCCGCTCCAATAACCCTGGGTACACTGATCGGACCAGGCACGGTAACGGCGGCAGCAATTGCCGGCGCTACAAGCGATTTAACCATTACCGCAGGAACAACCGTAACCACATTTACAATAAATGCCGCTCAGACATTGACAAAACTTACTATAGACGGCACAACAACCATCGCTTCGGGTGCAAATGCCGTAATAACCACACTGACCGTCGGTTCATTCGGCACATTAAATCCTCTTACGACCGCTGGAAATCTTACTATAACCAATATAGACCAGAGCGCTATAGCAGCGATTAAAACAATAGCCCTCGGCGATATGACTACCGCCGTATCAAGCGTAAGAGGCCATTCAGCAAACGCTTTAACTCTAACAACCACGACCGGCACTCCTACGCTTACAATTGCCGCTGGAACCGTTGACGTACAAGGATGCGCCGGTACTCTTAATGTGGCAGCTACCGCATCTACCACTGTACTCGCCCCCGGTAAAGACCTCGCGTCAGTCAGCGGCCCGACCACTATTAACATACAGGGCGCAACTAACGCTACAATAACCGGAGCTGTAACGACCCTCGGCGTAACCGACGGCATAACTTCGAAATTAGCCGTTAACGCCTCGGTAGATACCATAAATATCAAAGATAACGTAACTGTAGTAGCGCTGGAGTTAGATGCGGCTGTAAATACGCTCACCGCCAGCGGGGCCGCTGCGGCAATAACGACTCTGACGCTTAAAACTTCCGGCTCAATAGCTAACGCTCTCGCTACCGCTGGAAACCTTACTATAACCAATATAGACCAGAGCGCTATAGCATCTGATAAAACCATACAACTCGGCAATATAACTACGGCTGTATCCAGCGTAAGAGGTCATGCCACGAATTCGCTGACGCTTTCGGCAACCGGAACTCCCACACTTACAATCGCTAGAGGCGTCGTTGACGTATCGAACTGCGCCGGAACTCTTAACATAGCCGCCACGGCCGCTACTAAAGTTACGGCCACCGCGAGAACGCTCGCCGCCGTCAGCGGCGCTCAGACGATAGAACTCGCGGGCGCGTCCGCCGCAACCATTAGCGGCGCGGTTACCACACTTAATGTAACGGGCGCGGTAACTACGCTTAACATAAACAACAGCGTAACCAACAGCACCATAGCGTTTAATTCCGCTTCCACGCAAACTCTTGCGATAGGCGCGGCCGGCATATTAAACCAGGGCGGCGGCACCGGTTTAACAGTTTCGAATGTGACTCAGGGACATAAAATCACAGTCGCAAACGGCGGTAAAATCTTTAATAACGGCGGCGCAAACGGCGTATATGCCGTAACTCTCGGCGCGGGCACCGGAAAAACGATTACAACCGCTACAGTTACCGGCATCGCCCTGGCGGGAACTTCCCCCAACGCCACTCTGGCCGGAACCGCCGCTGGCGCGGTTACCGTTAATATAGCCGCCGGAACCGGCAATATAACCAATCCGTAAAAATACTACAATAATCCGTAATGATCCGGCCGCAGAAACTGCCTGCAGTAAAGCGGCCGGACATTTTAAAAAACTATGCTCAAAGAATATAATACCATTAAAAACGCCGCCGGCTGCGAATTAGTAATTCAAAAGTCCAGGTTCATCTGCGACTGCTTTAAGGTCGAAACGGAAAAAGAAGCCCTGGAAAAACTCGGTGCGGTCAAAAAGAAATATCCCGACGCCACTCATCATTGCTACGCCTATTCGGTCGGGCTGGAAGCCGTTTACAAACGCCACAGCGACGACGGCGAGCCTTCGGGAACGGCCGGAATGCCGATACTTTCCGTTATCGAACAAAACGGACTGCGCGGAGTTCTCGCCGTAGTAACCAGATACTTCGGCGGAGTCAAGCTCGGCGCCGGCGGCCTGGTGCGCGCCTATTCAAAAGCCTGCTCCGAAGCCGTGGCGGCGGCCGGCAAAGTTAAAATGGCGCTCAGTTCAAAAGGCGCCGTTACAATCGATTATAACTATTTCAACCCCGTGGAACGGTTCATAAAACAAAGCGCCGATATCGCCATTGACGGCGTGGAATATAAAGAAGACATAAAAATCAGCGTCATTACAGTTTCTGACTGGGACGAAATGGAAAAGGCGATTTTAAATATCTGCAACGGCGCGGCTTTATTTGAAAAAAACGGGCAAGTCTATCACGCGTGGCAGCCGGATTAATATTTTCCACAAAAAAATTAATATGTAAAACCGCCAAAAAATATGTTATAATAATCCTGATAATTTTTATCGCGAGGTTTCATTAATGAAGGACGAAAGCAAAAATAAAAAACAGCTTATATCCGAACTCGAAGAACTCAGGCAAAAAGTTTGCGAACTATCTTCAATAACGCGCAATATCGGCCATGAGATCAGGACTCCGCTCAACAGCATAATAGGCTTCAGCGGAATGCTTTATAAAAACGAAACCTCAGAAGAAAAAAAAGAGTTTCTTTACCATATCATTACCAGCGGACGCGTTCTTCTTTCCATAATGAGCAAACTCGATCCGTCTTTGTCCGACGGAGGCGCCGCTAAAGAAGAAAACACGCTCCCTGAAAATCCGGCCGCGACAGACCAGCCGCAACCCCCCATGCCTGAAGAAGTAACCGGCGGCGTAGATACCGGCGGCGGGCAAGCAGCCACGGACGAAAGCCGGCCGCAAATCAATACGCCGGAAAGCCACGTTAGCGCAATTAACGCAACTGAAAAACTTTCTATTTTACTCGCCGAAGATAATGTTTCAAACGCAAAATTAATGTCAAGACTCTTAAAACAGTACGGCCACGACGTAATATGCGTAGAAAACGGGCGGCAGGCCGTAGACGCCGTTAACCGCTTCGAATTCGACGCGCTTATAATGGATATACAGATGCCCGTTATGAACGGAAAAGAAGCTTCGGTCGCCATCAGAAAAGCCGGTTTCGTCAACGTGCCTATTATCGCCCTTACAGCCTGCGCCTCCGCCGCCGAACGCGAAGAATGCATGAACGCCGGAATGGACGCTTTTATTTCAAAGCCTATCAACATCGACGACATAGAAAATAATATCCGGAAAATAATAGAAGCTAAAAAAAATGCCGGACCCGGCAATACCTTCAGCGATTTCACGAAAGGAACAGATATGCCAGAAAATAGCCCTCAAATAAAAACGGCTAAAAACTTCGACCGCGAAAAATTAGATGAAATTATGGGCGGTATCGAAGAAATTATGCAGGAAGCCATAGATTTGTTTATAGACAGCGCCACCGACAATATCAGCGAAATTCAAAAAGCCATAAATTCAAACGACGCGCAGCAGGTTAAAAAGTTCGCGCACAAACTTAAAGGATCGGCGTTAAACGCCTGCGCCATGAAAACCATCGAAGTCTTAACCGGCCTCGAAAAAGCTTCCGATGAAAACGATTTCATAAAAATCAAAGACCTCTTCGAATCGCTCAACGATTCGATCGATTCTTATGAACAGGAAGTTAAAAAACAGGGGTTATATAATAAATTTATTTAATACGCTAAAAATTATCGATACGCTATTTTTAAATATTACGGAGGCTTGTAATAATGAGAAAAACACTGGTTGTTTCATATTTAGCCCGCGGCGAAAGATCGAAAACTAAAAAAATACTCGACGCTTT
>MWBZ01000203.1 GCA_002069765.1 bacterium ADurb.Bin243
TGATTTTCGTTGAATTCATAGTCCCAGGCGAGCGTCTGGTAAAATCCTTTCGGTTTGGTATAGCCGAGCTTGGTATTGAATTTCTTTTCCTGCTTGCGCCTTAAATTCATCGTAACGTAAGGCAGCTTTAATATTTTCAAGCCGAACAGATTGTAGCTGGGCTTTTTAAGTATCATTTTTTCGTTCGGATATATTATCGCTTCTTTGGCGTGTATATTCCAGTGCGGATGGTCGAGATCGCAAGAAGTGTAAGTAACGCCTTCCGGCGCGGTGATCTTATTAGCCGATAATTCCACGCGTTTAGCCTTCGTAACGGTCGGATCGGAATAAACGACGGCGTCGAGCATAAACCCGTCGCCGGTTTTAATGCTGTAAACTAAAAATTCGCCGGTTATCTTTTTAAGTTTGCCGCCCTGCTCCTGCCAGTAAACTACCTTGCCCTGAGCGAAAACGAGCTCTTTTCTGAGATCGGCCTCTATATTGTTGGCTATAAGCTGCATTTTATCATGGCGGACCTCGGCCGCGCCTTTGGCTACGACTTTTTCCTCTATAGTCCGGTATTCCACATAATCGCCGTTGACGAAAATAGGCAGTTTCTTTTTAATGTTGAACTCGTCCGGCTGGGCGGCGTTAGGCTGCTCGCCGGGAACGGGCATCGTGTACTGCGTGCTCAGAACGTCGCTGCTGCCGCCGATCAGAGGGTTATAAATCTGGTCGGTATTAAAGCTTTGATAGGAGTTGGCGTCGTACGGCGGCTGATACGAAGTGATCTGCGCATAGGAAAATCCATGCCAGCATAATATAAATGCCAGCGAAAAACCAATAATGGCCGATAAATTCGACCGCTTAACCGTATTAGCCAAAAATAAAGATAACATCATTGTTTTAATAATCGGAAAAATTATTTGATTCTTTAAGCAATATTATTTTTTAAAATTTTTTATATAAAAGCTAACTATAATGATTTTAAATACGATAAATACAATATGCAATTCGAATTAATCGATGAAATAATTGAAAAAATATCCGCCGGCGATTTCAAACAGCGCTTAAAAGCCCTGCACGACCTTTCATATTTCAATTCGGAAAAAGCGTTTAGCGCCGTAATAAAGTCGTTGAGCGACCCCGAAGCTAAAGTAAGAGCGCTCGCCGTTAATTCACTTCATAAATATTACTCTCAATATCAAAGGACTATAACTACCGAATTATTAAAACTGCTCTCCGATCCCGACGGCGAAACGGCTTCTAACGCGGCCTGCGCCCTCGGCGAAGCGGCCGATCCTAAAACCGTGGAAAGCCTTTTAAAATATCTGCGCGGCAATGACGAAAGGCTCAAACTTTACGCCATAATAGCCTGCAAAAAAATCAGCGACGAAAATATAACGGAAGCTTTAATACAAATAATAAACGAAAGCTCCGAAACCGGTGATAAAAAAACTCTCGCCGCCGCTATAACGGCCCTGGGCAACAATATTTCACCCGCACACCTGCCGCTTATAATAAAACGCGGGCTCGAGGACCCGGACGCGCGCGTTAAAGCTTCCGCCATAGAGATTTTATCTAATTTAAAAATCGAAAAAAACGTCATAATAGAATTGATAAGGCCCATGCTGTCCGAAAACAACGCGCGCGTGGTCGCCAACGCATGCGCCGCGCTCCACAAAGCCGGCGACGATACCGTATTCGACGACATAAACAGGCTTTTAAAAAACGAAAATAAATGGGTGCGCGCTTCCGGATGCTATATTCTCGGCGCCATAAACAACGAGTCCGCTTTCAAGCTGCTTTTAAAATACAGGGACGATTCGGAACCCGAAGTCAGAATAAACGCCGCGCGCGCCATTTTTAATTACAAAACCGAAAAAGCCGTAAAAGCACTTATCGAAATGGCCGCCGATAAAGACAAAAGCGTCAAAGGCGAGGCCTGCCAGCTTATTTTAAAGCTCCGCGAAAGCTGCGCTTTCTGGCCCGTAATAGAGCTTTTAAAGTCCGGCGACAAAACTCTTACGCTGATGGCGGCTAGCGTTTTGTGCAATATCGGCGACGACGCTGCCATACCGGTTTTAAAAGACGCCTGCGCCGGCTTCGCCGAAGGGCCTTTTAAAAAAGAGCTCAATAAATATCTGCGCATATTAAATGAAATCCACGATAAAAAGAAAGCGACCGTCCATGCGGTGGCCACTTATAGAGAAACGGCCGAAACCAGAAGAGACGCGGCGCCCGGCGAAGAAGGCCTGGCAATACCGCTCGAACTGCTGTTAAAGCCGGGCGAAGAAAAAAATTTCGCGCACATAGTCGTCGAAAAATTATTCCACAAATCTCAATTTTTAAGGGAAGAAGCCGCTTTCGAGCTTTCGTATATAAACTCTAAAAAAGCGGTATTCGCGCTCTCTAGAGGGCTTCACGACCCGGTTACCAAAGTGCGCGCGGCCTGCGCGCGCAGCATATCGCGGCACTGCATGAAATACCCCGAACTGCTGCCGGAAATTAAAAACGCTCTGATAGAGCTTTTATACGATGAATCAAGCGAAGCGGCGCAGAACGCGGCCATGGCGCTCGGCCTGATCCGCGATAAAGACACCATACCTTCGCTTCTCGAAATACTGAACCACGAAAATCCCAATACACGGCTTTACGCCGCCATGGCGCTCGGAAGAATGGCCGATAAAAGCGTCAGCCAGCCTTTAATACAGCTATTGAGCAAAGAAGAAAATAAAAAAGTCCGCGCGGCGGTCATAACGGCGCTCGGATATATCGGCGACGCCGAATTTTACGGCATAATCGTCGAACACGGCTTCGAGGACAAAGACCCGCACGTACGCGCCTCCGCCGTTGAAGCGCTGGCAAGGCTTAAAATCGCGCCGGAAAAAATATCGGGCTTAATAAAAAAAGCGCTCGGCGATATCAATAACCGCGTCATAGCTAACGCGTGCCTGGCTTTATGGAAAATAGGCGACCTTTCGGCTATGACATACGTAACCAGACTCGTTAAAAACCCCGACAAATGGTACCGCGCCTCCGCGAGCTACGTGCTCGGCCAGATAGCCAACGTAGAAGCGGCTAATATTCTTTTATCTCTCAAAAACGACACGGACGCCGACGTAAGGCTTAACGTGGCAAAATCCCTGGGCAATATCAAAACGCCGAAAGCCATAACCGCGCTTATAGAAATGCTCGACGACGAGGACGAAGTGGTTAAAAACACCGCCTACGACGCCATAATAAAATGCGACGATAAGTTCGCGTTCTGGCCGATGGCGCAGTATTTGAAATCGGAGTACGAAATATTGAGGTTCATGGCCGCCGTAGTTTTGTGCAATATCGGCGACCTGGCGTGCGTACCGATGATACTCGAAGCCCTGGCGAAGGAAAGAAACGCCGAAGTGAAAACGGAAATAATGAAATATCTGACGCTTCTGGTGCATAACCAGCCGGCGGCCGCGCTGAAAGAAGTTTTCGATGAAAAATACAATAACCAGAAGGCGTGCGAAGAAGGGCTCAAATTGATAGAAAATATAGACGTGTCTAAAGAAATAAAGATACAGCTCTATCAGGCCGCATCCAAATCGCAGTTTAAAAAAGTGGCCGAAGCCGCCGCGGCAAAACTCGAAACTTTAAAATAATCCGGCCGGCCCGGTTTAAAAATCAATGCGTTCCAGCACAAATCATTCTTAAACTTTCAACCGCACTATAAAACTGAGCCAGTTATTCCCGCGGCCCAGTTTATCGATGTTTTCGGTTATATCGAGTATGTCGAACCTCGGTTTTACTATATTTTCAATCTCGCCTTTCGAATAATAAGCGAAAAACCTGCCCATAGAGTCTAAAGACTCGCCGCAGCCTTCCTTCAGCGAAAAGAAAAATACCCCGCCGAATTTAATTTCATTAAAAAATTTAATGAAAACGCTTTTTTTAAGATGCAGCAAAGACGCGCTGGCGAATATATGCCTGATATTTTTACGGGCTATAAGTTCGTTGAGCGCGGCCGTGTCTTCGATATTAATGTTATAAATTTCAGCCCCGGTATATTTTTTAGCCAGCGATATAAGCTGATCTGAATAATCAGCTCCCACGGCTGAATATTCTTTTTCCATGATATATTTCAGGCTGTTGCCGGAACCGCAGCC
>MWBZ01000204.1 GCA_002069765.1 bacterium ADurb.Bin243
CCCCAGCCTCAACTATTCACTATCCACTATACACTATTCACTAATAAACTTACCCACATGGAATGAATAAGAGCCAATTATTTGCGGCCGGTCAGCATATTTTTAATTTCCACAAATATTTCAGAGCACTTCGCGGCTTGCTTAAGAGCGGCCATTTCTTCTATCACGGCCATTTTATCGCTTAAAGTATCGAATCCGAGCGTCCCGCTCAATCCTTTGAGCCTGTGGGAAAGCAATTCTAGAGTCTCGAAATCGTTTTTCACCATAGCATTTTCAATTTTAAGGAAATTGTCGTCGATAGATTTGATAAAATCGGAAAATATGCCGATAGTCTGCCGCTCATCGAGCATCGAAGAGCTCGCTGAATAAAATTTTTTGACCGTTTCGGCGAATATTTCAAATTTAACGCCGTAAACGCGGAAGGCGTTTTCCATAAGACGCGCGAAGATTTTATGGGCAAGGGCTTCGAAATTCAGTGGTTTAGCCATATAATCGTCCATTCCCGCCGCAAGGCATTTCTCTCGTTCGCCGCTCATGGCATGAGCCGTCATGGCAATTATAAAAGATTTTTTTCGCCGGCGGCTTCAATTTTCCTTACGGCCCCGCAGCATTCGTAACCGTCCATAACCGGCATCTGGCAATCCATCAATATGATATCGTAGCTTTCTTTTTTTACCAATTCGACCGCGGCCTTGCCGTTATCCGCGAGTTCCGGCGATATTCCCATATTTTTTAAAAAAACGTTCATCAGTTTCTGGTTCGTCCGATTATCTTCCACGACTAAAACCCGCGGCGCGGTTATTTCGATAAGCAGCTTCGACGAAACATCGTTAAAAGCCGATTTTTTTAGGGGTTCTTCAGCGCGGGCGGGCGAAAGCCCCGCTGAATCTAATATCGCGTTCACGACTTCGATTTTTTTTAACGGACTGGTTATAACGGCGCATTTGAATCCGTAATTTTCAGCAATAAAAGGCGTTTTCTGCCAACAGGGCGTGCAGAATACTATCGACACGCCTTTATTGTTTTCGGACATGGGAATTATATCCGCCATGGCAAAAAGATCCGCTATTATAACCACGGGCGTTTCGCCGACGGCATATTTTGCGAGAGCGGAAGAAACCTCGTCGGCGGAAAAAGCGGTATCCACTCTGCCGCATACCGCTCCGGCATAATCTATGAAAGCCTTTCTGTCGGTTGCGTTTTCTATAAAAACTATTGCGGACGCTATTCGCCCCCGCCCCTCTTCATGCGCCGCGGCCGGGCCTGAAGGCTTGAAAACCACGTGGAAAGAGAAAACGGAGCCTTTTCCCGGCTCGCTTTCAACCGAAATATCGCCGGACATCATGGCCGCTATTTCCTTTGAAATCGAAAGCCCCAGGCCGGTTCCGCCGTATTTTTTAGCGGCGGCGCCTTCCGCCTGGGTGAAAGGAACGAAAAGCCTCGAAATTTCATCTTTAGCTATGCCGATGCCGGTATCGCCGATCTTAAAACCAATGCGGACGCCGCCGGCGCACTCGCCCTGATATTCGACGTTCAAAGATATTTCTCCCGATTCGGTAAATTTAAAAGCGTTGCTCAGAAGGTTATTGACGATCTGCATAAGCCGCATCGAGTCGCCGATAAGCTTTTCGGGTATCCTGGAATCCACGAATACCGGGAACTCGATTTTTTTTTCTACCGCCTTTGAAGAAAAAAGAGAGACAGAGGTCTCGACGATATTTCTGACGTCAAACTCCTCTTCTTCGAGAGTAAGCTTTCGCGCTCCCATCTTCGACATATCCAGGATATCGTTGACTATCCTCAAAAGCAATCTGGAAGAGGCTATCGCTTCATTTATATAATCGGACTGCTTCGCGTCGAGCCCCGAACGGCTTATGAGCTCTAAAAACCCGCTCATAGCGTTTATGGGCGTTCTGAGCTCATGGGACATATTGGCTATGAAACGGTCTTTAATGGAATTAGCGGTTTCGGCCGCCCGTTTGGCTTCAAGAATATTTAACTCGGCCGTTTTTTTCGAGGTTATGTCGCGAAGAATTATAAGCCAGGCAAGCGCTTCGCCTCCGGGGCCCTCTATGGAAGAAGTTATGAACTCGAGCCACAAAAGCGGGTCAGCCGAAAACATAAATTCACGGCGCGAGTTTTTTCCGGCCCTTATCAGCTGTATTATTTGCGGATGATCTTCAAAAAGCTTTTCTACCGGCCGCGAGGCGCGCAGCCCTTCGCCGGCGGAAAAAATCTGAACAGCGCGGCCGTTAAAATCGATTATATTCCCGTTTTTATCTACCGTCAGCAGAGCGTCGTCTATAGTTTTTAAAAGCATTTCACTGACGACCGGCGCCGAGCTTAAAAATCCCATCTTTAATATGGCGAATGCCAGTATGGGCCCCATAAATATGAAAGTCAGCGGCGTAAGGTCCAGGCCCGGAGCTATGTTTATATCCATGATAAAGCACGCCGCGCCGATCCATGGAATAAGAAAAGCGAAGAATATTGTAACGGCCTGGCGCCTGAAATAATTGACGTACTTTAAAGAATTGAACAGCAGGAGAAAGTCCGCTATAAACATATACGCGAAACTATAAACCATGAAAAAATACAAATAAAACGGCCCCTTGACATAGGTTACCATATTGGAGCCGTCGTTTAGCGGAATATACCCGGTCCACAGGAGGTTGTGGTAAATATCGTTGGTAAACGCGGCCGCTATAGTAAGAAACGGGGCCGCGAACCATAACGCAGAGAGAGGCAGCCTGGCGGCGCCGTAAAACTGGGTATATTCGAACGCGAAAATCAGCATGAAGGCGGGCGCAAGAGATATAGGAATAAATTCGAGCCTTGTTATAAATGTTTTTAACCGAACCGAAGTAACGGCAGAATCAACGGCGGCGCCGAATGACCAGGCCGCAAGGCAAGCAAGAAGCATCAATAGAGTCCTGGCGAAAGGCATTTTACGTTTAGGCCAGACTATGGCGATAGTAATAATAACGACCGCGAGCGAAACTAAAAAAGCCAGGCAATATTTATCTATTAAAAACATTGGCTGAAGCGAGTTTTGATTCATAATAAAAAATCGAACGTCCCGAACGCAAATAAATTATGATTGTGCATAAATGATAACATTAAAAGCAAATAAATTCAATCGTTTTTTCAATCCCAAACATGATAATCAGTTAATAAATTCACCAATCTAATCCCCAAAAAATATATCAATAAATTAATAAAAATCTTGACAAACTGGGCTTTATAAATTAAAATTAAATATGAATTATTTTTACAGTGCATAATGATAATGAAAGCAGAAAAGCATAAAATACTGATAATCGAAGACGATAAAATTTTAACCGACCTTCTCAAAGATTCGGTATTTAAGGCCGATGAATTTGAGTTTACCGTCATTCATTCTTTTAACGAAGCCGTCGCCAGAGCGGGGGAAATAAAATCCGCGCCCGGGCTATTCGATTTGATCGTGCTGGACTTGAAGCTTCCAGGCGGCTCCGGGCTCGACATCTTAAAAGACTTAAGAAGCCACGGATGCGAAATTCCCGTTATAATACTGTCTTCAAAGAACGCCGAAAACGACAGGATTTCAGGCCTGGAACTCGGCGCGGACGATTACCTGTGCAAGCCGTTTTCTCTGAAAGAGCTCTACATAAGGGTCAAAAAAATTATTGAAAGGCACGGCCGCGCCCACGCCAAACCTGCTCCGGAGCAAAAACATTCGTTTAACGGCCTTTCGGTAGATATCGCTCTGAGGGAAGTTTACGTAAAAGACAAAAGAGTAAATTTAACGCCGAACGAATTCGATATCCTCAAATTTTTAATTGAAAATAAAAACGCCGTCATCACGCGCGAAATGTTAATTTCGTGCATCTGGGGCGGCATTTTCATAGCCGGAGGCACCATAGACTCTTATGTGTCACGGCTGCGCAATAAGATTTCACCCTGCGGCGATTTCATTGAAACGGTCCATGGCATAGGCTATAAATTTAAGGCGGTTTAGATCACTTATGAACCGGACAGCCGGCGGTTATTTTGCCCCTGCCGTCGACGCTTATCTTATAATCCGCGCCGGACGG
>MWBZ01000205.1 GCA_002069765.1 bacterium ADurb.Bin243
ACCGTGCAGATGTGCGGCGGTTTCGGCACCAGAGTAAATATAACCACATACCGTTTCGATCTCAGGTCCACGAGCTGCGACTGCTTATGAAGATGCTCAAAAGCCGCCGCCGCGTTTGCGGCCAGATATTTACGGCCGCCCCTTTCTTCCGGCGTGGATTCTATGAGGATTATATGAGTCGCGCCCCGCAGCACGGCCGCCTCGATTGGGCTGTTGTGCGCGAAGCCGCCGTCGACCAGTTCGACTCGCTCGCCGGCCGCCGGAAAATCGTCCAGACGCCGCGGCGGAAATATCGGAAATACTGAACTCGACCCCATTATAATATCTATGAGAAGATCGGGATAATCGTCGAGCCGCACGCCGCGCTCGCCGAAAATAGATTTTTTTTGAGACCGCCATGAATAAAAATAAAGATCGCTCGGAAGGATCGCGCGCGACTGCTCCAGCGCATTGGCCGTCACCACGAGATCTCTTGCTAAAAGCCCGTCAAAGAAAATGCGCCGGCTCATAGTTTTGAACCGAGCAGCCGGATTTTCCGCGGGCGAAATCGATAAAGGCGGAAGTTTTTTAGACGAAAGCGCAAGCTCCACCAGCGGCTGGAAACTATCGGCCAGAGTCGATTCCAGGCCTTCCCCGCCCGAAAGCGTTTCAGAAAAAAAGAAAAGCGCCGTCAGGAGCATTATAGGAAGAAGCACTAACATGGCGATTGAAATCAGCACCAGAGGAACGCTTTTAAAGTGAAGCGACTTTCCGCGGCCGCGAAGGCGTTTTTGAATAAAATAACCGCCGAGCGCGAATAAAAAAAGCGGAAAAATCGAAGCGCGTATGGCTATATCGAACCAGAGCCAGACGTGATGTATTATATGGTTTTCGCCGAGCGCTTTCCACGGCGTTACCGGAACCGCGGCGAGCGCGCCCTGAAATACCGCCATGGCTATAAGCAGGCGGAAATATAGCGGCGCATGGTTATCCGCGGACGGACACAGCCAGCGCACGAGCATAAGCAGCAGGCCGGCTTCGAGCAAAACGAGCCACAGGCCCGACATCGCCCGCACAAGGCCCGAAGGCCGCAATATAACGCGCTGATCGAGTTTCGACCAGACGCGTTTTAGCTCTTCGCGGCCGGCGGCTGTTTTAGTGACGCCCATAGCCACGGGAAGCGCGTTTACCGCGCCGCCCGATGTGCCGACGACCATGTCTATGTCGAATTTTACATCTTTGAAAACCTCTTTGGTCCTCTCTAATTTTTCTTCTATGGCGGCTATCGCGCCCGCCTGATATGAGCATTTAGCCCCGCCGCCGGAAAGAACGAGCGCAAGCCTCGGAGGCGAAGGCTGCGATTTGGAATAATGCTGAAGTATCTGGCCTATTTCGTCGAGAGACACCGTCTGCAGCTCGGACGCGCGGTATGAAAGGCCTATGGCATTCGACCATTCGAGTATTCTGGCATACTCGGCGCCGCCGTTTTCGAGCTTTTCCATAAAAAGGCGGCCGGCCGGGTCGCGGTAATTAAGGAGCGTAGCGGAAACAAGTTCTTTTTCGGGCAGGCCGCTGCGCACGGCTATTACGTCGTGCGGCAGTTCGATATTTTCGAGTTCGGGAAACGGCAATTTTTTTAATTTGCCTTCGAGTTCCATGACGCCGGATACGGCGTCGTCCCAGACGAACCCGACGAGTTTAAGGCCCGGCTTTTTTTCCGCAAGCAGCCGCAGGACGCCGGTATGAGAAAAGGCGTAACGCACAGATTTTCGGTCGGGCACGATCCCCGCCGCGCGCATGGCGAATTCGGGAACTATCCGCCCCGAAACAGAAAGCGGATCGGCGAAAACGAACCTGACTTCGTTACGGCCTTTATCGGCGGCAAGTTCGGCAAAATTTTTCCATGGAGCGTCAGAAGGAACCACGCATACCGCCCTGTAAGTAAAATGATGCCCTTCCCGCCTTCGATGTTCTAAGGCCCATGGGCCGCGGGCGGGCCTCATATCGAGCGTGGCCAGATATTCGAATCGCTTTTCCGCCGGGCCGTCTTTATTTTTTTTAAACTGGTTTTCGGCGAATACGGCCGGGGTGGCCACCGCCAGATCGATCAATCCTTCGTTCATCCAGTGGAGTATATCGCCGTACGTTCCCGGGGCAATTTGAAATTTAAGCCTGCCGCCGCAGGCTTTTTCACACGATGAAAAACATTCGCGCCAGCGGGCGAGTTCGGCTTCGAAATCTTCGGAAGCCACGACGCCGACGCGTATTTCGGCGAACACGGCCGCAAACGCCGGCGAAAGCGGCGGCAGCAGCAGAATGAGATATAATATTAAAAACCTTAAAAAATTATTCATAATTTAACCGGATGCGGCAATTTTTAATATGCGATTACAGGCGGAAAAAAAAATCAATTAGGCTCCCAGCAGTTGCGGCAGCGCGCCTCATAGGCGTCGGTCGAGCCGACCATTATCTGCGAGTCGGATTTAACGATCCGTTGCGATTTATTAGCTATGCTGCCGCATTTTATACATATCGCGTTGAGCTTGATTATATCGTCGGCGATGGCAAGAAGGTCGGATATGGGGCCGAACGGGCGGCCTTTTGAATCCTGGTTGAGCCCGGCGGCTATTACTTTCCGGCCTTCTTTATTTATCCATTTTTCAACGAAATCTATTATGGTTCTGTCGAAAAATTGCACTTCATCGATAGCTATTATTTCGTCTTCGTTCGAAAGCAGCGAATCGATCTCCGCCGGCGAAGATACGGGCGTCGCATCGACATCTTTCAGATTATGCGATACGACGTTTTCTTTTGAGTATCTTGCGTCAAGAACGCTTTTAAAAACGCGGACATTTTTACGCGCTATCCTCGCGCGGTGAACCAGCCTTATTAACTCCTCGGTCTTGCCCGAGAACATGCAGCCGGCGATGACGGTAAGTTCTCCCCTTAACATAATTCCTCCAATTACGGCTCGATTTAATTAGTTATTTTATATTTATCGAATATTAACGCTTTTATTATTTTTGATTATTCGCCGGAATCAGGTTCCGTTGGCGAGTTTGCCGGCGCAAGACGCGCTTCGGTCGATTTTATTTTATACCTGATATAGTTTTCCAGCTTGAAAAATACGACGGTCACTAAAAGCCCAACTACGCATCCGCTTACCACGCAGCCCATTCTTTCGAGCGCGGAGCGCCATGTGTTTTTCTCGTTCTCCTGTATCAGCACTATGACCAGAGCCGCCAGCGCCGATCTAGAAGCGCCGCCGAGCTTGATGAAAGTGGCCAGCAATATCGTCGCTGCGACCGCGATACAAAGGCTTATGAACTCCGGAGTGTGAACTATGAAAACGCTCATTCCGACCGAGGCGCCTAAAATATTGGCTTTCATCCTGTCGCAGGCGAGGCGTACCGAATCGGCGCTTTCGGGAGCTATTACCAAAAGTACAGAAACTATGCTCCAGCTGAATTGATGATCCGGAAAAAATTTATATAGCGCGTAACAGATCGAAGCGCCGGAAACGCACTTGAGAATGTATATAAAATAACTTAAATCCCCGGCTGAATTTTTAAAATCGGAAAGTAAAGATTTTATCTTTTCCGGCAAGGCGGCTTCTCCTTGAACGATCGATGGCGCGATCCATTTTTTTAATTCGATAAATTATTGACTGCATATTATAACAAATATTAAATTAAATCAAGACATAATATTAAATTATGAATTATCGCTTTTTTGTTTTATTGACATTTCACGCTTATTTTGATACAATCACTCACGAATCATGCTTACATATCCTCTTAAATTATTGCGCCAATATTTCGGTTATTCTTCATTCAGGGACGGCCAGCCGGAGCTAATATCGGCTATCGTTTCGGGCCGCGACGCGCTGGGCATAATGCCTACCGGCGCAGGAAAATCGGTATGCTTTCAAATACCCGCGCTTATGGCCAGGGGCGTGGTTATCGTCATATCCCCGCTCATATCGCTCATGAAAGACCAGGTCGAATCCCTTCGTCAGGCGGGGCTTCCGGCAGCGTTTATAAACAGCACTCTTACCGTTCACGAATATAAAACCATCGAAAGC
>MWBZ01000206.1 GCA_002069765.1 bacterium ADurb.Bin243
CAGCTGATATTTTCGGAACTCAGCAATTCGAAAACCGACGCCGCGATTCCGGGCACGTCGGGAACTTCCACTATAGACACTTTCGCGATTTCACGATTGAAGGTAATAGCCCTTACTTCAGCTTTTTCCATATCTTCTCCTTTTATTAACGTGCCTGGATTGTCGTTGAAACTGGACGCCACGATTATCGGCATCTCGAATTTTTTAGCTATCTCCACCGAACGGGGGTGCAGAACTTTCGCGCCGAGCCAGGCCATTTCGAGCATTTCGTCATACGAACAATAATCGAGTTTTTTAGCGTTTTTAACTATGCGCGGATCGGCCGAATAGACGCCGTCCACGTCGGTAAGGATTTCGCATCTGTCGGCCTTGAGCGCTATGGCAAGCGCGACCGCGGTGGTGTCGGAGCCGCCGCGCCCCAGCGTGGTAACTTCGCGCTCCGGCGAGCACCCCTGAAAACCGGCCACTATAACGACTTTATCTTTTTCGAGCGCCTCTTTGATGCGCGTGCCTGAAATGGAGAGTATCCTGGCTTCGGTATGCGACGTGTCGGTCAGGATTCCCGATTGCGATCCGGTAAAAGATATCGCCGAAACTCCCATGTCGTTGATCGCCATGGAAAGCAGCGCCATCGATATGCGCTCGCCCGAGCTCAAAAGCATGTCCATTTCACGTTTCGGTGGATTGCCCGCCACTTCGCGAGCGAGCGAAATAAGGTCGTCGGTAGTGTCCCCCATCGCCGAAACAACCACCAGAACGCTGTTGCCTGCTTTTTTCAGCCTGACGATGCGTTCGGCCACGTTCAATATCCTTTCGGGATTTCCGACCGAAGTGCCTCCGTATTTTTGAACTATAAAAGCCATATAACCGCCTTTCTCGTTGAAAAATTTATATTCGTTTTATAATATTCTAAGTCCGTTATATTCTATTTTATGCGTATGGTGCCTGACCTCTATATTCTGCGCTTTGAATATATGCGCCGCGTTTTTAAATACGCCGGCGGCCTCTTCGGGCTCCGCCAGGGCGCAAACGGTGGTTCCGCTTCCCGATAGAAACGCGCCCATGATTTTATCCGACTCGTTTAAAATTTTTATGGCGTCGCCGCAAGACGGGCATAATTTAACGCGGTAGTCCTGATGCAGGTAATCTTTAAGAAGGTTTTTAAGGCCGTAAAATATAGGCCTTTTTTCGGCGTTATCGGAGTTCAGGCAGAAGTTTGCGACCATAAAAGATAAATTCTGAAGGTTTTTGACCGCGTCCGAAAGCTTGTAATCGGGGGGCAGGATGCCGCGCGCCATTTTGGTTTCGGTTTCGAAAGCCGGCACCAGCAAGTTAACCGCAATATATTTAGGAAACGGAATATTCAAAAAAGAGCCTTCTTTTTTATCCACCCTGGCGGTCACGAACCCGCCGAAAAGGCAGGGGGTTATGTTGTCGGGATGGCCTTCTTCGGCTATGGCTTCGTTAAAAATAGCGTGCTTGACCATTTCGGCGAGCGACCCCCTGTCGAGATTCTTTACGTCGAGGCCTTCCTGTTCGAATTTCAGTATCTGTATAAGCCCCAGGGCGCAGGCGAGAGCGGCTGAAGACGAGCCCAGCCCGCGCTTGACGGGGATATCGTTTACCACGCTCATTCTGAACGGCTTTTTGCAATGCTGCCTGAGCATTTTAAATACTATGTTATCTTCTTTCGCAGGAGCCGGGTATTCGCCGGCGAGCGAGAGTTCGTAATCGACGATGCCTTCGCCGGTTTCCAGTTTGATTTTTAAATAGCGGTCTATGGCCATGCCGAGCGTGTCGAAACCGGGGCCGAAATTAGAAAGAGTCGCTGGAGCCGCGATTTGATATATCATAGTAACCCCATCCTTTGAAGAATTTCTTTTTCGTTTGAAACCGGCTTTAACTCGCATTCGTTATATTTGATAGCCGAATCCGGGTCCTTGAGGCCGTTTCCCGTGAGAATGCATACCACTTTAGCTCCCGTTTCTATCGAGGCCGCGCCGAGATGCTTTATAAGGCCGGCGAGCGAGGCGCAGGAAGAAGGCTCGGCGAAGATGCCTTCGGTCTTCGAAAGCAGTTTGTAAGCGCTTATTATTTCGGCGTCGCTGACCATATCTATGGCGCCGCCAGATTCATTTTTAGCCGCTACGGCAGATTTCCACGACGCAGGGTTGCCTATTCTGATAGCGGTGGCTATGGTTTCAGGCTTTTCCACCGGCCGGTTCAGCACTATGGGCGCGGCGCCTTCGGCCTGGTATCCCATCATTTTCGGAAGCCTGTCGATGATCCCGGCTTTTTTATAGCGGTTATACCCGAGCCAGTACGCGCTTATATTTCCAGCGTTGCCCACCGGCATAAACTGGTAGTCGGGCGCACGGCCGAGATCGTCGCAAATTTCAAAAGCGCCGGTAGTCTGGCCTTCTATCCTGAACGGGTTAAGGCTGTTGACGAGCGTTATATTATTTTCTTCGGAAATCTTTTTAACGAATTCCAGCGCCGTGTCGAAATTTCCATTGACCGGAAGCACTTTTGCGCCGAACTGTATCGCCTGCGAAAGCTTTCCCAGAGCGATTTTTCCGTCGGGAATCAGCACTGTGCAGGCGACTCCGGCGCGCGCGGCATAGGCCGCGGCGGACGCGGAAGTGTTTCCGGTGGAAGCGCAGATGACGCCGCGCGTTCCGCTTTCGACCGCTTTTGAAATCGCCATGGTCATTCCGCGGTCTTTGAAAGAGCCCGTAGGATTGGCCCCTTCAAATTTGAAATAAAGCTCCGCGTCGAGTTTAAGCGCTTCAGCGAGCTTGTCGGCGCGAATAAGCGGCGTGTCGCCTTCGTTAAGGCTTATTATGAATTTTTTATCTACCGCGGGTAAAAATTTCGAATATTTTTCTATCAACCCGGTTTTCAAGCTTGTTTCCTCGATTCATTCAAATTTATCGGCCTTCAAATAAAAAGGGCCGGGGCGCGGCGCCGGATTTTACATGGCCGGGCCGCCATACCGTTAAATGCCTATTTTAAACCATACGGGCTCGTTGATTATAAATTTATTCTTTTTGATTTCCTCTATCATTTTCGGTATTTTCGAGCATTTCGACTCGTGGGTGGTGAATATGACGTTGACCGGCTCGTTCGAATTTGAAATATCCTGTTTCATCGAGGAAATAGAGAT
Organism: bacterium ADurb.Bin243; assembly: GCA_002069765.1. Taxonomy (GTDB): domain Bacteria; phylum Muiribacteriota; class UBA9980; order UBA9980; family UBA9980; genus UBA9980. The sequence goes on from MWBZ01000206.1 coordinate 3,167, forward strand.
ATTATATTTTTCGAACGCCGCGGTAATTTTAGAGATAACTCCGGGCACGTCTAAAACCGTGAAGCGGAAATAATTGCTCTGCGACTTCATGTCTTCGGGCATGGACTGTTTTTTAAGCCTGCTGTGCTCGTAGGCGTTGTTGAACATGTTGGCTTCGCCGCGCTTGAGCCTTAAAAGATCGGCTATCAGCGAAGCGGTGGTCGGTTTCGCGCCGGCGCCGCGGCCGTAGAGCATAATTTCTCCGATAGGCGAGCCCTCTATATAGATGGCGTTGTATTCGTTTTTGACGCCGGCCAGCGGATGGCCGCACGGCAGAAAGATCGGCCTTACGCCGATATCGAGGCCCGACGGGTAATTCTGGATATAGCCGACGAGCTTGATTTGATAGCCTATGGATTTCGCGTAAGCCAGGTCCGCGCGCGTTATTTTATCTATGCCCTGGCAGAAAATATCTTCCGCGCCGCACTTATAGTTGAATAAAAGGTCTTTTAAAATGGTGGTTTTGTAGGCGCTGTCGCGGCCGGTTATGTCGAAGGTGGGGTCGGGTTCCGCAAACCCCTTTTGCTGGGCGAGTTTCAACGCGTCGGCGAACTCGATGCCTTCGTCGGCCATTTTAGTGAGGATATAGTTCGTGGTGCCGTTCAATATTCCCACTACCTTATCTATGCGGTGCGGCTTTACGTTTTCGTTGAATAGATTGATAACCGGTATTCCGCCGCCGACTGAAGCTTCGAAATAAAAATTGACGCCCTTTTCCCGGGCGATGTCTATAAGTTCGCCTCCTGCGAGCGATACGGCCATTTTATTGGCGGTTATAACATTCTTTGAAGCCGAAAGGGCCTGCGTTATATACTTGAC
>MWBZ01000207.1 GCA_002069765.1 bacterium ADurb.Bin243
AAGAACGTACGGATGCAGCTGCGGTATGGAAGAAGAGCAGTACGCGCCGGATTTTTTATTAGGGCCTATGCGCGCGTCGATCCATTTATTGTTGAAAAAGTCGGACGCGATTTTATGGAAAGACGGGTCGAAATTTTTAAAGCTTTCGAGCACTATCGCTTTCGCTTCGTTCCAGTCGAATTTTTGCGTCTGCGAGGCGGTCGGAGCATAGATGTCGCACAAGTTCAATTTTTTGACCTTGAGCATTTTCGCTTTGAGCTTGTAGTAGCGGTGGACCAGCCCGGAATTTTTGGTAGTCACTTCCACGAGGGCGTCGATGACTTTGTTGTCGATTTCGTTGGAAACGTTGCGCGGCTCGTCTGCGCGTTTATAGCCGCGAAGCTTGTTTTCCTGGGCGTGGTCGCGCACGATCATGTTGTATAATCCGGTAAGCACGAGAAGGTTTTCGCGGTACTTTTCGAAGTACAGTTCGGCCGACTGCTTTCTGAGTTCGGGCGACTGATGGTAGCGCAGATTGCGCAGCTGGCTGCCGTTCATTTCGGTTATTTTGCCGTCGGGCATTTTTACCTTAAACCTGAACGAGGCGGTGAATTCATCGTAGAGCTGCACCACATAATTTTTTGCGTTAAGGTTTTTGATGTTTATAACCTGCTCTTCTTTTTCGCTGAGCTGGTAAGGCTTGAAGGCCCTTATAACGTCTATCTGGTGGGAATAATTAGCGAGTTCCTTTGAAGCTTTGAGCTTTTTTATTGCGGGTTCAGGGATTTCACAGAGCTCGAGCCTGAAAAATAAAAGCTTATTTTCGAGGTCTGCGCATTTTTCTTCGGCGAAGCTCATCAGCGATTTAGCTTTGGCGCAGGAGGTGTCGAGCGAAAGATTTAAAAACGCGAACTGCATGAACTTATTCACGATTTCAAGGCAGCGCTCGTATTCGGCGAACATTTTGGCGAAATCGGCCGGCTTCGTAATTTTATTCATTTTGCCGGAGTATTTTTTCTGGAATTCTTCGGCCGCTTTAATTCCGGCCGCTATATCAGTTTTTATTTTTTTGTCGTCCGCGCTTTTATAAAGTTCGGACAGGTCCCAGGTAATGTTTTTAACGCTCTGCTCTATGGCTTTATCTGAAACATTCTGGCTTTTTGCTTTCATCTTTCACTCTCATTCCTTAAAAGTTTTACTTAATATACCACAAGTTTTTTCGTTTGTAAATATATAGATAATAAAAAATTATAATTTATATTAATTCATATATAACTCTTATATTTCTTGACAAATTATCTAAATTAATTTAAAATATCTGCCCATGAGCACCAAGGTAACGAGTTTAATCAGGGACCTTAATTTCTGGTCGAGACTCAAGATAATAGACAGATACATACTCAAGGAGCTTATCGGGCCTTACATATTCGGAATGCTGGGGTTTATGGTAGTTATTTCCATAGACCCGATGATATACGCCATGAAAAACATCATAAACAGCTCCGAACGCGGCGTGGAAGCCATGGCGGTGCTCAAGTGGTTTTGCTATTCGCTGGCTACCGATATGATTTTTACGTTCCCGATGGCCATGCTTTTAGCGACTCTGATCGTTTTCGGGCGGCTTTCAAAAGACTCCGAACTTACCGCCCTGAAAGCAGGCGGCTTCAGCTTTACCAGGCTCTGCTATCCGGTGCTGGCCTTCGCCATGGTATCGACGGTCGTGGCGTTTTTATTCGGAGAATTCGTCGTGCCGCACGCGGTCAAACGCTCGCAGATGATAAAGCGCACTGAAATATTGAAACTCCTGCCTATAATGGGCCAGGAAAACATATACCTGAAGGATTCTCCGGACCGCACCATATACGTCGAGCGCGCCGACAACGTCAACAATATACTTACCAACGTGATAATATCCAATTACGATCACGGCACGGGGTTGTTGAAAACGCGCGTCATGGCAAGAACCGCCCGTCATATAGACGGCGGGTGGCTTTTCGGCGACGGCGTGCTCTACGATTATGATAAAGACGGAAATGGCAATAAAATAGAGGAATTTTCTCACAAGAAAATCTTCATCAACCAGAAGCCCAACGATTTCAAACGCGATGAGCAGACGCACCAGGAAATGTCGATGCGCGATCTGGCTAAAAAAATCAGGTACGCCCACGATCACGGCCTGGCGGACGTGGTAGGGCTTCTCGTCGAATTTTATTTGAAAACGTCCATACCTTTTTCATGCTTTATTTTCGCCATGATAGGAGCCGCCCTCGGCACTTCGAACACCCGCGCCGGCGGCTTTATAAGCTTCGGCATTTCCATGGTGATAATATTCGTGTATTATGTGATATTTTCCATAGCGAGGTCTTTCGGAAAAAACGGAATGCTTTCGCCTATAATGGCGGCCTGGATACAAAACCTGATATTTCTGGCCGCGGGCGTTCTTTTGATAAAAAGGGTCAAAAATTAACTAAATAAATAATTTATAATTAAAACGGAGGATGGTAAAAATGTCGGAATATCAAAAAAAAGTCAGCGAAGCGGCGGATTACGTAAAAAAGATAATCAAAAAGAATTCAATGAAGATAAAAACCGCCGTCATTTTAGGCTCCGGCCTGGGCGGCCTCGTGGAATCGGTTAAAGACAAGCATGAAATCCCCTATACCGAAATTCCTCACTTTCCCGTTTCGACGGTAAAAGGCCACGGCGGAAAACTTATCCTGGGAAAACTCGACGGCCGCGACGTCCTTGTAATGCAGGGCCGCTTTCATTTTTATGAAGGATATCACATGCGCGAAGTCACCTTTCCGATCAGGGTGATGAGCGAGCTTAAAATAACCGACCTGGTCGTCACCAACGCCGCGGGCGGCATCAACCGCAACTTTAAAGTCGGAGACCTCATGATAATAACCGACCACCTCAATTTTTTCGGCACGAACCCGCTTATAGGCCCCAACGTGGAAGAGTGGGGCCCGCGCTTTCCCGATATGAGCGAAGCATATTCGAAAAATATGATCGAGCTTTGCGAAAAAACCGCGTGCGACGAGAAGATAAGGGTCGTTAAGGGCGTTTACGCGGGCTTTACGGGTCCGTCGTATGAAACGCCAGCCGAAATAAGGTTTTTAAAAACTATAGGCGCCGACGCCGTGGGCATGTCCACGGTCCCCGAAGTCATAGTGGCCAGGCACGCCGGATTTAAAAACATACTCGGCATTTCCTGCATCACCAACGTAACTAACGGCGAAACTAAAATCGAGGCCACGCACGAAGAAGTGGTAGAGGCGGCTTCGGGCGCTTCGGAAAAATTCATACGCCTCGTGCGCGCGACTCTTAAAAATCATAAAGGGTAGCTTCCCGCTTTTCATTTTATGACCGCTGATTTTGCCTTAATAACGCGTTTAAAGTAATGAAATTTCAAAAATAGATATGGAGTGAAAAGCATGTTCGAACTTTATAATAAACTCGAAGAAATAGAAAATAAATATAACGATCTGGAAAAACTTCTTTCAGATCCTGAAATAATAAAAAACCAGAACGAATTCACCAAAACGTCAAAAGCGCGCTCTGCCATGGAAGAAACGGTTTCGTGCTTCAGGGAGTATAAAAAAATACTCAAGGATATCAACGATAACGAAAGGCTTCTGGAGACCGAAAAAGACGTCGATATTCTCGCGATGGCGGCGGAAGAGCTCGCGGCGCTAAAAGAAAAGACCGGCGGCTACGAAGAGCGCCTTAAAATTATGCTGCTGCCGCGCGATCCCAATGACGATAAAAACACGATCGTAGAAATCCGCGCCGGCGCGGGCGGAGAAGAAGCCTCCCTTTTCGCGGCCACGCTCTTCAGGATGTACAGCCGTTATGCGGAAAATATGCGCTGGAAAACCGATATAATCGATTCGCACCCTTCCGAAAAAGGCGGCTTCAAAGAAATCATATTTTCGATAACCGGCGAAAAAGTTTATTCGAAAATCAAATACGAAAGCGGCGTTCACAGGGTCCAGCGCGTCCCTATAACGGAAGCTTCCGGCCGCATTCATACGTCCACCG
>MWBZ01000208.1 GCA_002069765.1 bacterium ADurb.Bin243
CCGCCATAGGCGGTTCGTCGCTCGGCGGATTGATATCGCTTTACGCGGCGGCTAAATATAGCGACAAATTCTCGAAAGCTATCGTAATGTCTCCTTCCATCTGGTGGGCCGGCGGTAAAATAATAGATTTCGTAGCAGGCGCCAGGCTCGACGACGCAAAAACCAGGTTATGGCTGGATATGGGCCAGGCGGAAGGCGAAGAAGGACTTTCATACGCGCGCCGGTTCAACTCCGAATTCAAAAAAAACTATCCCGGCTTCAAAAGTTACTGCTATAAAGAATTCCCGGACGCGCCTCATAACGAAACCGCGTGGCGCGCCCGTATAGCGCTTCCGCTGAAATATATGTTCGCTAAAATTAAATAAAAATTATGATGACAATTCCACCGTTATGGACACGCAAAAAAATATCTCCGCAGCAGCCAATAATTAAGCATAGTTTTTTTAAGGGACAGGATTTAAAAAGAGGAAGAGAAAGGGCTATAAGTCCTTTCTCTTCCTCTTTTTTATATAGCGGCACTTTAGAACCCGCTATAAATTATAGTTTTTTATGATCGTACCGTTTATTTTTTGAGTATGGCTTTGAGGTCCGCTTCGGCCGTGGTCGTCGGGGCAATATTGAATTTTTCCACGAGCACGTTGAGGACGGTTGGGGTTACGAATGCCGGCAGCGAAGGTCCGAGTTTTATATTCTTGATTCCGAGATGCAGGAGGGTAAGCAGTATGCATACCGCTTTCTGCTCGTACCATGAAAGTATTAACGAGAGCGGCAGCTCGTTTACGCCGCATTTGAAAGCGCCGGCGAGCGCGAGAGCGATCTGGATAGCTGAGTAAGCGTCGTTGCACTGGCCCACGTCGAGCAATCTGGGTATGCCGCCTATATCGCCGAATTCGAGTTTATTGAAGCGGAACTTGCCGCATGCGAGAGTGAGTATAACCGTGTCTTTAGGGGCCTGTTCGGCGAATTCGGTGTAGTAGTTACGGCCGGGTTTAGCGCCGTCGCAGCCGCCGATAAGGAAGAAATGCTTTATAGCGCCGGCTTTGACGCCTTCGATCACTTTATCGGCCACGCCGAGGACCGCGTTATGGCCGAATCCGACCATAATTTCCTTGCCGTCGCCGTCGGCTGAGAAGCCGGGAGCGTCCAGGGCGGCTTTGATTACGGGTGAAAAATCGCGGTTATTTATATGTGTAACGCCGGGCCAGGCCACGAGGCCGCATGTAAATATTCTGGCTTTATAGGTGTCCTGAGGTTTCTGGATACAGTTGGTGGTCATGAGGATCGCCCCCGGGAATTCGTCGAATTCCTTGCGCTGGTCCTGCCATGCGCCGCCGTAGTTGCCGGCGAGGTGTTTGTATTTTTTAAGGCCGGGATAGCCGTGCGCGGGAAGCATTTCGCCGTGAGTGTAAATGTTGATGCCTTTGCCTTCGGTTTGTTTAAGGAGCTCTTCGAGGTCTTTAAGGTCGTGGCCGGAAACGAGTATGGCTTTGCCTTTTAAGGGATTAATGCGCACTTTGGTGGGAACGGGGTTTCCGTAAGTTCCGGTATTTGCTTCGCAGAGAAGGCCCATGACTTTGAAGTTGATCTCGCCGCATTTGAGGTTGAGGCCGAGAAGTTCGTCCACCGTGGGATTTTCTTTGGTCAAAAAATCGAGCGCTTCGTGGAAAAATCCGTAAATGGAGTCGTCGTCTTTATTGAGTATGTGCGCGTGATCTGCGTAAGCTGCGGTCCCTTTTACGCCGTATGTGAGCAATTCCTGTAATCCGGTTATATCGTCGCCTAATTTCGCTTTTCTTTTTTCGATGGATATGTCTTCGCCCTGTTTGACCATTTCGGCTTTGCCGGCGGCTATTTTAACCGAAGCGGGGCCGGCGAGGGTTTCAGGGGTTTTGCCGTTTTTAGCGCATACGCCTTCGTATAATTTTCTCGCTTTTTCGCGCATATCCGCGGCTGCTTTGATTAAATCAGCTAATTTATCGGCGTCGAAGTTAACGTTGGTAACGGTAGTAAATAAGTATTCGGTTACGGCGACGTCGATAGGCCTGTCGGTTACGCCCATTTTTCTCAGGCGGTTAGCGTACATTGAAACGCCTTTAGCCACATATAATAATAAGTCCTGCAAAGAAGCGGTTTCGTGATCCTTACCGCACACGCCGACTTTAACGCAACCTTTTCCGCTGAGAGCCTGTTCACATTGATAACAAAACATTAAAACTCCTCCTTAATTTTTTTACTTTTCAGTTTTTTCGTTCGAGTACTTTCAAGTAATTTTTACCGGCTTATTAATTTTGATCCTGGAAATTATTTTTGAGGTCTATGAGCTTATTATAAACTATTTTTATTTTTATTGAATTGACTTACGTCAATTTTCAATTTTTTTATTTTTATTTTTATTTAATTATAATATAAACATTTATTTTACATTTAATCAAGTTTTTTTTGATGATTTTTGGTCGGGCGGTCATATCGAAAGGTCTTTAACGCTGCCGTCAACGCCTATCGTAATTGTTTTAAGAGGGATTTCGGCGCCGCTTTCGGCGAGGGCCGTTTTAACGATCCTTAAAAGGCCTGAGCAGCATGGCACTTCCATAATAGCGCATGTTACGCTTTTAACGTTATTGTATTTGAATATTTCGGTTAATTTTTCCACGTATCCGTCGGTATCGTCGAGTTTAGGGCATGCGATCGCGAGGGTTTTGCCCTTAAGCAGCTTGCGGTGGAAATCGCCGAAAGTGAAGGCCACGCAATCCGCCGCTATAAGTATATCGGTATTTTCAAAAGCCGGATGTTTCGGCGAGACGAGGTGTAGCTGCACCGGCCACTGGCGGAGTTCCGAGTTTATTACTCCGGCGTCGGAACCGGCGGAATTCGAGACCCTGGCGCTATTATCGCCCTTGAAATTCATAAAACGCGCGGACGGGCATCCTCCATGGGCGTGATGATGCGCCGCTTCTTTATTTTCCGGGCCGTGGGCGTGTTTTTTTTGGGCTTCTTTCATTTTATTTACCGCATCCTCACCGTAATTTTTTCTAAGATGGTTCACTACGGCGTTTTCGTCAAATTCGACGGTATCGCGTTCCACTATTTTTAGCGCGCCGGTGGGGCAGTGGCCGATGCAGTCCCCGAAACCGTCGCAGAATTTTTCGTTTACGACTTTAGCTTTGCCGTCTATTATTTTCAAAGCGCCTTCGGAGCATCCGGTGACGCAATTGCCGCAGCCGTTGCAAAGTTCTTCGTTAATTTCGATTATCTTTCTTTTCATATTATTACCTCCGTAAATTTTTAATTTTCAATTCATCTTATACTCCCATTATATTAAAATTCAGAAGTTAAGTAATTGACTTAAGTCAACGGGGCTATTTTTTTATTTTTATTTTATTTTTATTGTGGTATAATAAAATTTGAAGAATATATATTTAATAAACTATATTATTCGAGGAGTTAATTATGAAATTAATCGCTTTTAACGGCAGCGCCAGGCTCAACGGAAACACGGCCATCATGATAGAAACCGTTTTAAACGAAGTAAAAGCCGAAGGGATCGAATGCGAAGTCATAAATCTCTGCCAGAAGAAGGTCCGCGGCTGCACCGCCTGCGGAAAATGTTATGAAAACAAGGACTTAAAGTGCGTCGTAAACGACGATCTGAATTTCTGCTTTCAGAAGATGCTCGAAGCCGACGCGGTATTGCTCGGCTCGCCCACTTATTTCACAGACGTTTCAACTGAAATGAAAGCGCTGATAGACCGCGCGGGCTATCTCGCGAAAGCGAACCGCGAAGTCTTAAAATATAAAGTAGGAGCGGCCGTAGTGGCCGTAAGACGCGGCGGGGCCATACACGCTTTCGACACTATGAACCATTTTTTTCTTATAAGCCAGATGATAGTGCCCGGCTCTTCTTACTGGAACGACGGATTCGGCCGGGAGAAAGGCGAAGTGTCCGCCGACGC
>MWBZ01000209.1 GCA_002069765.1 bacterium ADurb.Bin243
CTTCGTCAGGCGGGGCTTCCGGCAGCGTTTATAAACAGCACTCTTACCGTTCACGAATATAAAACCATCGAAAGCGGGGCCTTGAAGGGCGCTTACAAGCTGCTTTATATAGCGCCGGAAAGGCTCGAAAATCTTAATTTTCTTAATTTTTTAAACGCGATAAACGTAAGCATGGTAACCATAGACGAAGCGCACTGCGTATCTCAATGGGGGCACGACTTCCGCCCCAGCTATCTTAAAATAGCCGAAATGATAGCGATGTTCAAAAAAAAGCCCGTGGTATCGGCTTTTACAGCTACCGCTACCCCTATAGTTAAAGAAGATATAGTAAAGCTTCTCAAGCTCGACGATCCCGTAACCGTCGTAACCGGATTCGACCGTAAAAACCTTTATTTCGAAGTAAACAGGCCGGACGATAAAACGGAATTCATGCTCGATTACCTGCGTAAAAATTCAGGGAAAAGCGGCATTATATATTGCATTACCAGAAAACTGGTCGAGAGCGTACACGAAAAACTCGAAACCGCCGGAATCGCGGCCGTCAAATATCACGCGGGGCTTCCTATGAAAGAACGAAAAGCCGCGCAGGAGAAATTTATATACGATCAGGCGGGCGTAATAGTGGCCACGAACGCTTTCGGAATGGGCATAGATAAATCGAACGTCAGGTTCGTGCTGCATTATAATATGCCTAAAAATATAGAAAGTTATTATCAGGAAGCCGGAAGGGCGGGCCGCGACGGCGAAAAATCCGAATGCGTGCTGCTGTTTTCCGGTTCGGACATAATAATGAATAAATTTTTAATAGAGAACAGCGACAGGGATAAAGACGCCGCGGGCGCGCCGCGCAGCGATAAGACCAACGAGATGCGAAAACTTTCGCAGATGATCGAATATTGTTCCACCGCTTCGTGCCTTAGAAGTTATGTTTTAAAATATTTCGGCGAAAAGCCCGGCGCCAGCGGATGCGGCAACTGCGGAAACTGTTCGAGCGGCGGCGGTTTAACCGACATGACCGGCCGAGCAAAACAGGTGCTTTTATGCGTCAAATCCATGGGCGAACGCTTCGGAAGCTCTTTCACCGCGGAAGTGCTTCGCGGCGAAAATTTCGAAAGGGCATCCGAATACGGTTTCGACGCCATCCCGTCATACGGCTCGCTGAAGGGTATTCCGGCTCCGGCGATCAAAGACCTTATATCTTCTATGGCGGCTTCCGGCTATTTAACTATAGACGAAAGCCTCTACCGCACTATTTCGCTGAGCGATAAAGGCGCCTCCGCGCTTGAAAATGAAGAAACTATAATGCTGAAACATAAAGAAGACAAGCCCGAAAAAAAACGCGCGGCCGTCAAACAGCCGCCAAAAGCAACTTCGGCCGAAACAACCGGAGACTCCAGGCTTTTTGACAGGCTCAAGGCGCTGCGGCGCGAATTGGCCGATAAACAGCACGTACCGCCTTATTTGATATTTTCGGACGCCGCCTTAAACGGCATGTGCCGGCTGCTTCCGACTACGGCGGAAGAATTTCTCGAAGTCAGCGGCGTCGGCCAGAACAAGCTCAGGCGTTACGGAAAGATTTTCATGGCGGAAATAGCCCGCTTTAAATGAGACCGGCATCCTATCGGCAAAATTTGCAATTTATTTTCAAATAATATATAATGTCATCGGCACTAAAACTCTTTATGTTTTCGATTCAGGCCAATAAGGAGATGTTTGAAACTTTGAAAAAAATCGCATTGACCTTTCTTACCGCCCTTCCGGCTATTATTTTGACTTTTATTTTCATGAGCCGCGGCCATGTGCCGCAAAGCGGAATAAAACTGGCAGCCTTCGCTACCGGTTTTATTTTTTTTAATTCGATGTTTTTTATGATGCTCTACACCGGCAAAACCGACAGGTATCGTTCGGCAATATATATAGCCACGGCGGTTTTCTTCGTCATATCGTTCATCAGCCACATGTTCGAAGCCAGAGGCAGCATGTCTTTTACCGACGACACGCTCCTTAACTGCGAAATCCCTTTCTGCCACATAGTCACAACCATGGCTTTAATTCCTTATGCGCTCACTAACACCATTATTTTTCCGGGCTCGCTGGTCGAAGGGTACGCCGCGATAGGCTCGATGATCGTAATCTGGCTGCTGGCCTGCTTTACGATCGGGCGCGGATGGTGCAGCTGGGGTTGTTTTTTCGGCGGACTTGACGAAGGGTTCTCGAAAATCCTTAAAAAGCCTGTGATAAAAGAAATAAATCCTAAACTCAAATACGCGCCTTTTATAGTTCTTCTGTTCGTCGCCGTAACTTCCGCTTACTTTCTTCAGCCCACATACTGCTCGTGGCTTTGCCCTTTCAAAACGGTCACGGAGTATGAACCCATTACCGACGCGGCCTCTATTATAAAAACTATAATCTTTCTTTCTTTGTTCGCGGCGCTTGTAATCATATTTCCGCTTCTGAGCAAAAAAAGAACGCAATGTTCTTTATTCTGCCCGTTCGGCGCGATGCAGTCGGTCACCAATTGCATAAGCCCGTTTGAAATCAAGATAGACGCGGCTAAATGCGTAGGCTGCAAGCTTTGCATCAAAACCTGCCCTACGCTTTCGATTTCTGAAAACAATCTTAAAAAAGGCTCGGCAGGGCTCACATGCGTCCGGTGCGGAAAGTGCGTGGACGTTTGTCCGAAAGGCGCGGCCGCATACCATATAAAAGGGACGGGGGAAAATTTCGGGGGCGCTTCGCGGGTAGTTGCGCTTTACGCTTTTTTCCTTTTCATGGCGATCTTCCTTGGAGGCGACTTTATAGGCGGCGTCGAGCGGCTGCTTAAATTTATCACGACCGGCAGCTTCATATAAAAATGAAAGCCGATATATTTTAAAAATTCACCAGCGCTGGAGTTGATTAAAATGAATACAATAAAGACTTTTATGGGTTTTATCTGGGCCGTAATCATAGTGATAGCCATACCGGCGGTTTTCATGAACAGCGAAAGCCTGACGCAAAAACTGGTGCACGCTTCCGCTATGAAAATATCTCCGGTTTATACGGGCGGCGAAGTGTTAAAAGCTATAGAAAATAAAGATTACACAACTATTATCCATAAACCCGTTTTTGCCTGCCTTATCGGCGAAACTAAAAAAGGGTTCATACAGGTCGTGTGGCGCGCAAAAGGGCCGCTGCCGCCAGTCATCGAAGAGCCGGTAGATTTCGACGGCGACGCTAAAAACGATTTCACAGTCAAGCTCGACACGGCGTCAAAACAAGCCGCGCTCATTTCCGACGGAGGCGCCGCTAAAAAAATACTCAAAGTATATAAATTAAAAACGGGATTCGCCGTCAGGGTGTTTTTAAAAAAATAATCTTATAAAAAAGGCGGTTCATAAAATGAAAAAAGAACTGGTTCGCTGCCCCTGGTGCCTTTCTTGCGGCATATACACCGATTATCACGACCGTGAGTGGGGCGTTCCCGTTCACGACGACAGGCTGCACTTCGAGTTTTTAGTCCTTGAATCCGCTCAGGCCGGGCTAAGCTGGCTCACCGTGCTCAAAAAACGCGAAAATTACCGTAAAGCATATTGTAACTTCGATCCGAAAAAAGTCGCGAAATTCGACGCGAAAAAAATCGCGGAATTAATGCAAAACGAAGGCCTTATCAGAAACCTTAAAAAAATAGAGGCGTCAATAAACAACGCCGCGCGCTTTCTTGAAATACAAAAAGAGTTCGGATCTTTCGACGAATACATCTGGCGTTTTACCGATTTTAAACC
>MWBZ01000210.1 GCA_002069765.1 bacterium ADurb.Bin243
ATCTCCCGTGGCAGGCGATTCCGATATTCTCGTCACGCCCGATATCGAAGCCGGAAACGTTCTTTATAAGAGCATCGCATACTTTGTAAGGGCTAAAATGGCCGCTATCATAGTAGGGGCTAAAGCGCCGGTTATACTCACCTCCCGCGCCGACACTCACGAAGCTAAATTCCTTTCCATTGCGCTCGCTACGGCAACCGCTTAATTAATAATAAGTTTTCTGATTAGCCTGAAATAAAAAAGGAACGCCTGTAAAAGAGTTTAAGCTTTCAGGCGTTCCTTTTTTACCATGATATAAAACCTAATCCCGTTTAAAACCGCCGGCCACCTTTACTTTGAATGAATTATCTTCCCTGTAAATCGCTCCGGCCGTGGGCGCCTGGCGCCGGCGGACTTTTTCCCAGTTGATTTTATCGTAGCTGTAATGATCTATCAGCTCGTTTTTGGCGTTGCGGCCGCCGGGATCGCGCATGAAATTATTTTCTATGTAATATTCGGCCAGATCTTCGTCGCTCGTGTAGATAAAATAAAGCGCCTTCGGATTAAGGCCTGCCGCGGCTTTTTTGAATTTATCAAGCCCCGCGAGCGTATTTTGCGGTTCCGAAATGTTTCGCAGCACCGACGTGAAATGGTCGAAAGACATTGAAAAAACAAGATAATCTCCGCAAATAGCCAGCGAAACGGATTGCTTTTCGCCGCCGGGAATGGGAGCGGAAAAATATTTTTTGCCCATATATTCTTTAACTTCGAAATTTGCCATGAGCTTTTGTTCTACGAGTTTTGCCATGAGCTTTTCGGCCGTTTTCGGATTTTTAAGCTTTAAAATAAACGTGGGCCGGGCTATCCATAAGTTATGCGCTTTATCTTTTGAAATTTTATTTATCATTATCATCTGTCCGGAAAGCATATCGATTATATCTTCTTTGAGCTTCATGCCGGTCGAGCTTAAAACGGCGGATTTGGCCATAAAATACTGCGCTCTTGATCCGAGCGGCATTTTTTCGAAAACGGCGTCTATGGCTTCGATTATAGCCGTGAAATCGGCCGAAGCCGATACGAAGCTCGATGCGTCCGCCGGGCAGAGAGCCGCTGCGGACGCGTAGTCGATGTCCGGCCCGGCGAATTTGAGTATGGGGCTTTCTTTTGCGTATTTTAACTCGGAATGCATTACAAGGCTGCCGTCGGTTAATTCGTGGCTCGCCGATAAATATTTGATTTCTGCGACGCCTAAAGTTTCGAGCGCGGATTGCAGAATTTCGAGCTGAGCTGCTTTTTCCGCCGGGGCGGCGCCGTCTTTATTTTTTTCGCCGCTTTTTTTATCGTTTTTTAGCTCCGCGATGCCTTCTTTTAAAGATTTCATTCCGGCGGAAATGATCGTTTCGAAATTAATGAAAAATCCGCTGCGGCCCGCCGCACGGCATTGCGAAAGATAGTCAAGGAAAACGGGAGTTTCCGGCGACTGCGAGCGAGAATATTCTATGGTTTTTTGGAGGTATTCTTTGCCGGATGAAAAGTAGATGGCGTCGCCGGATATGCAAAAAGCGAAACTGCCTTCTATAAAATCCAGCTTAGAATTTTTACGCGCGGAAGAATCGAACAGAAATTCGGCCGCCGGATTTTTGAACTTGAATTTGACGAAGTATGAATAATCGCTATGGGGAAGTTTTTCGGATTTTACGTCGGATTTGTTTTCGATAAAATTGTCGTCGATTATGGAACGGATTTTATTCATGTCCTTAGAGCGAAACGCCGCGGCGAAGCTCGCCGATTTGTCTCTGAAATCGCCCGTGTCGAGCCACATTACAATTTCGTCCTTTATCAGGTCGGGAATCTGCGTTAACGGCATTTTTATGGCTTTTTCGATCATGCCGGTTACTGCTTTGCCTTTTTCGGTAAGATAAATCCCGCCGAATTCTTCCGAAACTACGTAATCGTAAATTGGCGACCATTTAGCGTAATTTTGAAAATCGTGTATATCTCCGCTGTATAATATTACGGCCGCGTCTTTCGGCATGGTTTTTAAAATGGTTTCCTCCGTCTGGGCCAAAGCTGCGGACGAAATCGCCTGCGAGAAAAATAAAATCAAAAAAACGGCCACATAAAACGCGGCGGCGGAGCATTTGTTTTCAAGGAAATTTTCACCGGCTTTTTTTTTCATCGAGCGTCTCCTTTAAGCTTTATTCATTTTTTTTACTGTTTTTTTTGAGGTCTTCAAATGAAGCTCTGCGCGGCGGTTTATTATACATATAACCGGAGTTCGGGTTGTCTTTGTCGAAAGAATAAGCCTCTACGTTCGACAGAAAATCATGGACGTAATTCAATGGTATGCCGAAGCCGATCCCGTCTGCTAAAAAATATGCCATATTTATTACGCCAATAACTTCGCCGTTCATGTTAAACAGCGGCCCGCCGGAGTTACCGGCGTTTATGGGCGCGGTAGTCTGGATGTAAATCAGGCCGCTCACATAGCGTTCGCTGTCGGCGATTATTCCCTGTGAAATAGATCTGGTAAGGCCGTAAGGATTGCCTATGGCGAATACGCTTTCGCCTTTTTTCGCGTGCGAAGATTTTGCGAAATAACATTTTACGAAAGGCTTTTTCAGCTTGTCTTCGATCTTGAGAAGCGCCAGATCGTAAAAAGGATTGAGCGCTATTATTTTTATGTTTTCCAGCTTTATCTGGTTGAAGTCGTATTTGGTTTTTTCGAATATGGTAACGGTTATTTCTGTTTCATTTTCTATGACGTGGCAGTTGGTGAGTATATGCCCTTCGTCGGATATCACGAATCCGGACCCCGAGCCTGAAGGCGTTTTAATCTGCACGACGCCGTCTTCGTATTTTTCTACAAGGCTTTCTATGGGCGCCGGGCGCGAGCTGCCCAGATTAAAGAGCTTGTCGGGCGGGGTGCCTTTTAAAAAAACCGACGCGGTGCCGGCTGGTTCGGGCTTTGCTCCGTTTTTTAAATCGAAAGGCCGGCCGGTATTTTCGATTTTTTCAACGCGCTCGATTTTATCGGGAGGTATCGTTAAAACCTGAAAAACGTTGTCTATAATAAGGCTGCCGTTTTTATTTTTAAGAATTTCTCCGGTGATGATATTTCCGTCCTTTAAAAATACCGCAGTTCTAGCCGGAGTGGAATCGTCATGCTGCGCGGCGTTTAAAACGACAGCGGGCGGGCTGCATAAAAAGCAAAGCAAGAAAATGCATGTAAGTATTATCGAACGCGTCTGCCCGATTTTTATTTCGAGTTTCATTATTTCACCTCTTTTTTATCAGCGCCGTCGGCCGTCTTCGGCTTTTGAGGGCTGTCGGAATAGTATATCAGTATTTTGTTATGCACCATCATCGCAAGGTCGTTGAACCCGTCGCCGTCGAAATCGGCGGAATCTATAGTTTGCGGTTCGCTAGTGTACGACGAATACTGGTTGAATTGCTTTGTATTGAAGATTTTAAAGCGCAGGGAGTGTTTTAACGATTTATCGCCGAACGAAAATATATCAAGATAATTCTGCGAGCCGCAAGTTAATATAAGATCCGTTGAACCGTCGCCGTTGATATCTTCGGCCAGCAGATTGTTGTATCTTCCGTTTTTGATTTCTTCGTATTCGGCTACGTTGAATTTTGAAAAGCTTACGCGCGGCGTGTCTATAAGCGTTATTATCGCCGGGCCGGTCAGAAATGCGGGCCTGGAATTTAAATCTATCAC
>MWBZ01000211.1 GCA_002069765.1 bacterium ADurb.Bin243
GTCGAGTTCGAGATGAGCAAGAAGATAGACGTCGCCACACAGGACATCCGCGACAAGATTTCGTCGATACGCCGCGATCTGCCTGAAGATATCGAGACGCCCAATATCGATAAGATCGACATCGGCGCGGCCTCGGTCATGACGTTCGTGCTCTCGTCGGAAATGCCCATACAGCAGACCACCAAATACGCCAAGGACGTGCTTAAGCAGCAGCTGCAAAAGGCTTCCGGCGTAGGCTCGGTAAAGATCCTCGGCGGCCAGGAGCGCCAGATATGCGTCTGGCTTTCGCTCGAGAAGATGATGAAATACTGTTATTTCCCGCGAAAAATGTCCGTGTTTTGGCAGCGGAGGCTGTCCGTTTTCAGTTGATGTGATTAAAGTTTAGACAGATATAAGTCAACCTCTCCCGGCGGGAGAGGTCGCGCCGGAGGCGCGGGTGAGGGGGCTTTAAAAAGAGTAAAAAAGTCATTGTTTCTTCGTGCACAAACGCGCATCCCACAGTGGGATGCGCGTTTTGCGCTTCTTGCATAAGTTCGTTCGATTTTGCTATATTTAATAAGAAAAAAAAGGGCCGTGATTTAACAAAAAATACCATCACGACCCAAAGTCACTAAACGATATGATTGTAGTAAATTTTTGTAAAAATAGCAAGATATATAAGGAAAAAAGTGAATATTTTTTTCCTTATTGAGGTTCAAAATGAAATCCGGCGCGTTATTATGTTCTGAATGCGGCGGAAAACTTGTCGTTAACTCTTATTATCAAAGATACGTCATAGAATCGGACGGTTTCCGTCAGAAAATAAAGATAATGCAAACCCTATGCGTTGAAAAAACTTGCGGCAAAACGCATGCTATATTGCCGCATTTCGTTACACCGCATAAACGGTATAGCACGGCTGTTATTGAACAGGTAGTATTGAGCTTTAAAGAAAGCGGCGGATTAAAAAACAGCGACTGTCCTGCGGAAGACAAAACGATGCGCGGATGGACTAAACAATTCGAATTGCGCGGTAAGATTGCCGCTAACCAACTTCAAAAAATATTATATGATCAATTCGGCAGGCTTGCCAGTATGATTAAACTGATAGATTTAAAGCTTATCCAGCGTCTGAAAGTGCTTGTCACGGAATTCGAAGAACTTAAAGCAGTTAAATGCAGCAGCCTTATCGGTTCGATCAATATTATATTATCAAGATATTCAAGCGGATTTATATAACCATAAAGGCGGCCTCTTGGGCGTGAAATTTCATTTTTTTCGCGACCATATAGTTCGCCTTTTGTCCGAAGAACCTTTCGTGTATAATTTTGAGTATCTTAAAAAACGGGAGGTTTGTTTTTATGTTAGAGAAAAATGAGGCTGGAGTTGAGAAATTCGAGATAATAGCGCCCTTATTAAACCCAAACTTAACTGTATGTGAAAAGCGAAGATTGCGTTCGGAAATCATGACAATTCATGGAATATCCGAGCGTACTTTGCGCCGCTACATGGCGGTATATAAGAAGTCAGGTTTTAATGGGCTTTTGCCTAAACCTAAATCAAAAGGGTACGTCAAAGCGATTTCCGAAAAAATTCTTCAAGCGGCCATACAGCTGAAGCGCGAATTGCCCGAACGCAGTGTCAGGCGTATTATCACGATTCTCGAAAAAGAAGGTCTGGTGGCCGTTGGCGAATTGTCGCGTTCGACTTTATCGCATATATTATCAAAGCGCAATTATACGCGCAAGGAATTGCTGCGAAGCGAGTTTGCCGGAAAGACCGCCGCACGCAGATTTGCCAGGCGCGGCCGCAATAGCTTGTGGCAGTCCGATATCAAATACGGCCCTTATATTCCTGACGGCCGCGGCGGCAAAAACCGCACTTACCTTATCAGTTTCATCGACGATGCGACGCGTGTGATAACGCACAGCGAGTTTTACGACAACCAGCGGCTGCCGATGCTCGAAGACTGTTTCAGGAAAGCGATTATCAAATTCGGCAAGCCCGACGACATATACGTCGATAACGGCCGGCAGTACACTTCGCGCTGGTTTCGCTTAGCCTGCGCGCGCTTGAAGATCCGCTATATGAACGCCCGGGCGTATTCTCCTGAATCAAAAGGAAAAATCGAGCGTTACAACGCGACTGTCGAAGAATTTTTTCAAGAATTATCTCTCGAACCGGTCGATACGCTCACGGAATTAAACCGCAAATACAAAATATGGCTGGAAGAAGGTTATCATCGAAAGCCGCATTCAGCCTTAGATGGCGAAACGCCGATGGAGCGGTTTCAAGGCGACGCGCGCCATTTAAGAATGGCGACAGCCGAAGAATGTTACGATGCTTTTTTGCATGAAGAAACGCGCAAAGTTGACGGCACCGGCTGCGTATCGGTCGATGGCGTGCTATATGAAGCCGGTATGGAGTTTTGCGGCAAAAAACTCGATTTGCGATTCGATCCGTTTGATCTTTCCAGGGTCGAAGTCTGGTATAGCGGCCGAAAAATTAAAACCGTCGAACCGATAATCGTCAGAGAGTACTGCGGCCGGGCGGTTAAAACGAACCGTGGCACGCAAGTCGGCCGTTCCCGGCTTCTTGAAGTATATTCCGCCGAAAATGCTAAAAAAATAAAGCGCAACTCTACTTTTTTATCATTCGCTAATTTAGAGGAGGAAAAAAATGTATAAAGGATATTTCAATATGATCAAAACCCCTTTTTCCAAGGATATTTCAGAAACCGCTTTTTATATGACTCCGCAATTCAAGGAATTGCAATATCGTTTCCAAAAAGCAGCGAAAGAGCGGCTTTTATTGGTCGTTACCGGCGATTCAGGATGCGGCAAAACTACCGCTGCGCGATGTTTTGTTTCTTCTCTCGATTCGTCGCATTACATACATTTTTATATAAGCGACTCGGCTTTATCGCCGCGCAACTTTTATTACGAAATACTCAACCAGCTCGGCGTTCGGCCGCATTTTTACAGGGGCGACGCCAAAAGACAGATGGCTCAGGAGTTATCACGAATAATGAGCATGCATAAAACTCCGGTTGTTACAATCGATGAAGCGCATCTTTGCGACAGGGAAATACTTACCGAGATAAGATTTTTGCTTAATTTTAAAATGGATTCGTACAGTCCGATGGGCCTTATAATCCTCGGCCAGAGCGAATTACGTGAAATGCTCAGAAAACCCGTATATCAAGCTATCGCAGGTCGTATTGAGCTGCAGTACCATCTGCCGGCCTTTGATCGAGCGCAAACGCAGGAATATATAACAAGCCACTTACAATATGCCGGCGAAACTCGAAATCTATTTACCGAAGAGGCTATTAACACTATCTTCGCTTATTCAGGCGGCCTGGCAAGAAAAATTAACAGAGTGGCTTCAGCCTGCCTCTGCTATGCGCCGCAGACGAAAAAAAGTTCCATTGACGAAAATATTGTTTCACTAATGATTGAAACTGAATTATCCTGATCCCTATCCTCCGCCGGATGCCGCCGCTAATTTATGCACGGCATTCGGCCAGCTCCTCGGCCAATTCAAACGGTCAGCCTGCCCGGCAAATTAGCGGACACGATGCGCGGCACGCTACAGGAATAACTTTCGGCGAAAAAATTAACGCAAATACGGCTTCGATATTAATCGAAAAAACTAATTTCCAGTATTTCGGGATATCGCAGTATTTATTTAAAGAATTCTGCAGG
>MWBZ01000212.1 GCA_002069765.1 bacterium ADurb.Bin243
CTCCGTCGTATTTGAAAAACGCTATGAAGCCTTCGACTTCGTTCGGGCCGCCTATGATTTTAACCGCGGTGAGATTGTCGAGGGCGTTTTCTATCTTATACTTCGGGCCGTGCGATTCGAGGTCTGCATCGGCCGTTTTTAGGACGACCTCGCCGCTTTCTTTTGAGAATAAGACTATTTTTTCGCCTTTATCCGTTTTATAAGGCGCTGCGAAAAAAACGGCGCCGAATTTTTCTACCGGTTTGGCGAAATCGTACTTGAAATTTTTTGAATTTAAAGCCGACTTTAATATCGAGTCTTTTGAAAACGCTATAATGTTGTTTGTATCCGCGTTTTTGGACCTGACGCTGAAGGCCCCGGCGATTTGCGACGGAAACGGAAAACCGGCGTAAGATGCGGCCCGGTTTTCCGCGGAGAAAAAATAAATGCCGAGGCGCGCCTGTTCGGGGTTTATGACCGCGAGATCCGAAACGCCGTCGGAATTGAAATCGTTGACTGAAAATATGTTTTTAGAGCTTTTATCGTCTTTATTGAAATAAGCGGCGCACATCTTTACGCTTTTGTCGTTCGCCGCTGCCGGCCGTGCGGATATTTCGTAAACGTATGCGGAATTGGAAGTTTCCAGGACGCATCCCATAAAGGCTTTTTTATGTTCTTCGCCGCCGGGGAGCCTGAAAAAATCCATGGTACGGAAGCTTAAAAGATCGTGAGATTCTTCGTCCGGAAACCAGGCGTTTTTGGCGCCGTACCTGATCCTTAAATTGGCGTTTTTAGATGAATACGAATATATTATATCGTTGAATCCGTCGGAGTTGATATCGAAAACGCTGAACTGTGAAGGTTCTCCGCCATATTCGGAAGCCAGCGGAATATAGCCGGCGTTTCCTGCGAATGCCGAGGCTTCGCGGTTGGAAAGCGATACGAAAAAATCCGGGCTCATAATAAGGATGTCCGCGAGCCCGTCGTTGTCGATATCTCGTGAAATTATCTGGGCCTTGGAATAATTTGAATCGTCCAGCTGAATTTTTGAATATTCGTAAAATTGCATATTTTCGCTTTGCCTGTATAAAACGAGCCAGCGCGGTTCAGAAAGAAGAACGAGGGATTCCAGAGTGTCGCCTTTGAGCTTGATAAACTGGTAATCGTAAACCTTTCTTTCCAGCGCGACGTTGAACCGGGCGAATCTGTCGTCGTATTTTATAGAATTCAAGCCGGTTTCGCCGCTTACTCCGTTTCCGGGCGCGTTTAATAGAATCGCGATCTGGGATTTTTCCACGTCGAGAAAAGAAAGGTCGGCGAGCCCGTCGCCGTTTACGTCGCTGTGCTTGAGCGATTGAGCGAGGTTGGAGCCTTTGTAAAACTCCACTTCGTAAAAGCCGAAGTATTTTGATTGCGGCGTGGCCGCCATGGCTCCGGCCGCGTTAAAGATCAAAGCCGCGGCTAATATAGATCCGTATAAATATTTTAACATTAAGGCCTGTGACCGCCCTTCAGATTATTTTTTCAGGTTCAGCTTTACCGAAATTTTAGATTTTAAAGTCGATGCTTCTAAAGGTTTTTTAGTCTGAGCTTTTTCGTTGTAAACTTTTACGTCCATGTTGATAACGTTATTTATGGATATAATTTTTCCGGCTTCGTAATCGAAGTTCATGGTTCCCGCCGCGCCGGCTTTAAGCGACGCGGAACCGGTCTTTTCGTCGGCGACGCTAAGTTTCGTTTCTATTATGGCGCAATTTCTGCCGTTTATATTTTTAAAATCCTCGACTTTGCATTTAAGTATCGCGGTGAGTTCCCTTTCGCTTCCGTCGCCGTTCTGGATTTTAAAAGGCGTCTCTACCTTCCATTCTTCGCCTTTTTTAACAGGTTTTCCGGGAAAGGATATTATCAGATCCTGAAAATATTGAAGTTTTGAGGGATCTGAAGAGCCTATAATTTTACCGTTTTTGGAGATCTTTAAATTGAGTTTGGTTCCTCTGGCGGGCGAGTCTATTTTTTCCCCGTCGGAAACTACTTTTTCGTCGTTTATTTCAATAGCGAAGCCGAGCGCGTCTTTTACCGGCGGAACGACTTCTGCGGGGGTCATTGTGAAATCGGTCGTGACGGATTGCCTGATCTTTTTTTCGAGGCCGTAAAGAGTGAAAAAGCTGTCCGAATCGACGGCCAGCGTGTAACCTGCGCCGTCCGCGGGCGCCGATTTGAATTCGAGCAATACGCCTTTATCTTCCTGGGCGTAAAGAGCGGTTCCGAAGAATATTAAAAACAGCGCCACGGCTGAAATAAAGAGATTTTTTTTCATTACAGTTTTCCCCTTTCGTTTTTAACATAATGGCTATAATTATAGGATAACATTATATCAGCAATCGATATTTATGTCAATTCAATAGTTATAATGCGCGCCGCTCTGCGCTAACTTAATCTGCTCTTCGCGGCGGGCGCGCGCAAGATTAAAAATATCTTGAGAATTAAGGCGAATTGATGTATAATGTTAAAAATTTCAAAGCATATATTTAAAGAAAACGAGGTAATCATCGATGAAAATTGGAATCATAGGTTTAAGCGGCGTGGGAAAAACCTCGCTGTTCAACGCGCTCACTAAAAGTTCGGCCAGCGTGGCGGGCGGAAGAAATTCAGCTCCGAATATAGCCACGATAAGGGTGCCGGACGAACGCATAGATAAGTTGTCGGATGTTTACAAGCCGAAAAAAACTTCTTATGCTAACGTAGAGTTCGTAGACATAGCCGGAGTGATTCCGGGCGGCGCGGCGCAGGCCGCCGGCGAAAACAACCTTTTGAACAACATCAGGCCTGTCGACGTTATATGCCACGTAATAAGGGTTTTCGATGAAGAATGCGAGCAGCTTACCGACGCGGTCAATATAATCGGCGACATAAAAAAAATCAACGACGAACTTTTGCTGTCGGATCTGGCCATGATCGAAAGCCGCATTTCCAGAATGAACCTTAAAAAGAAAACGCCGGCCAGCGAGCAGGAGCAGAAACTGCTCGAAAAGCTTAAAGCGCACCTCGAAGCCGAACAGATGCTTTTCACGCTCGAGCTTACGCCGGACGAAGAAACCACGCTGCAGGGCTTTAAATTCCTTTCTCAGAAAAAGCAGATAGTGGTTTTAAATATCGACGAAAAATATATCAAAACCGATATAAACTCTAAATATGCCGACGCGATGGCTTACCTGAAAAAACTCGACACTCCTCATATACAGATTTCCGCGAAAATCGAAATGGAAATTTCACAGCTCGAAGGCGACGACGAAAAATTATTCCTCGAAGAAAACGGCCTCGCCGAACCGGGCCGCAACAGGCTTATCCGCCTGGCGTACGACGTTTTGGGCAACATTTCTTTTTTTACTGCCGGCGAAGACGAAGTGAAAGCATGGACCATACAGAAAAACGATAACGCCCACGAAGCGGCCGGAAAGATACATTCCGACATTCAGCGCGGCTTTATTAAAGCCGAAGTCGTTTCCTATGCCGATTTTCTCGAGCACGGCAGCGTCGAAAAAGCGAAATCCGCGGGCAAGTACCGGCTCGAACCAAAGCATTACGTAGTAGTTGACGGCGATATCATAAACTTCAGGTTTAACGTTTAATCGCATACGTATAATGAAAAAAGCGTTCAAAATATTAT
>MWBZ01000213.1 GCA_002069765.1 bacterium ADurb.Bin243
GCTCGTGCGGATGAGATCGATAATTCCCTGCCCGCCGTAAGAGCCCGGCCAGGAAGTGAAAACGACCAGCACAAGTATCGACATATATACGGTTATCCAGAAGTAGGTTCTCGGCCTTCTGAAAAGAGTTATGACTTCTCGCCCGAGTATAGGATTTATCATCATGCGGCTAATCTTCCCTCCATTTCAGATAATTTTCGAATATTTTCGCGCCGGAGAAAAACAATATGAGGGCCGCGCCGAAATATAAAGCCGCCGATTCTCCGCTGGTGAGATTGAAATAAGACTCCGGAGTAAAAGGCCTGTAATTAGGCGTAATCTTGGCCTGCATGGAGTCGAAAAAATTCTTCCACATTTCCAGCGGTGAAAAAGCGGATAAATAACGGGAGTTCTGCCGGCTGTAATACGAGGCGCCGGAGTTGTAATTTATGGCGTCGTCGATTATGAAAAAGCCGAAGTGCAAAATCAGAAGAAAAGCCGTGGCGAAGGATATGCAGGTATAGTTTTTTTTGAACAAAATGGATATGAATATTCCGGCGCTTATGTAAAATATCATCGATACGAATAAAATCATAAGCCCTTTGAATATAGTCGGGCTGGAAACGCCTCCCAGATAAGGGCATATCGTCATCAGGGGGGCCGTCGGCAGAAGGATGAATACTGTAAAGCATAAACTTACGGCGGCTTTCGAAAAAATGATTTCGCCGGGGCCCAGGCCGCTCATGCGTAAAAGCGTGAGCGTTTTTTTCTCTTTTTCGCCCGATATCGAAAGAGCGGCGTGCCCGGTGGAAATGATGGTGGCTACCGCTATGGCATAAATCATAATGACGACGAAAAACCTGTCGCCGAAAGAGTTGTGGAGCGCTTCCTGCTCGTATGGCCACTGGCCGAATAAAAAACAGCCGCAAATAGCGAGCGTTGAAATCGCGTACGAAACGAGCGCCGCGTGGTTCTGCCTGTAAACGAATTCAAAAATTAGCGCCGGCTTTAAAGATTCATATATTTTTATCAGCCGTTGTGGCATTTTCAGGATACCTGGCCTTTCGTCACTTTCATGAAAATATCCTCGAGATTTCCGCCTTTATCGTGAAACGAAACCACCTGCACGCCGTTATGTATGAGGTGCCTCAAAAGATCGGCGAGCGCCTGGTCGTCCGCGCGCATTTCGAAGGTGAAAACTTTTTCGAGGACCGCGGCTTCTATGCCGCTGATTTCGGGCGTTGATTTGAGAATGTTTTCACATAGCTCGACGTTGTCTATTATTTTTAGTTTTATGTGGCGGTTTACGCCCTGGCTTTTTACGACGTCTTCGATGCGGCCGGAAACCACCAGGCGGCCCGCTTCGATTATTCCCACCGAAGTGCAAAAATCGGCTAGCTCGGTGAGTATATGCGATGATACGAATATAGTTTTCCCCATCTTGCGAAGCTCGTTTAGGAGCATTCTCATTTCGACCCTTCCGCGGGGGTCGAGGCCCGAGGCGGGTTCGTCGAGCACCAGCACGAGCGGATCGTGTATAAGGGTTTTAGCGAGGCACAGCCTCTGCTTCATGCCGCGCGAGAGCCCGCCGACCGGCGAGTCTTTTTTGACCGTGAGATCTGTCAGCTCGAGTATATCGTTTATTATGGCGTTGCGGTCTTTGTAGGGTATTTTATGGCAAGCGGCGAAAAAATCGAGATATTCGAAGACTTTAAGCTCTTCGTAAAGGCCGAATAAATCCGGCATATATCCGAGTATGCGCCTGACTTTGTAGGGCTCGTCGACGACGTTGATTCCGTTTATTTTACAAAGGCCCGCGCTCGGGTTTAGAAGCGTGGAAAGTATTTTTATGGTGGTGGACTTTCCGGCGCCGTTTGGGCCAATAAAACCGAATATTTCGCCCTTTTCGACGAACAGGTTGAGGTTGTTCACCGCCATTAAATTTCCGTAATATTTGTAAAGGTTTTTAATTTCTATCATATAATTTCTCCGATTAGATTAATTGGCACGAGTATTTAAATTTCTTTTAAATATGCCGCCGGATCGCCTCCGGGCGAACTATAATTTGATTATGGCTATCGTGCCCAGCTCGTTTAGCGAGCATCCCGATGTTTTGACCGCTTCGCCCATGGCCCCGCCGCCCCTGACATATCCAACTATTACCGGCGATTTTGCTGAATTTTTGGCTATATAAACGGCTGCCGTTTTTAAAAATCCTTCGCCTGAGTATGAGTAGCCGGAGCCCCCTTTGCGCAGGCTCGGCGGCATCCCGGCGATTATGCTGTCGCATATCGCGTAAAAATGATCGTTTATAGAGTTAGGATCGCATGAAAAATCTTTAACGGGGGAATTTTTTGCGCCGGGCGCGAGCCTGTCGAATGAAAAAACCCGGCCGGCGTAATAAACCCGGCAGTCGGAAATATCCAGATCGGTATTGTTGACTATTGACTCAAGCTTTTTCGCTTTTTTATTCAGCGCGGCCGCGTTTATATAAGACTGAAGCTCGCCGTCGATAGTTTTAAAAGCGTTAACCGGCTTGTTTTTTTTCGTAGCTTTTTCGACCGAACCGGCCGCTTCGGCGCCGTAATCTACTCTGAACCTGCCGTTAAGGCCGGTCTGCTTTACCACGGCGTATTTTGAAAAACGATAGTCCATCTGGGGGTGTATGAGCTTTATGCGGTCTTCGTTAATTATTATTTCGCTTTCACGGTTTCCGTAGTAGTCTTTGGCGGTCCCCATAAGCGTCGCCTCGTTCATATCTATGCTGTAATCGCCTCCGGACATCGGCGGCATAAGGATGGCGACGCTGGAAATAAGCTGCGACTTCATGGTTTCGTTATCGGCGATCCGAAGGGCCAGTTCGGCCACGCTGGGGCTGTTGAGCATGAATTCGATGTCGAAGCAGTTGAAAATGACGAAAAATAAAAGCGAAATGGCCATTGGAACTATTACCAGCCTGACCATGGTAACGCGGTTTCTGATATAAAAATAAAAGAGCGGGCCTATCAGCAGCGTAAAGGTTATAAGCAGCAGCAGCACGATATACGCCGAAGGCGGCTCCGTGACGAATTGGCTGAATTTTTCTGAAAATTTTACGAAACTGGATGAGATGCCGGACATCTTAAAATCTTTATTGTCTTCTCCCTGCTTGAGAATGCCGTTTATGTTATCTTTCAGGTAGTCGATGCGGCCGATATCTATTTGCGCGATATCGAACGCGGTATAGTAAACTATTCCAGAGCCGAAACGCGAATGCGCGATAAGCGGAACGATCCTTCCGTCGGGCGCCGTTAAATTAAGCGTGGCCATGGCGCCTTCTTTGACTTCTGCGACGCTCAGGGGAATATTTACGCCTTCGAATTTTTCGCTCAGCGCGCCGTTTATATTCTGCGAAGCCGCGTATCTGTAAAAATCGGGGCCGTTGAAGACCTCGCTGCCTTTAATTGTAACGGGCAGGATTGAAGCGAGCTCGCTTGCCGCTAATCTTGAAACAAAGCCTCCATAGCTTATCATGATAGCGCCGCCAGCGCCGGCGTATTCTATGACGGCCTTTGTCTGCTCTTTGTTCAAAGCCGAAACGTCTATTGCGTTTATTATCACGAGCGAGTATGGTTCGTAACAGGCGAAATTGGAGAACATTTCCGCGGCGGTGA
>MWBZ01000214.1 GCA_002069765.1 bacterium ADurb.Bin243
CGCTGAACCAGAAAATGCAAAACAGATAAATATAGCATTTTTTAAGTGCCGCGCCGCTGAATTAAATATGAAAAAATAAATATGATAGAACAAAAAATAACCCCTTCATTGCTTTATAAGTATAAGGCCGATAAGCGTAAAATAACCATGCTTACGGCCTATGATTTTTATTTCGCCAGGCTTATCGACGAATGCGGCTGCGATCTCATACTGGTGGGCGATTCCCTCGGCACCGTCATAATGGGTTACGAAACCACCGTTCCTGTAAGCGTAGAAGAAGTTATCCATCACTCGCGCGCCGTTAAAAAAGGCGTTTCGCGGGCCCTCGTCGTCGGCGATATGCCTTTTTTATCTTACCAGGTCTCAAAAGAAGAAGCCATGCGTAACGCCGGAAGGCTTTTAAAAGAAGGCGGCGTCAACGCGGTAAAACTCGAAGGCGGCGCCGAAACCGCCGATACCGTTAAATATCTCACTTCCAACGGAGTGGCCGTCATGGGCCATGTCGGGCTTATGCCGCAGAGAGTCGACCAGCTGGGCGGTTATAAAACTCAGGGAAAAACGCCGAATTCGCGCCAGCGCGTCATGGACGACGCCCTGGCCATAGCCGAAAGCGGCGTTTTCGCGCTCGTTTTAGAAGGCGTCGAAGCGGGCCTCGCTTCCGAGATCACCGGCCGCGTCAAAGTCCCTACCATAGGCATAGGGGCCGGTCCCGGATGCGACGGCCAGGTGCTCGTAATATACGATTTATTGAATATGGCGCATTCGCCGCTTCCTAAATTCGTAAAAATTTTCGCCGACGCCGGAAAAGTGATTAAAGAAGGCGTGAATGACTATCTTTCCGAAGTCAGGAACGGCTCTTTTCCGCCGGCTAAATAGTTAAAAGAAAGGCGAAATTCCATTGATTAAAATCATAACCACTATACATGAAGCCGTAGAGACGATAAACCATATTAAAAAATTAGGGCTCAGCGTAGGATTCGTTCCTACCATGGGATATTTTCACGACGGGCATATCGAGCTTATGAAACGCTCCATAAAAGAGTGCGGCGAAACTTTCGTCAGCATTTTCGTGAACCCGATACAATTCTCTCCGGGAGAAGACCTCGCCAGATACCCGCGCGACCTCGAGCGCGATACGGCCATGGCCGCTTCGGCGGGAGTTAAATATTTATTCTGCCCGGAAGTTTCCGAAATGTACCCCGAAGGCTTTCAAACCAGAATTTCAGCCGGCCCGCTCGCTTCGAATTTCTGCGGCGCATCCCGCCCCGGCCATTTTGACGGAGTATGCACGGTCGTCGCCAAGCTTTTTAATATAATCACTCCCGACCGGGCTTATTTTGGAATGAAAGACTATCAGCAGCTCGTGGTTATAGAAAAAATGGCCGAAGACCTCAATATGAAGGTAAAAATAATCAGATGCGAAACGGTCCGCGAAAAAGACGGCCTGGCTATGAGCTCACGCAATTCCTACCTGAGCCCTGAAGAACGTAAAGCCGCGCCGGCGCTTAAATCGGCTATTGAAAAGCTTAAAGAAGAAATAATAGCGGCCGGCGGTTCAAAATTTAAAGACTTTAATATCGAAAAAGCCGTAGAACGCCAGAAAGCTTTTTTAACCGCAGGCGGATTCAAAGGCGTGGATTATTTAAAAGTAGCTTCGGCGGATACTCTTAAAGAAGCTAAAAACGCGGGCGAGCTGAGTTCCATGGCCGGCGTTTTTATAGCGGCGGCGGCTTTCATCGGAAAGACCCGCCTCATAGATAACGCCGTATTCGGCCTTGATAAAAAAACGGTGAACGCTCATGAATAATAATTATTGCGCATCGCCTACGGCCGATTTTCCAAAACTCAACGAATGCTATATCCAGGTGCTTAAAATCAACCGCGCGCTTTTAAACGGCGGCTACAGGGCGGCCGCGCCCATATTAAAAGACGCCGCGGCGGAAGTGACTTTCTTTTTCGGGGAAATGAACGTTTCGTTCGTCGAACTCATAGATAAAATACGCCAGCTCAAACTCGAAATACTCGAAAGCATCCCCCACGCGTCCAGGGTTTTCAATTCTAAAAGCGAATACTACGACAGGCTTTCCGATGCGATTTATGAATACGTTTTTTCCGGTTTCGCGATATGCATGCTCGAAAAAATAATAAAGAAAAAAATAACGGCCGGCCCTAAAAAAACTCTGATAAGCGCCGCGGCGGTCTGGGAAATTTTCACCTCGAAGCTGGCGTTTTTTCGTCTGCCCCAGCAGCACAATTTTTTAAACGATCCTGATAACGCCGACATCGCTTCGATGTTTAACCTGATGTTCGATTCGGTTTATGAAGATTTAAAAAAAGACATTGCCGGGCTGGACGATTTAAAACACAATATAGGCTTATTCGTGCGCGAGGTGCTTGAAAAATCTTTGATAGAAGGAATGCTCCTTTTTATATCTTATGAAGAAGTTAGACGTACTGCAAATAATTAACCGCCCGTCTATCACCGGCGGAATGGAATTATACACTTTAAACCTGGCCCGTGAACTAAGAAAATCGGGCCATAACGTAACTTTAGCGCTGAGAAGCGGCACCGAGTTTTATTCCGCCGCCCGCGCGGAAGATTTTAAAACCATTCCCATAACCCGGGGCGGCGCGCTCCAGCCTTATAATATTTACTCCATTTCACGCTTTCTTCTAAAAAATAAATGCGACATACTTCATGCTCATACCGGAAACGATTACTGGCCGCCGCTTCTGGCAAAATGGCTCACGCTTTCGTCCGGCGCGCGAGTATTCGTTACGCGCCATATATTATCCGCGCCCCGAGGCTTTTCATCTAAATTTTATTTTCAACACGTAAATACCGTGTGCGTTTCAAAAGCGGTTTACCAGACTATGCAAAATTTCAGCGCGCGCGGATCTAAAATGAAGATGATATATCCCGGAATCAAGCTCGAAAACTTCAGGCCTTCAGAAACCGAACCTTCATTCAGAAATAAATTTAATTTTTGCGCAGGCGACTATGTTATAGCCGCCATGCATAAATGGTTCGAAAAGACCTTCGTCATACTCGAAAAGATCCTGAGCGCCTTCGGCGACGCTAAAATAATAATAGCCGGAGAATTAAAAAAGAACGAAATCGCGATGATAGAAAGCTCGCCTTATAAAAACAGGATTTTCATCTGCGGCGTTATTAAAAATATGGCCGAATTCTACAGCTCGGCGAATATGTTTTTATTTCCCAGTTTCGACGAGGCTTTCGGCCTGGTAGTGGCCGAGGCAATGGCCATGGGGCTCCCGGTCGTAACCGCTTCTACCGGCGGCGCTTCTGAAATTTTCGAAGACGGCTCATGCGGCTATAAAGTAGATATAAACGATACCGCGGGTTTCGTTTCGGCGGTTTCTAAAATTAAAAACGATCCGGCTTTATCCGCAAAACTTGGCGAAACCGGCATAAACCTCGCCCGAAACTACGATATGGCC
The DNA here is from genome assembly GCA_002069765.1 of bacterium ADurb.Bin243. Lineage (GTDB taxonomy): Bacteria > Muiribacteriota > UBA9980 > UBA9980 > UBA9980 > UBA9980. The sequence continues at coordinate 3,463 of MWBZ01000214.1, forward strand.
GTTACGGCCGCCGAAATGCAAAAAGCTTATTACGAAAGCCTCGGTTAATTTTATTAGTGAATAGTGTAGAGTGGATAGTGAATAGTTAAGGCTGGGGCTCGCCCTGCGAGCTTTATATATAAAA
>MWBZ01000215.1 GCA_002069765.1 bacterium ADurb.Bin243
TTTTCAAAAAGGTTTCTACGGCCCGGCCGGAAGAAATAACCATCTGCACCGCCCTGTGAAAAGCGGTTCCGATCGCCGCGCCCCGGGCTTCTGCCGCGTCTATTTTAAGAAGGCCTTCGCCGATCGTGAAATTTTCATTCGCCGCCGTCCGGGGAGGGGGGCTATGCAAAGAGGCCGCGATGGTTTTATAAGCGGAATAAGTTATTCTTGCCGGCCTTTCAATGTCGGCACGCGGCCGTAAATATTCTTCCGCGCAAATGCGAGGCGGAATATAAAAATCGGCTTCATGCCATTTGATAAGGCTTTCGGTTGAGCCCGAAGGCGCAGGCGTTTTTTCATTTTCAGGTAAAGCCGCGGCCGGCGGTTTTACAAACACTCTTATGATGCCGTGAGCGGTTTTAAGGTCGCGGTAATCGCCTTCGGCGGCCGCGGCGGCCGCAAAAAAATGCGCGTCGAGTCCAAGAAAATTTACAAGCCAGTTTAAATGGCTGCCTGATAAAATAAAAGGCGTTTTTTCGATCTTCGCGGATTTTCCGGGGCCGTCTTCGCCGGCGGACATTTTAAAGGAAGCGCTCAGCACTAAAAGCTCTTTTGCGCGGGTAGTCGCCACGTACAAAAGCCGCTTTTTTTCGAACAGCTCCTGATACCTTTCATATTTTTTGACGGCTTCGTAATAATTTTTGAGGATCGATCGCTCGTTAAGCCTTACGAACGCTCCGGGGTGAAATGCGATATCGTGCAGGGAATTCACGATAATATCGTTGTCGGCAGCCCTGAAAAAATCGGCTTCGAGTTCGGGCACGAAAACCACTTTTTCTTCGAGCCCTTTAGCCTGATGTATCGTCATTATTTTTATCGCGTCGCCGCTCGATAAATCGCACTGGCTTTCTTCCTCTGAAAAATTGATATCGACGGCGGTTTGAAAATTATCGAGAAAATCGTGGATGGAGCCGTTCGGCAGAAAGGCGTTTTCATGGATGTGCGCAAGGAGCTTTTCGATATTTTTAGAAGCCGGGCCGAAATCTCCGCAGCAATACCTGGCGGAAAGGTTGAGGTCCTGATAGATAAAAGAAAGAAGGCCGTATGCGTCTAAAGATTCGCTTAATTGAATATACGTGTTTATTTGTTCGAATATTTCGACCAGCCTGGCTTTTTCGGTTTCATAAGCGCTCGAAGATGTTTTTTCAGGATTAAGGATTTCCCGGAAATCGATTTTATTTTCGCGAAGGCTTTTAAGCGCGTTATAAATAGAAAACGATTCGCCGCCGGAGATTTTCAGGTTTTGGCGGAAACTCTCCGTCAGGGCGAAAAGTATATAGTCGGGCACCGCGAACACGGGCGATCTTAAAAGCCCGGCCATAGCTATGTCGTCGTCGCGATCGGCGATCGACTTTGCGAGATTGAGCATATCCAGAATTTCGGGGCGCTCGAAAAATTTCCGGCTTTTGCTTATCACGAAAGGCACTCCGGCCGAGCTTAACGCGCCGGCGAGATCGTCTATATGCGTCATTCGCGAAAGCAGAATCATCATTTCGCCGTATTTGCGGCCTTCTTCACGGTGCAGCGAAGCCGCGCGCCTGGCGATGAAATCGAACTGGCCGCTGTCGAACTCTTCCTCACATGGACCGTTTTCGGAATCCGTGTTCCCGCCTTCGGCCGCTTCGGCGTTTTCGGGGGCTTCTTCGCCGCAGCCGGCGGCCGGGGACTGCGGGGAACGCTTACGGTTGATTACGGGAAAAATTCCTGCCTCTACCGCGATTTCCCTGTTTTCCGCGGCTGCGGAAAGAGCGTTCAGCGGGTGATATTTAAAATCGGAAAAAGGATGATCTGATTCGAAATTTAAAAATTCGAAAAAGCCGTTTACGAATTTGAGCACGTTGGCGGACGAGCGGTAATTATCGTTTAAGACGACCGCGAGGCCGCCGTTCGAGGTTATCATGGCTTCAAATTTTGAAAAGAGCGAACAGTTGGCGTTTCTAAAACGGTATATTGATTGCATGCCGTCTCCGACTATGCTGAGCGACGCCCGGCCCTTGATTTTTTCGATTATCCCGGCCTGAATATCGTTCGTGTCCTGAAACTCGTCTATCAGTATATGCGAATATTGTCCGGCGACGGCGCGGTTAATTTCTTCTCTGGAAACCGATTCCAGGGCCAGATTCTCGATGTCGTTAAAATCCAGAAGATTCATTTCTTTTTTCAGGCGTTCGTAACGGTCGCGGCAGCGGTCGAATATGGCGCAAAGCCCTTCGAAAAAATCATACTCCATCGCCGTCAGCGGCGCGTCATCGGAGGGGCGGTTTTCGCCGCCGAAATGGCTTTTGGCGATCTTCGAAGCCAGAGCGAGCATGTCTTTAAGTTCCTGAAGCCTTTTAGCGTCTGCGTCTTTGGGATAACGCGCGTTTTTATACTCGCAGGCGATATATGCGAAGAAATCGTCCCTGGCTTTTGCGCACCCGCCGCGTGCCCTTTCGAAAAGCCCGAGAAGCCCTTCGGCTTTTTCTTTAGTGGCTTTAGCCAGGCCTGGCGTCAATTCGTTCAAATATCGCATGGCTTCGATAAAAGGGGCGAAGCCGATAACTGCATCCAGTTCGATGTTTTTGACTTCGCGGCTGATTGCGGCGATCCTGGTTTTGACGAAGCTTTCGAATTCGTCCCTGGAAGAGAAGCGGAAAAGGGGCCTGCCGATATAAACCGCCCTGGATAATATGGCGGAGAAAAGCCCGTGGATTTTATCTTTTTTTCTGTAAAACGAATAGAAATCGTCGAAAATATCGAGCGCGCCTTGCCGCCCGCCCGACATGAAAAGGGAGTCCAGAACGCCGAAGACGGCTTTGCGGAAGAGGATTTCAGACTGCCCTCCCGCGGCCGGCGTGAAATCGGGCGAGATAGAGAGAAGAAAGGCGTACCGCCTGAGCATTTTTGTGAAAAAAGCGTCCAGCGTAAGTATTTCGAGCTCGTTCAGCCTTTCGGCGGCCTGCCTGAGATACGAACGGAATTTTTCGTCGCCGCTTTTTTTTATCCCGGCTTCGAACCTGGCGAGCATCCTTTCGGAAAGCTCCGCCGCGGCTTTATTCGTAAAACTTATGCACAGGATCCGGCCGAGGATTTCATAATCCTGCTCCGCCGCGTCCGCATTGTAATTGCGGCATATTATGGAAAATATTTTTTCGGTGATGGTCCTGGTTTTTCCCGAACCGGCGCCGGCTTTTATGGAGACGTCTTTATCCGCTTCGAGCGCGGCGGCCTGTTTGAGGCTGAGGCCTGAATTGGCCGTAGTATCTTGCATTTATATACATCTCCTGTTGGTTATTTCGCCGCCGGCTTTTCTCAGCCGCGCCGCTTCTTCGGCCGCGGCGCGCGGATTGCGGTGGCAGACCTGCTTGAATTCGCAGAATTCGCAGCTGTGGTTTTCGAGAAGCGAAGCGTGAAAATCGCCGCCCGCTGTTTTTTCTATGAAATTTTCTATTACGGCCGGCGTTTCGTCTATCAGCCGCCGGAAATCGGGGTTCGCGCGCCTGCCGGCTTTGAGCCCGAAGGCCCGCGCCGCCTGTTTTTCCGTTTCGGGACTTCGCTCGTCC
>MWBZ01000216.1 GCA_002069765.1 bacterium ADurb.Bin243
GATCGGGAGTGGGAATTACGCCGCCCCCGCCTCCTCCGCCTCCGCCGCAAGCGCAAAGGATAAAAAGCATATTGACTATTAAAGCTGATAAAATAAAAGTTATCGATCTTTTTTTGATTGTTTTAAACATATCTACCTCATCTCCGGAGTATATATTATTTCATATTCGCGGGTCGCGCCGTCGATAGTTATGGGATAATCTCCATGAGCGCGCATGTCGATTTCTTTATTAAGGGCTTTGTCGAGCAGCACCAATTTTCCCTGCGGCAGAGCCTTTTTATCCCAGAATATGCTGCCCTGCGAATAATCGAGGCCTTTAGAAGCCGTTTCGAAGCGCCAGCGGAGAGGCTGGATTCCATAAGCCTTTTCCAGTAGCGCCGGCGGCCGTATATCTGAAGCCAGAGCGTATTTATCGGCCGGGGAATCTTTTACGAAGTAAAGGGTTAAGTAAGGCTCCGGCGATACGAGTTTTATTACGTCGCACGCGTCGAGGCCGTCCTGGCCTATATAATCGGTGCCGAAACGGTTGTTCGGGTCGCCGAATGTAGCGTTTGCGTTCTTTACGCCGATTTTAACGCTCCAGGACTTTTGAGCGTCAATTTCGAGTCTGGCGGCGGCTTTTTTCGAAGCTTTTATGCCGCCGGGAGCGGGCGAGGCGACTCCGGGCCTCGGTATTCTTAAAATAACGTCGTCGCGTTCGCTGTAAATGAAAAAACCTTCGGCTTTTTTGAGCTTGGCGTTAACGTCGGTGAGCGAAAGCGGATTTATCTGGCCGGAAATTCCGAGCTTGGTGAAGGTGTATAACGTATTTCTAATGTATCCGCTGCCTATGGCCGCGGTTACGTTCACCGGCGTAACGGAATTTTTGAGCCTGAAGCCGAATCCTGCGATGGAAAGCGTTTCCGAATCGCCGAGGTTGAAGGGCACGCCGAGCTGGTTAAAGCCCCTGGCGAGAGGTATTTCGAAATGCGTTTCGCTTCCGGCGTCGGTGGGGACCGCGAAACCTGCAATCGAAAGGGCGATGTCGGAATCGGAATGAGAGTACAGCCAGTATCCGCTGCCCGGGCCTATGACGAACGGCATGTCGTTTCCGACTCCGTTGTAAATGCTCAGATGGTTTCCGAAGCGGTTATATAAAACGAAGCGCGATGTGATCTGGGCGAATATTTCGCTTACCGTTTTCGCCTTAGGATAGAGAGGAACGGCGATTAAATTCCATCCCTTTTTTATGGTAAGATTGACGCTCTGCTCAGCCGGCGCGGTTTTTGCGCTCGTAAAGAGCCATTCGGATTTTACCATAAAGTTGCCGGAAGTATCCGTTATGTTGTTTATAGTGACTTTATATGAAGTATTCGATTCCAGATTGTTTTCTGGTTTGAAAGACACTTCGTTCAATGTTTCGTCATAATAAGTCACGCCTCTTATAAGCCCGCCGGACGAAAGGTTGCTTACCGAAATCGAGTTTTGAACAGACGCCGGGTTTAACTTCTTGCTGAAACGGGCGTAAATGGCGCTGGTTACCGGAACGTTCTGCTGGTTTTCATAAGGCGCCCTGTATGTGATGGCGGGTTTGGTGGTGTCGGTAGGGTCGCCGCCTTCGCCGGAAGCGTTGATCGGGTTGAATATTACGGTAAACATCCTTTCGTTCGTAGAAGTTACGTTGAACTGATACGAGGAAACTGAACGCATATTGATGGTTCCTCCGCCGGAACGGTCGTAAAGTATTAAATCGTAATTGTAAGGAAGCCGGTCGCGGATGAGCTTCCATGATATGGTGGCGGTTTTTCCGCTAAGGTTGGTTTTCACGGCGAAATTCCATTTCTTGCGAACTGCGGCGGTGCTGCGGAAATCGGAGCAGTATTTGACCGCGGTCCCTTCGCCGAGGTATGCCGATAGATACGCGCCCTGGCCTATAGGGTTGGCGGGCGGCTCCATGAGATCGTTTTCGGGTTCCATTATGTCTTTGGCCCCGTCTTTCAATCCCAGGTAATTAAAATCGTCGCGGTAGCCGTCGCATGAAGCGCTGAGCTGGTACCACATGTTTCTTTCCGTGGCCGCGCCGGAGCCGTTTAGAGTCATGCCGTAAGGCGGAACGGGGTATTTATTCACTTCGTCGTTAGGCACGAACGCCGGCGGAACGCGAAGCGTGCAATCGGCGTATGCGTAAATGTAATAACCTGAGAAAGGCATTATATGAGAATCGTAATGATTGAGCGAGAAGGTGGGCGAAGACGACGAGTCGTAATCGTAAGACCACATCGCCCTTTCGGTGGAAGTATTTTCGGAAGCGAAGAATGAAACTTCGCCCTGCTCGCTTTTAACCGTGCACTGGTTCAATTTGACGCGGCTGTTGTAAGGGAACGAAACAAGGTTCCAGCCGGCGTTGAGGTTGATGTCGAATTTTTGCATCGGAACGCTCATCTCGTAACCGCTGGCCGATATGTTAACGTCGGAGCCGGAAGAGTTGAGCAGCCAGTAGCCTTTGCCGGGTTTAATATATTCGGCCACCTGGCGCCTTGAATCGGAGCCTTCCCACAATGTGTATCCGCCCTGCGAAAGGCCCTTTAAGACGTTCGCGATTAAGGTGTTATCGGGGGCCACCGGCAGGCCGACAAGATAATATTTCTGGTTTTTGACCGTCACCGGCGACATTATGGAAGTTTTTACGAGGCTGAAATTGGTTATGGGCGTTTCTGAATTGACGCCGTTTATGTCTGTTCCGATGAACGTGAAAGTCACCGGCGATTTAGGTATGGCGGCGAGTTCGAGCACGCCGGAAAAATACTTCTGGTCGCCGAACGGATCGCTCAAATCAATATAAGAAATGCTTCCGTCGCCGTAAGTGGCTTTTAAAGCAGGAACGCCGACGAGGGTCTCGCTCGGTTGAACCGTTATGAGCGCGGAGGTCGGAAGCTCGTCGCTTATGAGGTTGGCGCCGACTTTAGCCGTGGGGCCGGCCGTATCCACTCTGAATGTCCATGGATTGATGCCTGACGCGTCGGCTTTGAGCTTGTTGCCGAGTTCGTCTTCGGCTTCGGCGAGGCGGACTTCTATGGAGCCTTCGCGAAGCGCGAGGCCGGCGTCGGCGATATTAAAGCGGACTTCCTCGGCCGCGTAGGTCATCGCCTGCGACGCGGTTGTGTATGTAACGCCGTCGACCGTCAGTTTTATGGTAGAAGGCCTTATGGTCGATTTGTCGGAACGCAGGTTAATTTTTATGATCGGTTTGTTGTTGGTAACGGCGCTATTGGGAGCGGGCGTCGGAACGCCGTAAACGTAAGGCCCGCTGGATACCACGGTAAAAGAGAAGCCGTAATCGGCCGCCATTTTATTGCCGAAAGAATCCGCCATGGCGTTGGCCGAACCGCTCGCCGAGCCGAGCACGCTCACTTCGCAGAGGCCGTCCACGAGGTTTATTCCCAGAAGAGCCGTGTCGAGCGTGACGTTGGGCCTGGAGTAATAAAAGCCCGTATCGCCCATTTTAACGGTTCTGTCGGTGCTGCCGTTGGTTATGCGCACTTTAATAGAGTCGCGGTTGACT
>MWBZ01000217.1 GCA_002069765.1 bacterium ADurb.Bin243
AAGAAGTGGTTATCCCGCCGCTTAAAGACGTTACCCGCCTGGTGATAGGACTGAATCAGGCCGACTTCGCAATGAAAGGCAAAAACTTCATCCATAAAGACAACATGCCCGATAATACGCTGCTTAAATTTCTGTCCGATAAGGCTTTCTCTATTCAGCACCGCCTTAAAAGCTTGACAAGCGTGACCGTGCCGCTCACTTTTTATTCGGCCGAAACTGGCTATAACGTGACTGAATTCCTGGACATGATCATTGACAATATCCCGGACAAAAAAAGATACCTCGGTTAACGAAATTCAAAGATAGTTAGATAAAAAAAATTATAAACGCGGCCAAAAATGAATAAATAAATAAGGGTTATACTTAAGCCCCGCGAAAGTGTTAAATTTCGCGGGGCTTTTTTTCTTTTATAAAGCAGAACTCCATTATTAAAAGTGCTTTTTGGTGTTTATAACTTAAATTTTAACTTTCATTAAAATTGGCTGAATACCAAAATTTATAAATAAATATGGAGGCAGGCAATGAATACTTTAAGCAATAACATTCTGGAAGGCAACAATGTTTTGAAGTCGCAGTTTTCATATGATATGTACACAGCCAGGGAAAAAGAAATCGTAAATTTCCTTGCCTCAAAAAATGTGCAGGTAATTAGGCAGCACGAACAGCTTAATAATCTCGAACCCGCCGTCAAAGATCTTGCGATGTTCATGGGCGATAATTTCAAAAACATCAAAAGAATATATGATTTGATGAAGCTCAATCTCAGTCCGGTCAGGACATTCAGTATCTCTATCGAAAATTTAACCCGTCAGGAACGCGAAATGTCGATGGCCTTCGCGGTCAAACTTCAAAACGCGAAAGCAATATCGAGTTACAGGTTGTCGTGCGACAAAAAGAACCTGATTATAGCGCCGGTCAAATCATTCACTACATGCAATTTCCTCACCGGCCACTGGTTTGAATACTATATCCGCGAAAAAATACTCGCCGCCGTGAATTCCAGCGTTCCCGGCCTTGATTTCGCCTGCTTATCCAATCTTTCTATAAAACTTGCCAGCGGCAAGTACGCCGAGATCGACATGATGATGCGCATTAACGGCGAATACTTCCTGATCGAGGCTAAATCCGGCAAGCTCAATATCGGGATCGGCCAGTTTTACCGTCTCCTGAACGGCCTCAGGATCAAGACCCGCAACGCCTTCATACTCATGAACGAAGGCGCGGAGCAAGTTATAAACACATGCCGCAACTCCCTTGCATTCAAGGTCGTCAATTTTGAAAGGTTCATTTCGAACTTTTGCGATTACCTCGACAAAGTGGCGCTTATGTCCGCAACGGCAAGAAAATCCGCGTTCATACCGGCGTAATAATGCCGCAATTTAATCTGTAAACCGGTCTTTTGATTCAACATTGCGTAAGTTTTGAAAAGGAGGAATGATTATGTTCGAATTTTTAAACGGGTTTTTAAGAAATCGTAATAACGCCGCTGTAAATTACGGGCCGGCGCGCCGCGGCGGCGCCGCTAAAGCTTCGAGCTTCGGGCCGTATAACGACGACTATCGCGTCCGCAAAACGCCGCTCCGCTTCACCGGGCTTAGGACATTCAATATAATCAACAGCGAGGGCGAATATATAACCATTAACACTAACAGCGATGACAATTTCAGAGGGCCTACCTGGGACCATATCATATCGAGCTATCAGAGCGGAATGCCCATAGCCGGAGTCGTGTCGAAAAAAGTGACGGCCCGCGACGATCAGTCTAAAATCCTTGGATATGTAGTGGAAATACACGCGGATAAAAGCAATCATATAGTCACGGCCTTCATGCCGGCCCGCTTTTCCGGTTTCAAACTCAAGAACGGCGACATCGTCGTATTTATGATAAAAGAATTCGATCCCCTGCTTAGCCGCCGTAAATACAGTCTGGTAATACAGATGATCGAACATATTCCGGTAAGGTTCCTTTAAGAAAGGAGGAAAAATAATGATAGTTATAGTTTCAGAATTCGGCACGTTCATCCACCAACGCTCTGAAAGAATGGTGGTGCTTAACAGGCGCTCTGGCGAAGAAGAAAATGAATACCCATTCGTAGATATGGAAGGCGTTCTGATACTCAACCGGGGGATAACCTTAACGACCGATTTGATATTCGAACTTCAAAAACGCTCAATAAATATGACATTTATCGATAAAAAAAGCGACGCGCACCTTTCGTTCGATAACCGCGGCGCGGTAAATGATCCGGCGCTCATCAAAAGCCAGGTTTACGCCTCGGAAAGCTCCAGGGGCTGCGAAATAGCCCGCGCGATAATCATGTGCAAGCTTAAAAACCAGGCGGCGATACTGAAATTCTTTATGAAGAACAATTCCGAAAGAATGCCCGAAACAATATCCAGGCCGGTAAGATCGTCCATCGAAAAGATCGAGTCGTTCGCCGAGGCGGCCGCGGGGCTCGAAGGCGGCGACGTTGAAAAGTTCAAGAGCGCGCTTTTCCTTGTAGAAGCGCACGCCGCGCAAAGATATTTCAGGGCCATTTCACGCATATTGCCCGAAGAGGTAGGATTCAACGGCAGGGTTCAAAGAACGCCCGTCGATCAGTTCAATATGGCGCTTAACTACTGCTACGGGATATTAAAAGGCGTCGTGTCGAATTATTTAGATAAATACGGCATAAGCAAGTATATCGGCATGCTGCATTCCCACGCGGCCGACAGGATAAGCTTTACGTTCGACGTCATGGAGGAATTCCGGCAGGCTACCTGCGATCTTGCTCTGATCTCGTTTTTCAGGAACGGCGGGAGGATCGTCGTCGAAAAAGGCAAAATAGAACTTGAATCCAGACGGAAGCTGGCGTCTATATTTTTTTCTAGATTGAATTCGGTCTTTAAATACAACGGCGGCGAAACGAATATGGCCGAAATAATAGAATCGAAGATCGCCGAGATCAGGGGACTGATACTGGGCGAAGGGCCGCACCGGCCTTTCGTGCTTAAATGGTAGGCGGGCGAAGCGCCCGGAAGGAGAAGCGATATGAAAGACCGAGCCGAATACATCGTCAGCTACGACATATCGTCTAACAGGATAAGACGCAAAATTGAAAGGATATTAAAAGATGCCGGGCTCAGGCGCGTGCAGTATTCCGTATTCAACGGCGTGGTGGCCGAAGACAGAATAAAATTTCTTGCCGAAAGGTTTAAAAAACTCGAAAGGATACTCACTCATTCAATACTGGTTTATATAATAAAAAACGGCGCCATGGAAGTTTTCAAATTTTGAACGCCGCCGGATCAATATGAAAGTAAAGGAGGCTGTCGCTATGATAATAATTAAAGGTATGCTGAGCGTCGAAATGCTTTACGGGGCATGGCTAAAGGTCAAAAAAAACAGGTCCGCCGGCGGCGTGGACGGCGAAGATACGGTCTTTTTTGAAGAGGATGTCGAAGCCAATCTCGGAAAACTCGCGCGCGAAGTGGCAAACGGCACATACAGGCCTTTTCCCGCTAAACTGGTCGAAATACCTAAAGAAAACGGCGG
>MWBZ01000218.1 GCA_002069765.1 bacterium ADurb.Bin243
TTCCGCCACGGGAAAATCAAAAACTATCGATTTAATCAACGGCAACCCTTACGTCAAAGTAAGGCTGGCAGGCACATTTTAATATAACGCATTTGCGGCGAAAAGCTATGCTATGAGGCAGTTGGCCATAGCATAGCTTTTTTTATTCAGTTTTTTTGATTTATTTCGTTTTATTTTATTGTCATTAAAATAAAAATATGATAAAATGCAATCATGTTTAAAAGAGCGGTTTTCCATTTATTTATCAAATACGCCCCGCTGATCGACGCTTTAATTAATTTTTCCATTTTCTTTTTTTGCTCGATTATCATTAAGACACATCTTACGGGCCAGGCAGGCGTGGAATCCAGTAAGATAGTGCTTATACTGTCGGCAATTTATTCCATGCTCTGGATGTTCAACTCGTTCGCCGAAGGCTATTACCGTTTTAAGCGTGTCAGGCTGCTTATAGACGAATTTTTCATAATGCTGCCGATCACGATTAAAACTTATCTGGAACTCATCGCCATATATACTCTGCTGGGCGGAATTTTCTGGAACGATTACTCGTTCTTCCACCGCCGCTTTTTCATATACTCTATAGCTCTGCAGTCGCTGGTTTTCCTGTATTACCAGTACACGCTGATAAGAATATACGCTCTTTTGCACAACAAAGGATTTAATATAAAACACCTCATGATAGCCGGAATAAACGAAAATTCCATTAAAATGAGCGATGTTATTACCCGCAATCCTTTATGGGGCTACAATATAGCCGGCTATTTAGACCGCGATCCTGCGGCAGCCTCAAAACACGAAGTGAAGGATTTATACCGCGGCGGTTACGATAAAATCGAAGAACTTTATTTCGACAAGAAATTCGACAGGATTATCTGCTGCCTTCCAACTAAAGAATATGAAGAAACTCAGAAAATAATAAGAATATGCGAAAAAAATAATATAGATATACATATAGTTCCCGATATTTTTTATTTCATAACCGCCAATTCCAGCATCAACAATCTGGAAGGGATACCGGTTATTTCGCTTTACGAACCGCCTCTGGCCGGTTTCGGAGGCACGATGAAAAGGATACTGGATTTCACGCTGTCACTGATAGGGCTGATAGCGCTCTCGCCGCTGCTTCTTTTTCTTGCCGCCGCGGTTAAATTCAGTTCGAAAGGCCCGGTTTTCTATTCTCAAGAACGCGTCGGGCTCGACAACAAACCGTTCATGATGTATAAATTCAGAAGCATGTACACCGACTCCGAATTTCAGAGCGGCCCGAAATGGGCGGATAAAAACGACCCGCGCTGCACCCGCATAGGCGCAATACTGCGCAAGACTTCGCTCGACGAACTTCCGCAGCTGGTCAACGTTTTAAAAGGCGATATGAGCCTGGTGGGCCCGCGGCCCGAAAGGCCTTTTTTCGTTCAGAAATTTAAAGAAGAAATTAAAGACTATATGAAACGCCATCGCGTCAAAGCCGGAATCACCGGTTGGGCGCAGGTAAACGGCCTTCGCGGCTCGTCGACGTCCCTTGAACAGAGAATCCAGTACGATCTGTATTATATAGAAAACTGGTCGCTATGGTTTGATATCAAAATTCTTTTTAAAACCATAATGGTAGTCTGGAAAGATAAAAACGCTTATTAACCGTTTATAGTCACCAGGCCTTCGGGGAAATAAGACACTACGTGGCGCGCCGCATCGCGGACGCTTTCGGTGTTGGATAAAAGCATCTCCCGCAAAACGGAAATTACGCTTACCACTCCCGCCGCGTATAAAGCTCTCACGGAATTGGCCACCACGCGAGAGTTCGTATCGCACATGCTCACGAGCAGGTTTTTAACGACGAAGTCGGAACCGACCGCCTCGCGCTCCTTTAAAAAACATATCGCCTCAACGGCGTTCGCCCTGACGCGTTCGTCTGTATCGTCAAGATAGGAAACTATATAGTGGGCCATATCGCTAGACGCGAAATGCGCGAGCACTTTAACAAGCGTGGCGCGCTTGAAAGAGTCTTCCGCGGAGCCGTTGAGCATATCAAGAATTGCCATTGTCGAGTCAAATTCATCGATAGCCTTCAACGCGCCCAATATTTTCGATAAGTTTTCACGGCATTCTTTCTGTTCTATAAAATATAAATCCAGAAGGTCCGCAATGGACTCTTTTAATTTCAGCGCGCCCGCGCTTATTATAGCGTTTCTTCTAACGTCGTGGCTGGCGTCGCGCAAATATTTTTGGATAACCGGATAAGCGGTCTCGCTTTTTATTTTGCCCATAGCGTAAAGCAGCGAGGATTTTTCGCCGTCATTAGAAGCCAGGCCGAGTTTTTCCTCTATATAATGCGCCACGCTTTTATCCCCCGAGTTATAAAGCGCTATAGCGGCATCCGCCACCACGCGGCTTGAAGAGTCCGACAGCAATTTTTTATATTCGGCTTTTATAATGATATTGCCGAAATCGGATTTTATCGAACATGCGTTAGCGCGCACCCGGGCGTCCGCGTCGTTTAAAAAATCAAAAATCGTTTCCTTTTCTATATGGAAGCTTTCAGACGACTTTAGAAGGCAGGAAACCGTTTTAACTATTTTAGATCTTATTCTCGGATTGTTTTCTTTATAAAAAGTATTAATAAGATATTCTTTGGCCGATGTTTCAACGGTTTCGCCTATATAATCAAAAAACGCGATTTTAACCACATAATCGCAATTTTCAACATTGGCGGCAAAAAAATCAAAATGCCCCGTTAATTTTTTCTGCGTGAAAAGTTTCAAAACGGCGCTTTTAAAAGATGAATCGGTTTCACGCACGAAAAAATCCAGAAGCTCGGCGACGCATGACGGAAGAAACGAGTCGAATTTTCTAAGCGCGTCGAGCGCGTATTGCTTAACATAATAATCTTTAGAATTAAGCATTTTTATTACTTCGTATAACTTGTTCAAAACTATCACCTCGAAATGAGTTGGACCCTTTCATCCGAACGGCTTGCCATGTTCTCAAAAACAGCGTAGCGCTCGTTTAAAGCCTTCAGCTTCAAATTCGTATTGCCCAGGATGTCTCCGGCCCTTAAAACGCTCGCTCCGGATTGTCTCACCTTCACGATGGCCGTCATGCCCTTTGGCGTGTTATAATAGCCTACGTAATTAATATCGGTCGAATTGAGAATAACATTATAAGCTTTTTGTTTTCCATCATTTTCGTTTTCGAGGCCATGCTCTTTAGATGAGGTTATTTTAGTGGCGAAGATATTCACGCATTCATCTTTATAATCGCTCAGCGTTTTACCCGCGTTAAGCTTCGCGGATACAAGCCTGGCGACCGTCGATGATAATTTTTCGTATTCGTCCGTTTCGAAAGGCTTAAGCGCCGTTGGCTGTACGGCTTGAGTCCCTTCCGCCTTAACGTAACCTGAAGCGATAGGCGGAATGGCCGCCCCGCCGCCTGCCTCGTGAGCGGGATTGAGCATCGAGGACCATTCGCCGGCGCCGCCTCGATACTGCATATAAACCGCGAATATTATTATT
>MWBZ01000219.1 GCA_002069765.1 bacterium ADurb.Bin243
TTGCAAATTGCACCTTGAATTAAAAGATATTTTTAACTTGAATTTTGTCAAAAAATCGAATATAATAAAATTAAAACCTTTACCACGCATTCTAACGGCTGATTCGATCCTAGTTTTTTTATATTCTGCATCGGCTTCACTCCTTTGCTTAATTGGTTGTCGCAAAAAATATAGTGCAATTTGAAAATATCTCCATCCGGCGCAATGAGATAATCGCGGATTTATTTTATCGCATGGACAAGGTCGAGCGCATAGGCAGCGGCATCAGGCGCATGAGAGACTTGATGTCTGAAGCCGGTCTTACAGCGCCTGTTTTTGATAACTCGCTATTTTTCACTGCCGTTTTCAGCAAGGTGGCGGCTGCAAAAAGTTCGGAGAAAAGTTCGGAGAAAAGTTCGGAGAAAAGTTCGGAGAAAATCGTTGCGTTTATAAAAGAAAACCCTTACTCCACCGCTGTGGATATTGCACGGGTGCTTGGCTTGACCAGCCGGGCCGTCGAGAAACAACTTGCGGCGCTTAAACGTTCGGGACGGATAAGCCGCGTCGGTCCGGACAAAGGTGGAAGTTGGGAAATTACAAATAAGTGAAAATGGATAGTTTGCACCGCCTTATGTAGATAGTTTTGTAAATAAAAAACGAAAGCTGGTAAAATTATGTCCGAAGTCTGGAACAATCCCGATTACGTCAAAAGGTACAATAACGTTTACGGCATTACAAAAGAGCAGCTTGACCGTTACATGGCCCCGCTGAGGCTCGAAACTGCCGATACATTAATCGAATTCGGCTGCGGAAACGGCGAAGCTCTGGCGCGCGCCATAGATATAGTTGAAATGGCCGCGGGAGTCGATATTTCTAAAGACCAGCTCGAGCAGGCCCGCAAAAAACTTGCCGGAAAGAAAAACGCGCTGCTGGTGGAATCTTCGTTTCTGCAATGCCGTGAAGCGCTAGCCGGGCATTTATTTACAAAAGGAATGTCGCGCAAGGCGCTTCATCACCTTACCGATTCGGAAAAGCCGGTTTTCGTAGAACGGGCCGCCCCGCTTTTTAAACAGGGCGCTATTTTCGTTCTGGAGGACGGGATTTTTGATTTCGACAAATCGCTTTTAAAGGAAAAAGTGCCTCAAATAATCGAAGAAGCTAAAGTTTATTACGGCGACGCGTGGCTTAAAATTGAAAAAGACTTTATGATAACTATTCTCGAAGAATTCATGACCGATTATCCTACGTGGGAATCAGCTTTTAAAAACGGTGGGTTCGAACTTATCGACAGAAAGGCTTATTCGATGTTTTACGGCATGATGGTTTTTAAAAAGATCAGATAAAAATAGAAACGAGCGTGTGATTTGAATACGGATTCTTTTAATTTAATCGAAAAAGGTTCTCTGGGGACTTGCTGGTACGGAAAATATCATTATATCGAGCCGTGGGCCGGATGCGCCCACGATTGCGCCTATTGCTACGCCAGGCACAGAAGCGTCGTCGCCGGTAAACTGAGCGAAACCGGAAACGCGTTTGAAAACCCGGCTCTTTTATTTCCGCTCGACGCGCTTATAAAAAAAATTCGCGAAGGCGTCCGGGAAAATAACGTTAAAATATTGAAATTATCCAGATACACGGATTTTTTCACGCCCTCGTTCGTTAAAAACGGAACTTCTGCGGCCGTTCTCGAAGCGCTCTGCGAAACGCCGGTGGAAAGGATTATTATTACGACCAAAGGCGCGCCGGACGACAATATTTTTGCCGTAATGAAAAAATACCGCGAAAAAATTTCATATAACGCCGCGGTAAAGCCCGAAAGCGCTTATAAGCTCGAAAAAGGCGCGCCTGAAACAATTACGCGGATCGAAGCGGCCGAAAGGGCGAACCGGCTCGGCGTCAAAACTACCATTCACATGGACCCGCTCATACCGGCCTTTGACGGCCTCGAAAGCATGCCGCGATTTTTTGCCGAACTAAAAAAACGCGGCCTTACGAGATTGATGTTTTCGTTTTTGCTTTTGAACGAGCCTATAATAGCCTCGATTCAAAACGCGCTCGACAAATCCGCCATGGAGAAGCTGCTCGAGGATTTTAACTTAAGCGCGGCGCGCAAATTTCTTCCCAAGCAGGACGAAACGGTGCTTTATTCGATAAACGACGGATTAAGAAAGGCGTACTCCGAAAAAATAGGCGAAATGCTTTGCCGCGAAGGATTTGATTTCGTCATTTGCTCGCTCAAGAGCAACCGCGGCGAAGCGGATACTCGGCCGTCTAATTGCCCTGCCTGTGACGGGACGTTTTATGCCTGATATTTTTATAGCGAATATAGACGAAGCTTTTTATAAAGACGACATCGCGCTTCTTCCGGCTGAGCTTGTAAAAAAAGTGAAGTCGCTGTTTTCGCGCTTTTTATTTTGCCTGGATAAAGACGATCTAATTATAGTCTCATCGGCCATCCCCCGTGAATTTATAGACTATTATTTCAAACTCAACGGATTTGGCGGCGGCGTGGGCCGGATCATCGAAATGCCCGACGAAGAAGGCCTGGGACAGCTCGTAAAACTTATTTTGCGCGATGAAAAAAACATGGCTTTTTTAAAGACGCTTTCTTTGCGCGGCGGTTATAAAATAGAGCCGTTTATCGAAACGCCTTTTACCGTGGAGTTATCGGAAAAAACCGGGATACCGATAAAGCGCACCGCGCCTGAAAATATTTTAAAAGGCGTTATTACGAAATTGAACGATAAGGCGTTTTTTAAAAAAGCGGCCGCGAGGCTTGCGATACCCGTCGTCCCCGGCTACGTGGCGTTCGACCGCGAAGAAATGTCGGTTTTAGCGGCTAAAGCCGCCGGCGAATGCGGCGGGCGTATCATGCTTAAAAATCCTTACCACGCGGGCGGCATCGGAAATTATTCCGGCGTTTATCCTGAAATCATGCGAACGCTGCCGCCTCTTTTTGACGGCGGCGAAATCATAGAGATCATTATCGAGCATTTTCTAGATTTTGAAGCCATACTCGGTTCGCTCGTTAAAATTTCCGACGAAGGATACGAATTTTGCGGCATAGACGAGCAGATGTCTATCGGCGGCCGCTGGTGCGGGTTTCGATATCCGTATTCTTCGAACGAAGATATAGCCGCCGAAATAAAAAAAATGAGCGTTCTTTTCGCGCGCGAGGCGCATAAAATGGGGGCGCGCGGCGAGCTGAATATCGATTGGGGCGTTACGAATAATTCCGCCGGCGGCGGAGGCTGGAAACTTTACGCGCTGGAGTCTAATTTCAGGCATAACGGATTCGGCATTATTTATAATTACGCCGCCAGATATTTTGGCACTGCGGCTAAATTCATTATTTACAATGAAAACGTGCCGGTTTCGCCCGAAAGCGGTTCTCTTGAAAGGGTGATAAGGCGGCTCGAGCCGCTGCTTATCGACAGGCCCGGCCTTACAGAAGGCGTCTTTCTGGTGTCGCCTCCGAACGGCCAAAGATGCGCGCTGGCGGCTGCGGCGGATACC
>MWBZ01000220.1 GCA_002069765.1 bacterium ADurb.Bin243
TTCTGACGATAATTTCTCCGCCCGAAATCTTGTTATAATCGAAAGCGTGAGACGGATGGCCGAACATATAGCTTACGTAATTAGTAACGTCTACGACGTTATTGACGGGGCGCATGCCGGTGTTTTCTATTGTTTTAGCCAGCCACGCGGGAGACGGGCCGACTTTGACGTTGTCTATGACGCGCGCCATGTAGCGGGGGCAAAGTTTTTTATCGGTTATTTCCACTTTTACCGCATCGAAAGTTTTACGCGTCTGGTCTTCACTCAGTTTAAATGAGGGCATTTTAAGCTCTTTAGAATAAAGCGCGGCGAGGTCGCGCGCCACTCCGAGAACGCTCATGGCGTCTCCGCGCTGCGCCGTGACGTCCACGTCTATGAGCCAGTCGTCCAGGCCCGCCGCCCTGGCGAAGCTTTCGCCCACGACCGTGTTTTTATCCAGGATCATAAGGCCGCTCGATTCTTTGGCGAGCCCGAGCTCCTTTTCGGAGCACAGCATGCCGAACGATTTAACGCCGCGCAGTTCGGCCGGTTTTATTTCCAGGCCGCATGGAAGGTTCGCGCCTATTTTAGCCACCGGCACGATATCGCCTTCGGCCATGTTTTTAGCGCCGCATACGATAGTGAGCTTTTCCGAAGCGCAGTCGAGAGTGCAGACCGTAAGCTTTTCGGCGTTCGGATGTTTTTCGATCTTGAGTATCCTGCCGCAAACCACATTTTCGAGGCCTCTGGCAAGGTATTCCACGGCGTCCACCTTGAGTCCGCCCATGGTGATATCCGCGGCTATTTTAGCCGGTTCCAGTCCGTCGAGGTCCACGAACTGTTTCAGCGAGCTTAGCAATATTTTCATATTATAGATTTCTCCTTAAATATCAATTAAAAATAATCAGATTTTAAAGCGTCTTAAACGGCGAAGCTTTTCCGCGCCGCCAGGCCTATTTGAACTGCGAAAGCACGCGCAGATCGTTGACGTAAAAGTCGCGGATGTCGCGAACGGCGTATCTGAGCATGGCGATTCTCTCGACTCCCATTCCGAAGGCGAAGCCGCGGTAAATTTCGGGGTCTATATTGCCGTTGCGAAGCACGTTAGGATGGACCATTCCGGCGCCCATAACTTCGAGGAATCCGCTGTTCTTGCAAACTCCGCAGCCCCGGCCCTTGCAGTTGATGCATTCGACGTCCACTTCGGCCGAAGGCTCGGTGAACGGAAAGTAAGACGGCCTGAATACTACCTTTTTGTCCGCTCCGAAAAATTCGCGGCAGAAAGACGATATAATGCCCTTGAAGGCGGCGAAATTAGTGTTTTTATCGACCAGCAGGCCTTCCACCTGATGAAAAACGGGAGAGTGCGAGGCGTCCACTTCGTCGAAACGGTAAACCCGTCCGGGAGCGACTATTTTAATAGGCGGCTCGTTTTCAAGCATGGTGCGTATCTGCACTCCCGAAGTATGCGTGCGCAAAACCGCGTTCGGGCCCGCGTAAAAAGAATCCTGCATGTCGCGCGCCGGATGCCATTCGAATACGTTGAGCGCGTCGAAATTAATATAGTCGGTTTCTATTTCCGGGCCTTCGCTGACGGAAAAGCCGAGGCGGCCGAATATTTCGACTATTTCAGCTATGGTGGTGGATATCGGGTGCCTGTGGCCTATTTCGTGAAACTTGCCGGGCAGCGTAACGTCGCAATAGCTGGAGTTTATTTTTTCCGAAACCGCTTTTTCGGAAATTTTCTTTTCGAACTCTTTGATTCCGGATTCTACTCTTTCTTTGACTTTATTTATTTTTTCTCCGAAAGCCGGGCGGTCTTCGGCCGCCACCTTTCCCATTTCCTTAAAAAGCGATGTGACGTGGCCTTTTTTTCCGAGAAAATCGACCTTCAACGCTTCAATATCGGAAACGCTGGCCGCTTTAGCGAGCCCGCCGTCGAACATAGTTATAATTTCATTTAATCTGCTTTCGTCCATCGGAACCATCCTTTATGTTATATTTTTATGAATGCCAGTTTTTAATTGCCGCCGCGCGATAAAACCGAAAGTAATACAAAACCACGGCTGAATTTCATTCGTATAAAGCGGCGGCCATTTCATAGCAAAAAATCCCCATTGCGACGCTTAAATTCAAAGACTCGTTTTTGCCGTAATTCTTTATTTTAACGCGGTATAAATTGGCCGCCGAACCCGCCAGTGATTTTATTTCTTCGCTTATCACGCCGTGGCTTTCGGAGCCGCCTATGACGAAAATTTTTTTAAAGCCGCGCTTTTTTATATCGGAAGCGGCTCCTGAAACGGGAATTTCAGCCTTTATATCCGAGCATACGACGGCGGTGGATTCTTTTTTTACTTCATCGAGAACGGACGCATAAATTTTTTCGTCCATCCGCGCCGCGACGATATTTTTAAAAGACCCCATTGACGACTTTATCACTTTTGGCGAATATTCAAAAACCGAGTTTTTTCCGAGCAATACCGCCGAAACCCCGAAATTATCGGCAAGACGCATTATGGTGCCAAGGTTTCCGGGGTCGTTTATCGAGTCGAGCACGATAAAAAGGCGTTTGTCCGGCTCCGATAAAATCCCGGCGCAATCGCGCTGCGGAATCGCGGCCGCGCAAAGAACGCCTTCGGGAGTTTCGTCGCCGCTGATTTTATTGAAAAGATCGTCTGAGACCGAATATATTTTAACATATTTATTCAAATTAATAAATGAAATTTTTTCCAAAAATTTCATTTTTATAGATTCTCCGACCACGACGTATCTGACGTGCCGAGAAAATTCTTTATCGCAAAGAGTTTCATAAACCGATTTTTTACCCTCTATCAAAAAAAGGCCGCGTTCAATTATATGCTTTTTTTGCCGCAAAGACCTCACTTCGGAGACCGTTTTCGAATTCGGCCCGATAGCCTCTGCGTTCAACGATATCGCATCGCTCATAGCAATCACTAATCTTCCTTTAAAAACTTATCTATCATATTCGACGGCATTACGGCAAGAATCGTATCGCCTGTTTCGATAATGCGCCCGGGTTTGACGCTGAAATCGACGTTGTCGTTATTGGCGCTTTTTATCCCTATTACGTTGATTTCGTAAAATTTTCTTAAATTAAGGTCCACGAGGCTTTTGCCTATAATCTTTTTAGGAGGAGAAACGCGCACGAATTTGTGGTTGGCGGAAAGGTTGATTTCTTCCTGTATATTGGGCCTGACAAGCTTTGTGGCCACGAGTTCCGCGATATCCTTATACGGATAGATTATTTCGTCTTCGCCTTTCGCGCCTACCAGCAGAATTTTCTCGAGAACTTTTCCGTGCAGGTCGTTAGTGACCTTAGCTATAACTTTTCTGACGCCGATTTCCTTTAGAAGGACCGTAACCAGTATGCTGGCTTCGATATTTTCGCCGATGCACACCACTCCGACGTCGTATTCGCATTTGGAACGGTCTTTGGA
>MWBZ01000221.1 GCA_002069765.1 bacterium ADurb.Bin243
CGATCGCTTTTCTTCATAGCGGGTTATTATAAAATAAAATGATCGCAATGTCAAAAAAAATGAGAAAAAACCCGAAAATAAGACCGACAAAATTACACAGGGTTCATTGATTTTTATTTAAATTCCTGTTATAATTAATATGCTTAAAAAAATGCAAATTTTATATTTTTATATATTTTTCGTTATTTTATTTATTAAAAGGAGCGCGAATTTTTATGACAAGAAGATTCTTTATATTTTTGCTTATCGCTTTATCGGCAGCCGGCTTTTTTATTTGCTGTTTCAATTCTACCGCCGCGACCGCCGGTAACGCGCCGGCCCTTACGCCCGCGGCTATTTTTGACGAACTGGCCCGCCAGAGCGGAAACCCTGCCGCGTTCGCCCGCATGATAACCGATAACCCGGAGGCATGGTACGCCCGCTGGTATATTCTTAACGAAGCTAAAAAATCTATCGATACCACTTATTTCATAGTCGATAAAGACGTTTTTGGAATGTCTTTTCTCGGCCTTCTTTTAAAGAAAGCTAAAGAAGGCGTCAAAGTCAGGCTTATGATGGACGCCCGCGGATCTAAAGACCTTTCGCACAAAATGATGGGCCAGGATTACCTTCAGGAATTGCTCGAAGTGCCCGGAGTTGAAGTTAAAGTCTATAACCCGCTTAGCGATAACTTCATTAAAATGTTCGGAAATTTAAGGCACGTCGTAAGCTCTAACCACGATAAGATAATAATTGTAGATAACGACTACGTTATGACCGGCGGCAGAAACATAGAAATGAATTATTTCGTCGATCCGGCCGATTTTTCGAGGGCCTACATAGACTCAGATGTTATCCTGAAGGGCGCGGCGGCGGCCCATGAGCTGCAGAAGGCGTTCGACGAAGAGTTCAATTCGCATGAAGTGTTTAAAGTAAAACGCGATTTATTCGGCAACTGGAAATCGCGCGCGCAGGAGCTTGAATTCGCCAGACGCGCCATGGAAGCTTATATTAGCGGCATGGGCCTTTTAAACGGCTCGGCTATCGATAAAGATTATGAAAAGTATATTAAAGAGCTGGCGCAGTATAAAAACCTTCAGTCTTATAACGGCTATAAACCGTTCAACGGCGACCATGAGTATCCTTTTATAATGCTCGACAAGCATTCCATGAAAGGGCCCCGCAACGATATAACCCCAGGGATAGGAGCTATGATTAGAAGCGCTAAAAGCGAAATTATAATCCAGAACCCTTATATAGTGCTTACCGATGAAGCAATGAGCGCTTTGCGCGAAGCGAACGCCCGCGGCGTTAAAATAAATATACATACCAACAGCCCTATGAGCACCGACAGCACGGCTACGCAGGTTTTTTTCTCCGACGAATGGGCTAAAATAATGAAAGAGCTTCCCAATTTAAGGCTTTTCGTATGCCCCGGCCCGCAGCCGCTTCACTCGAAAGTTTTCGTTTTCGACCGCGAAGTCGCCGTTATCGGTTCATATAACATGGACCCTTTGAGCGAACAGATCAACTCTGAAATAGTGAGCGTCATCAAGGCTAAAAATTTTGCGTTGAGGCTTGCGCTTCGCATATTCGAAGCCGAAAAGAAATCGATCGAGTATAAGATAGAAGTGATGAAAAACGGTGAAATAAAGGTAATTAACGGGCCGGTTAATCACTCCGACCCTGAAAAACTGGAAAAGCTTCGTAAGCTTAAAAAGTTAGGATTTTTAAGGCCGCTGATATAAAAAAACGCATCATCGGGCAACTGATAAAATAAGCGAAATATAAACCAGTTTAAGCTAAAACCGGCTGAATAAGCCGGTTTTTATTTTTCGCGCGGCCTGTCTTTGAAGAGCAGCCCGCCGATTAAAAGCGAGGGAAGAAGCGTGGAGAATCCGCCGATAAAACCTATTATCGCAGCGGTTCCGCTTTTGGCAAGAAACCATATGGATAAAATGAAAAGTGATATCTTGAGTATGTACAGAAGGGCTACGGCCATTTTTTGCCTGAATTCGGGTTTTACGCCTGGAGTTTCCGGAACTACCAGGTATGAGGTTTTTATAATCGTGTAAAAGGAGATCATGGCGAGGGCGAAACCCAGGAAAAATCCGCCGAGGCAGGCGCGGCCGAAAAAATAATAAAGCGCCGGAGCGATTATCGCCGCGGCTATAAGGCTTATTGAATATATGGTTTTTTCCAGTTTCACTTTTTCACCTTTTAATAATAAGATATGGCGTTCGGGAGAAATTTGACGGCGGGCGGTTATTTATTTTATTTTGGTTACTTTGAAAAGCTCCAGCATGCCGGCCGCCATTCCGAGAAAAGTAAGCGCCAGAGTGAATAACGGCGCCGTGCCGAAGTATTTATCGGCCTGATACCCGGCAAACAGCCCTATTAGAATAGAAGCGCTAATATAATAGCCTATGTTGAAAACCATTCCGAAATTTCTATTGAATTCGGCCCAGTTAGCGCTTTTTTTTGTTTTTTGGTCCTTGCCGTCAGGTTCTTCGCTTTTCATCTTTTGTATTACCCGCTTTCAAGTAATATTATCAGAATAAAATAAAAAAATCAACATTTATTGATTTTTTAACAAATATTTGATAGAATCTATTAAATATTACATGAATATTTAATATGTGGGAATTATATTATGGAAAAATCGTTTTTGAACAGGCTCTGGCCGAAAGGTGAGCGCGCCTTTTCATTTCTTGAGATGATGATCGCTTTCGCGGTTATCCTCGCCGGAGTTATTCCTGTTTTTACGCTTGTTTCAACGGGGAATAAGACGTTCGCTAAAAGCGAAAATAACGCCATAGCATACAACCTCGCTATAGAGGCGCTCGAATGGGCGCGTTCGGCCCCTTTCGAACAGGTCATAGACGCCAACGTCAACGCGGTTTCAAAACCTTTCTGTTTTCCGGTGTCGCTTACTTTGAACTATCAGACAAAAGACAATCCTCCATATAAGCTCGCTTATCCCCAGAAATATTTTAAATATTTTTCCAATTTTTCGCGCGAGATGAAAATCGAAAATTTCGGCAATAAAATGAAAAAAGTCACCGTAATGGTGAGATGGCAGGAAGATAACGTCCAGCGCAAAGAAGAGGTTTCGGCCGTAATAATAGACCAGAGGCTCAATAATTAGTCTATAATGGATGGTTTAAAGGTTTTATTATGAAAACATGCAATATGAATATGCCGGCCCAAAACGGCCGCCGCGCCTTTACCGTTATGGAAGTCGTGATAGTGGCGATGATTTCCGTGTTCGCGTTCGGCGTCATTTATATGTTCTGGGCCCGTACTCAGGAAAACTTCATGCAGGGCAACTTTAAATATATACTGCAGCACGAAGGGCAGAAATTGATCGAAATGATCAGGCAGGACCTTTTGCAGTCTTGTAAAATCGTAAAAGAC
>MWBZ01000222.1 GCA_002069765.1 bacterium ADurb.Bin243
ATAATTCATATTGCCATCCAGTTCCTGTTTTACTGTTTCAACCGCAAACCGGATCAGGGCCGCGTCGTCTGAATCCTCTGGTAAGGCGTGACCGGGACTGCGGAGCATATCCGCAATCACACCATGCAGCCTTGTTCCTTCCTTTGCGTATTCGTCCCGCTCAAGGACCAGCGGCGATTTTACCGCCTGGAGCGACAAGGCGCATTTTTCCCATACCATCCACGCCGACGGCGATACCGACAGGGGCGCGGCCTTCACGCCGGGCGTCCCGGTTTTACTTTTTGGCTTTACTACTTTTTCTTTTTTCATCTGTTGTGTCTCCCTTTATATTGTTTTTTGTGTTATATACGAGTAGCGCCTCTTTAGAAAGCCTACCCGCAGCAGCCAGGCGGCGAAGTGAACGGTGTATGTGCGCGGCAGGTTGAGGTGGCGTGCAACATTCGCCAATTTGCCTGAGTGTCGGATAAAATCCCTTTTCGGATTTCAACTCCATTAACTTTTTTTCAACGAAAGCGTCGAAAACAAGCACCTGCCCTTTTCCCATTCTAATTCTCATATTTTTTAACCTCGGTTTTTAATATCTTTTTACGGGTCGGAACTTTTCGACAAATGGCGTCGTCTTTACACCCGACGCAGATGTCCACCCTTTTCTTGCCTTTTGTAGTGTAGTCCAGTTTTTCCGTATCGTAGACTTGATACAGCACTAAATTTTCTCTTCTATTATTTAAAGGATTTCCGTCCCGGTGCCGGACGCCTTTACAGTGGGGAATTTCCCCCATTATATATTCGTGTAGTTTTACCTGTTTCGTTCTATATCCACATTTTGTTCCAGGGGCGCTGATACGCGCGTCCGTTGCCACTGCGTCTATTTTATCGTTTTTCCACACTATATGCCAGGAATACAAAGGGCCGGAATAATCGACGACGCGCAGCGGATAGCCGTTTTTGTCGCGTGGGTCTTTGGCGCTCTTATAATCCGTGACACGTTTTTCACCGCTAAAACGGGCATAATTTTTAACGCGCTCCGCGTCTTTATCATTCACATAAACTGGATGATCGCCGCGTTTTGACTTTATTATAAACACTGCCATTAAAGCCCTCCTTGCTTTTAATTGTATTACATATACTGACAGCAGACAAATTTGTCAAGCAATTTTAAGAAAAAAGTTAAAATTATTAAAATTGTATTATGTTTTTAAAGAGCGCCGGAGGCGTCCGGGCAAGTGTCCGGCCACTTAAAAAGCCGGCCCGTTTTTGCCATCTAAAAATTTTTTGCATCACGTGAAAAATTTCAGTCTGAAAAAGCGTCAATTTTCGGCGTGAAATATTCTGCCCGGACGCCCCAGGCGCGTTCATACCGTGTTCGTAAGTCCTGAATTTATCAGGACTTACGCCATTAAATACCCCACAAGTGTTTAGTGTGTCCGTCCTCTCTCTATTTATAATATAAAGTTCTAAAAAATATAAATAATTTTCACCACGTGATGCGAAGCGTGTGTGTGCAGGAATACTTTTGAAGCGCCTCGGACGGACGTGCTGGGAGGACGCCCCATAAACAGCCCCGGTGGTAAGAAAACAAAATAAAAACTACTTGACACTTTGCCCGCGCCATGCTCTTATGGGCGGCGTGGAAACGATAAAACTGTCTATTTCAGTCATGGCGCACCCATCACGGGAGCGTCATTTTGCTTTTTTGGCGGAAAAATTACAATTTCCGGTATCCTCGTTCTGTATCGACCAATGCAACAATCTGCTGGAAAATTCCAAACGCTCGTGGCGGGCGCATGACCCGAGCGCTGATTTCCATTGCGTGGTCCAGGACGACGCCGTACCAGTAGACAATTTCCGCGAACGGGCGGCGGCGTTTATTACGGAGCAGGAGGAGCGACGCATACAAGCGGGCCGCGGACCGCAGGGGTATAATTTTTTCTTAAAACAGGACAATCATTTAACGCCCCTGTGGCCCAAAGATGGGGCGTACCACGATAACGTGACGCGGGCGGGTATTGCTATTTGTTTGCCGGTAAAGCACATCGCGCCGATGCTCGTTGAATTTGACCGCCAGCGTTCCCGGCATGACGACGATCGCATATCGGAATACTGCAAGAAAAACGGTATTAAGATATTGTTTCCCGTGCCGTCCCTGGTCAATCACCGTATTGACCAACCGAGTCTTGCCAATAATCCCATAGGCTTTGAAGCGTGGAAAATGGACGGATGTGAGCCCGTGACAATACCAAAGATTATTCATCAGCTGTGGGTGGGTCCGCACCCTGCTCCAACGGTGTGGATGGACACGTGGAAGGAAAAGCATCCGGACTGGAAATATATGCTGTGGGATAATGACGCGGTGTTCGGGCGGCAATGGATCAATCAGAAATGGATTGACTATTTTCGCGCGCGGCAACTATGGCCGGGCGTATCGGACGTATGCACGTATGAGATTTTATACGAGCACGGCGGATTCATGCCGGGGGCCGACGCGGTGTGCGTAAATGCAATTGATGAATTGTATTACAACGATTATGACGCGTACAGCGTGTGGGAAAATGAGAAAATCAGGCCGGGCCTTATATCGCCGTTAAACGCGAGCGTGAAGGGCGGCGTGTTCGCTCGCGAACTTATTGACGGGCTGACGAACCGCACGCCGAATAACGTACCGTGGAAAACGGTTGGCAATGCGTATATGGGGGAAATGTTTAAAAAGACTAAAGCGAAGGTAAAGATTTTTCCGTCTCACTACTTTATCCCGGAGCATTTTCTGGGGGAAAAATACACGGGGACGGACAAAATTTACGCGCGGCAGATGTGGGGGTCTACCACGCGCTGCTATACAGCCGGTATGGAAGGGCGGGAGCGGGAGGGCAAAACGATGATTGAGACGTTAAACGCGATTTTGGCCGGGACGAAAGGAAAAAAATTTATTATGCTGGGCGACGGGCAGATCGACTACATTTTAAAAAATTTGGCGTCCGTGCTGGACCTGCCCGGTGATGTGGTGGAGCTGGGGTGTAACGTCGGTGTGACGTCAAGCTACATAAAAAAATTCCTCACTGAAATAAAATCGGACAAGGAGTTGCACGTTTACGATTCGTTTGAGGGGTTGCCCGCGAAAACGGCTGAAGACGGGGCGACGCCGTGTGAAAAAGGCCACAGTGCGGTATCGGTAGAGCAATTCAAGAAAACGTTTGCCGACGCCGGGGTAGAATTGCCGGTTATCAATAAAGGATTTTTCGGCGATCTGCCCGATGACAAATACCCGGAGAAAATCTGTTTTGCGTTTTTCGACGGGGATTTTTACGGATCGATCATGGACAGCTTT
>MWBZ01000223.1 GCA_002069765.1 bacterium ADurb.Bin243
CCAGATGATAGTGCCCGGCTCTTCTTACTGGAACGACGGATTCGGCCGGGAGAAAGGCGAAGTGTCCGCCGACGCGGAAGGGACGCAGACGATGGTAAACCTGGGCCGCAATATGGCGTGGCTTTTAAAGAAGATAAACGGCAAATGACGGGCCTGAAATGAAAACAATTGCCGTTACAGACCCGACGAGCTTTTCAGCGCGCCGTGCCTGGAACAGCTGATTTCGCAGGTGCCCGAATTGTGAGGGTAGCTGACCGATATGCGGTATTTTCCGCCGTCGGCGCAGTTGGGCGCGTGCCTTAAATAGCCTCTCATAACGAGAGTTTCGAGGCCGTTTTCGGAAGGCAGCCGGCCCGTTTCAGGGCTGTTTTCCATAAAGTAAAGCTCCACGGCGCCGTCGATCGTTTTCATGTTTGAAACGCACATTTTGGCCCGCATGCCGACTATAGATTGGCGCTCTTCGCGTTTCAAAAACGGCACAAATATAAAAGTGACGATGATAAGCCCAATGAGTATCCGGCCCATAAACGGCTGAGACCTTTTCCGGTGCGGCTCTTCACGGCCCGGGCCGGGATAATTTTGATAATAATTATCGTTATTTAAGTCAGAACCCGGTTCGAGCGAATTTCCGCTCCCGGCGGAACCGAAAGCGCCGGAGGAACTCGTAAACGCGCTTTTTTTAGCCGTATTTTCAGGGCCCGGAGTACATTCTTTATTATGAATATTATTGCCGGCAAAATCTTTCCGGTTTTCATCCCGGAAGGCGGCGTCAGGCGGTTCTACACGGGCCCCGCAGACGCCGCATCTGAGCTCGTCGCCCCGGTTTACCGGTTCAGATATGAAATTTTCCGAGCCGCACGACGGGCAAAAAAATTTAAATGACAAAACCGGCCTCCGTTTGTTAATAACGTCTTAAAAGAAGTTTTCTTTCGCGGTCGATGGAAAAAGTTTTCATATAATTCCATTCGGTTTTCTTGACCGCCGAATAAGCTCTATAAAAATCCTCTCCCATGGCTTTTTTTATCACTTCGTCTTTTTCGAGCTCTTCGAGCGCCGCACCGAGGTCCTGCGGCAGGAGTTTTATATTTTTTTCGGCGAGGGTTTTCGCGTCGTAATTACCGGGGTCGCAATCCACGGGAGCGGGCAGCTCGAGGTTGTTTTCGACGCCGTCGAGCCCGGCGAAAATAACCGAAGCCAGCGCCACGTAAGGGTTAGCCGAAGCGTCGCACGATTTGAGCTCGAAATGCGAAACGCTTTTCGCGTCGGGCGAAGTTATGACGCGCACGGCCGCTTCGCGGTTATCGTAGCCCCAGCAGTTGAAAGCGCCGCTCCACATATGCGGCTTGATGCGCTTATATGAATTGGTGCTCGGCATGCTCGCGGCGCAGAGGGCCGGAAGGCGCTTCATGACTCCGGCTATAAAGCTTTCCACGGCGGACGGCATATTATATTTTCCGAATGAAGCATGGGCGTTTCCGTCGGTTTTTTCGAGGCTTATATGAAGGTGGCAGCCGCTTCCGGCGGCCTCTTCGAAAATTTTAGGCATGAAGCTGGCTACAAGGTTATTTGCCATGGTAACCCCGTGGACCGTCTGGCGGAATATAATCTGGTTATCGGCGGCGCGAAGGGCGTTGTCGTATTTAACGGTAAGCTCCTGCTGGCCGTTTCCGCCTTCGGGGTAATATCGCTCGACGACTATACCCTGCTGGCTGAGGCTTTTAGCTATCTGCCCGATAACGGGCCCGCTAACGTTCATAGAAGCCGCCATGGCGAAAAGCGATTCATCCACGGGCGCGGGTTTGGTGTCGTCGTCGGTAGGCTTGAATAAATAAAATTCGTTTTCGAAGCCGGCGTTGATCTTATAGCCCATCGCAGCCGCCGCGGCCACAGCTTTTTTCAAATAATTTCTCGGGCAGCATTGCCAGAGCTCGCCTTTAAAAGTCATATCGCCTATCACCGAAGCGTGGCCCTGGCAATAATTAAGAAGCGAGAGGGTATTGTAATCGGGCTTCAGATGAACTTCTCCCACCGGCCCGAGGCCGGCGTTATTGACCACGCCGTCGAACATAACCGGAACGGCTTGCTGCGCGGCCGAAATGCTTACCGGATATTCGTAATTATCGTTCAAAACCGCCGTGGAAATGGCTTTAGACCTTATGACATTGGCGTTGTCGCACCATAAAACTCTCAAAAAATTAACGCCCGACTCGTTTAATAAGGATATTACCTCTTCTTTTCTCATAAAGCTCCTCGACTTTTTTTATTGCTTGCCCGACGCCCGGCCGGCAAGGCCCTCGGCGGCGAGTTTTTTCAGTTCCCCCGACGCCACTTCTACCATGGCGTCCACGGCGTCCGCATCGAACAATATATTTTTCTGGGCGATAATGTAATCGACGGCTTCTTCGCGGCTGATATATTTCTGGTAGCGCCGCCCCGAAGTCATGGCGTCAAAAACGTCGGCAACCATTACGATCCTTGCGAGAAACGGTATGCTCTCGGCCGGAAGCCCGTTCGGATACCCCGATCCGTTAAGCCTTTCGTGGTGGTATCCGGCTATTTCGACTATATCGTTAAAAACGCTCATTTTCTTTAAAATATCCATGGTAAGAACGGCATGGCCTTTTATAAGGTGCAGCTCGAAAGGTGAAAGATTGTCGGATTTATTGAGTATGGTGCGCGGTATGGCGGATTTTCCGATATCGTGCATAAAGCCGGCCAGCTTGACTTTCATAATTTCTTTAGGGTTCAACTTGAGCGTTTCGGCGATATGCTGTGAATAAGCCGCCACGCGGCCCGAATGGCCGAGCGTTTCTTCGTGCTTTGCGTCGATGATATCGGCGAAAACGGTGGTTATTTTTTCGATAAGGTCGGTGCCGATGAACATTTTATAGTTGGGCAGGGAGTTTAAAATATCGTTGACCACGACGGGAACGCGCGCGCCGATCTCTATTTCGTCGAAAAAGTTGTCTTTATCGAGAGTTTCCAGCAACAGAGAAACCATTTCCGGCGAATATTCGCTGTTTATATTGCGGTTGAACATGCCGTAAATATCTTTTTTAGCTATTTCCGGTATCATCCTCAAGGCCGTGTCGCAATCGTCGGCCAGTTTTATTATCTGCGAGCATATCGGAATGTCGTTTCCGGCCAGGCCTTCCGGAAAACCCGTGCCGTCGAATTTTTCATGATGGTATTTAACGAAGTCGGCTATCGCCGAAACTTCCCCGGGAAGGTCTTTG
>MWBZ01000224.1 GCA_002069765.1 bacterium ADurb.Bin243
GGCGAAGGCGGAAAGAGCTTTATGGCTAAAACCGAATCATTGAGCCGCCAGGCGCGC
Source organism: bacterium ADurb.Bin243 (assembly GCA_002069765.1). Taxonomy (GTDB): domain Bacteria; phylum Muiribacteriota; class UBA9980; order UBA9980; family UBA9980; genus UBA9980. The sequence goes on from MWBZ01000224.1 coordinate 58, forward strand.
GAAGAAGAAATTAAAAAGGCTATCTTATCCGGCAATACTCCTTCGTTTTTAAATAAATTCAAAGAAATTAAAATAAAAAAAGTTCTCTCAGACGGCAAAGAACATACGATTTCATATTTTGCCGCGCCGGATTACCTTGCGGTCGGAAACGATTCCGACTTTGTAAGAACGCCCATGAATCCCATAACCGCCCAGCAGATCGCCGATAAGCTCGGCTGCATGCTGCCAACGGCAAAAATGGTAGACGATATTTACGCGCAGGCGGCCACTAAATTAAGCCCCCAGCCAATGTCTTCAGGAAATTACCCCGGCTGGCAGAACCGCATGATGAAAAGCGAGTTTTACAACGAACACCAGCGCCTCGTGCAGACGCAAATTTCTAAAACCGCTCATAAAAACGGCGAACTCGTGGCCGGCCACAAAAAAGACGTAATCGTTTCTAACAGCCTTGATTCGCACCCGGATAAAGTTATAATCTACGGCTGGCAGCTTAAGGGCGGCAAAAACATTCAGCCGCTTTCCTGGATTCACGAAAATACATACGCCGATTACAGCCACGGCGTTCGCCTCATAAAACGCAAAATGATAGTGGACGGAGTCGAAATGGACTCGGCCGATATTCTTAAAGACCCGGTTTTATCGGCATTGTTAAGTAAAGAAGGCGCGGTCAAAAATATCAGCGCTTCCAGAAAATAATAAAACGGCCCGACTGAAACTGAGCCTAAAAATAATAATAAATTTAAATTCAAAAATTTGACAAAACCCATTTTGTGTTGTATAATTATTTTAACAACAATTAACATTGGCTCTTTACACGATTCTATATGTTATTGTTGATTTTTATTAATTATAGGGGGGTGGTTAGTTAGTGAAGATATTTATTAAAACTGCTTCTTTGTTATGCCTGACCGTTTTAATAACGATAATATCCATTAACTTAGCTTATTCGAATAGTGATATAATCAATGTAGGTAAGGTTTCTTTATTAGCCGGCACAGTACAGATCCAGCGCGGTGAACAGACAGACTGGCTCAAATTGTCCTTTGACGATAAAATCAATGTCGGAGATAAAATAAAAGTCGCCGATGAATCAAAACTCGAAATCTGCTATAACGACGGCAATATTTTAAGGGTTACTCCGAACAGCGAACTCGAAATAGCGCTTGAATCTATCAAACTGTATAACGGCCAGACCTGGTTGAGAATCGTAAAAGTCGGAAGCAAATTCGAAGTTATCGCGCCCACGTTCGTAGCGGGCGTAAGAGGCACCGTTTTCGCGGTAACGGCTAACGCTAAAAACAATAAAAAAAGCGGCGCCGTTAAAGTATGGAAAGGCTCCGTAGAAACGAAAACTCCTCAAAAAGCGGTAATGGTAACCGAAGGCCTTCACACGTCAATCGATGAAGCCGTCATTTCAGAACCCGTTAACTTCGATCCTAAAGTCGCTAACGAATTCTCCGAAGGTTCATGGCAGGCTAACGATGCTGACACGGCCTACAAAAGATATATCAACCTTTTATTCAGCGGCATCGATTCAAATTTAGTTTCTACGAACCCTGAACTTAAAAGGCAGCTCGAAGAAAGAAAGAAATTACCCGAAATCAGCGAAGCCTACAATACCTACAAAAATTACAACGACGCACAGGCTATCGAAAACGCTATTAACCAGTAATCTCAAAACGGTTATTAAATAACATAAAAGCAAACAACCTTAAAAACCCTCGTTACTGTTTACAGACGGGGGTTTTTAAGATTTAGCGGCCGCTTCTTCCGCGGCGGGCCTGCGCAAAATAAATAAAAATTATTAAAGGAACTTTCTGTAATGATTAGCCGCTTAATTTCATGTAAATTAAAAAAAGTGTTTTTTTTAAAACTTTTCGTCGTCTTGTCTTTATTTTTTTTTAGTTCACCCTCGCCGTTTTGCGGCTCGGGTGAAGCCGCGGGCGCCGCTGCGCCTAAAAAATCAAACGCGCCGGATGCGGCGGCCGAACTTTCCGCGCTAAAATATATCGATGAAAATTGCGACCTTTTTATTAAAATCAACCCTGCGGCTTTTTTAAAAGAACTTTCAGTATCGAAACAAATAAACTCATTTATTTCCGCTTCCGGCTTAAAAAATATTAATTCGCTGAGCCAGGCAGTTCTACTTATATCATATGGCCGGCATCCAAAAGGCAATATGAATTTCGCCGCCGTTATTAAAATCGCCGATTTCGATTACGATAAATTTTTAGATAAATTAAAATCGGCCGATGAAAATTTTAAAACCGGAGATTACGAAGGAAAAACGGTATTTAGATATTTTAACCTCGCGGGTTTTTATTATAGCGGCAGAATATATCTTTCGAGCGTTTCCGGTCTTAAAAAAATATTGGGCGCCGTCGCCGGAAAATCCGACGCAAAACCGCTTTCGGAAAATAAAGAGTTTGCGTTAAAGTGCTCTGCAATAACCGCTTCTAATCCCGGCGCCCGGGCCGTGGCGGTAATGGGAAAAGCTTTTCTGGGAGCCTATGTGAACTCGGCCGACGAAAACGATTTCGTTTATAAAAATTTATTGAAAAACGCGGCCGGAATCTCTTTCGTAATCGATGGGGCGCGCATGAAAATATCCGTGGAATGCGAAAACGGCGCTTCGGCCGCGGCGCTTTGCAAGGCGGCCGCGGCTCAAATCGAGTCGTCATTGAAAGAGGCTGCCGAAGCGCTTTCGGAAGTCGATGTAATCGAGGTGGAAAGTAAAAGCCAGAAAATGACGCGCGCGGCGCTTAAAGAGATAGTTTATTCAAGAAAGCTGCTCAACTTTATTATAGATATTAATAAAAAGGCTAAACCGGCGGTAAAAGCGAATGCGGTTGAAATAAATATAAATTCTTCGGCCGATATCGTAAAGGCCGTAGACGAGCTTATATGCGCTCATATTTATTCATGGGGCCTGGTAGCGCAGCTTTTTTTGTCTTCGGAAGCCGGCTGCCTGCGCAACATTAAAATACTGGAAACCGCCGCCCTTTTATATCTCGCTAAATTTCCGGAAAAGAAAAACTCGATAACCGTTGAGGATATTTATGAAAACGAACTTATTAACGATCTGCCGAAATGCCCGTCCGGCGCGGATTATAAGATAAGCGTCGACGGCAGGGGCAAAATAACCGCCGGCTGTCCGGTTCATAAGTGA
>MWBZ01000225.1 GCA_002069765.1 bacterium ADurb.Bin243
CCGGGGAGGTCAGCGCCGGCTCATGATCTTCGGCCGCACCTCGCGGATGAGCTTGCGGCGCATGGCGCGGGAGAAGTCGGCGTGGTCGTCGGCCATTTCGACGAAGGCGCCGGGGCCGTGGATGACGAAGGCCTCGTAGTGGCGGGCGAGGATGCGGCGGGTGATGCCGATGACGAGGCCGTTCACGGTGACGTCCTCGAGCGCCGGATGTGCCTGCGCGGTCAGGGGCGAGACGCCGTCGTTGGTCTCGCCGTCGCCGGAGACGTCGATGATCCGCTCCGGGCAGTCGCCGCGGTCGGCGAGCATGGCCGCGCCGAAGAGCATCGCCTCGCCGATGGCGGTGGCGTGGCGGGAGAAGGCGCGCGGCCGCGCCTCGAGCGCGGCGGCGACGTCGAAGAGGTCGTCGGCGCTCGCGATCTCCGTCCAGGGCACGGCGATCGCCTGCTGGCGCCGGCCGCTCCATTCGTAGATGGCAAGATCGACGCTCATCCCCGGCACGGCGAGGAAGGCCGCGGCCACGTCGGGGTCGCGCAGCGCCGCGGCGAGGCCGCCGGATTGCAGCGCGTATTCGCCGGCGTCGACCGAGGAGGACACGTCGAGCGCCAGCGCCAGCGCGATGCGGCACTGAAGCGCAGCCGCCGGCGCGACCGCGAGCGCAAGGCCGAGCCCGAGCCCGATGCCGAGCCCGGCGGCCCCGGCTACCAGTGGCCGACGTTGCCGCGGCTCGCCCATGGCTCCGCCGGCGCCAGCGCCGGCCCCAGTTGCAGAAGCTCGATCGAGACGTTGTCGGGGCTGCGCACGAAGGCCATGCGCCCGTCGCGCGGCGGACGGTTGATGGTCACGCCGGCCGCCTCGAGCTCGGCGCACTTGTCGTAGATGTTCTCGACCCCGTAGGCGAGATGGCCGAAATGCCGGCTGTCCGACGGCAGGCCCTCGTCGCCGTCCCAGTTGTGGGTGAGCTCGACCGGGCAGTCCTCCTGCCCCTCCGGCGCCATGAAGACCAGCGTGAAGCGGCCCTTCTCGTTCTCGATGCGCCGCGTCTCCTTCAGCCCGAGCAGCGCGTAGAAGCGCATCGACGCGTCGAGGTCCTTCACCCGCACCATGGTGTGGAGATATTTCGTCTTCATATTGTGCTCCCTTTGGTCTCTAATGCCAAATCTGGTGTCTTGCCGCGATTCCCCGCGGAGCCACTCACGGGAAGGGTAGTGCAAATGTCGACGACCGTGGAACAGAAGGCCGAAATTCCCGCCGCCGCGACGCCGACCCGCCGCGCCACCGTCGACGCGCTCGAGGCCCGCCTCGGGTTGCCGATCCCGGTGCTCGACCACGGCTTCATCCGCGTCGTCGACTACATGGGCGACGACGCCGCCATCGTCCAGGCGGCGCGCGTCTCCTACGGCGCCGGCACCAAGACCGCGCGCGACGACGCCGGCCTCATCCGCTACCTGATGCGGCACTGGCACTCGACCCCGTTCGAGATGTGCGAGCTGAAGCTGCACGTGAAGCTGCCGGTCTTCGTCGCCCGCCAGTGGATCCGCCACCGCACCGCACGGCTGAACGAAATCTCCGGCCGCTATAGCGTCATGAAAGATGAGTTTTATCATGATTTTGGGGTTTATAAAGTCCGATTTATAGGCATTTATAATTTACCTAATATAAGAATTAAAATTAACCGTCTTAGGTTTTTGATTATATTTTTTAGCAATTTCTTTTGCTTTAGAATTTATTAGATTAATATATGGCATAATATTTTCTTTTGCTTCTTCCCTAGTGCATATATTCATTTGATATAATGCTCTATATTCTTCTGCTTTTAACTTTAATATAAGAACTTCTTCATTCATTATTATCACCTCAAATATATTATACCATATTTAATATATTTATTTTACTCTTTTAATTATTTTTGAAAAACAAAAATACCCTCTTTCTTTTCAATATCTTTACCTGATTCTTTATGACCATATCCTCGTCTAGTTTGTAATTTCATATATATTTGCTCTACAAATTTAAAACCAGTTTCTTCAGATATACTAATCCACTTATTAACATATTCAACTTTCTTATTATTAACTTTAAAATCTGCAATATTTACAGCATAATATCTATCTGGTTTTAACATTTTATATATATTTTCAATCGTAGGTTTTACATATCCATCAAACCATAATTCAAGTTCAGGAAATTTATTATAACATTGTGTTGGTTCATCTGAATATTTTTCAAGATTAAAATATGGTGGACTACTAAAAGCAAAATCTATATAATTTTCTTTTACCATGCAATCTTCACTACCCATACAATAAACTTTAAATATTTTTTGTCTACCCGTTGCACGTTCTATGTATAATCCCAACCTATGTAAATATCCATATGTTTCAATACATGGTTCTACACCAAAATATCTATAATTGTTTTTTGATGTTAAAGCACCTAACATCCTACCACCAAAACCACAGGCATAATCGTAAATAATTCCATCTGGTGGACAATACCTTTCATATAATGCTTTAGCGTTCATTGCCTTATAATTAGATGCAACCCCTCCTCCAATCATTCTTAATCCTGCTTGTACTTTTGTAGGAGTTACAGCAGTATCAAATTCAAAACAAAATTTAATTGCTCTTTTCAACTTATGATCATTATGAAATCTATCATACATACTATTATTTTTTGTGTTTTTAACATCAACCTTCATTAAATTAGGGAATAAATATTTACATAAACTTTGTCCTTGATTAAATTTAAAATCTAAAGCATCACCTTCCCATTTAATATCTTTATTAATACATTTTTTAATTTCATTAATAATACCTGTATCATTATAATATGTAATCGGGAATATGTTTTTACCTCTATATATTTGAAAAACTTCTTCTATCATTTTTTGTTGTATTTCTTCATTTGAATTTATGTATTTTTCTTTAGTATAACTTTTTAATTTATCCATAACATCTTCGTATCCGCTAGATGATTCAGATAATGATTTATAATTCCATTCTTGCAATATGTATTAATTCCTTTCTTTATTTTTATATTTTGTTTTTAATAGAACTTTTTTAAAATTCACACTTTACAAATCCCAATATATAGCCATCCATTTTCACCAAAATTGTGATAAAACTAGAATTTCATGTTGTTATTATTTTGCTCCTTAAATTTCTTTAATGCTTTTTTAAATGCTAGTTTATTTTCTAA
>MWBZ01000226.1 GCA_002069765.1 bacterium ADurb.Bin243
GCGACTGCAAGCCGATATCGGCGGTGCCGCCGTCGCCGCCCTGAGCGATGACTCTGATTTCCTGGTCGCGTCCCATGGCTTTTAAAGCCGCTTCTATGCCGGCGCCTACGGCCGAGCTGTTTTCAAAAAGCGAGTGCACCCACGGTACTTCCCATGCCGACTGGGGGTATCTGGTCGTGAAAACTTCGAGGCAGCCTGTGCAGTTGGCTATCATCGTATTCGGGCCGGCCGCGTCGACGACCATTCTCGCGCCCATCGAAAGGCCGCAGCCCGCGCAAGCGGTATGGCCGGGGGCTAATAAGTGTTTCTTTTTATCCATATATATCATTTCCTCCATAATAAATTCGATATTATATCGTTTTTAAATATTCGTCGCCGGCCTGCATGTATTTGTGGTCGAGTTCGACGAATTGCGAATCCTGGACTTTAACGTTCGCGAAATTGCCCACGATATCGGTTATGGTCTTTATCGTGATGTCGCGGCCGCCGAGGCCTACGATATAGCTGTTCACTTTAGGAACGGTCGTGTTTCCGTAGAAAGCCGCTCTGACTTCGGTAGCCAGTATTCCGCCCGAGCCTACCGACGAGGCGCGGTCGATAACGATTACGTTTTTGATATTTTTGAGGCAATCCACTACGGCCTGTTTCGGGAAAGGCCTGAAAGTGCGGACTTTCATTACGCCGACTTTTATGCCGTTAGCTCTCATAAGGTCTACGGCTTCTTTGATCGTTCCGATAACGGAGCCCATGGCTACGATTACCGTTTCGGCGTCTTCCATTTTATAAGTGTCTATGAAAATACCGAACTTGCGTCCGAATTTTTTCTCGAATTCTTTGGTAACTCTTTCGATTACCGCGAAGGAATTTTTCATGGCTTCTTCGAGGTTGTGGCGGACTTCCATATAGCCGTCTTCGCCGACCATCGAGCCGAAAGTTATGGGGCGTTTAACGTCGAGATAATGATTGGGTTTATAAGGCGGAAGGAATTCGTCTACTTCCTGCTGGGTCGGCATATCGACAGGTTCGAACGAATGGGTAAGCAGGAATCCGTCCATGTTGACCATGACGGGAAGGCGGACTGAATCGTCTTCGGTTATTTTATATGCCTGGTAATGAAGGTCGGCCGCTTCCTGGTTGTTTTCAGCGTAAAGCTGGATGAAGCCGCTGTCGCGAAGCGCCATGGCGTCGGAATGGTCGGTCCATATGTTGATGGGCGCGGAGATGGCGCGGTTGGCGCATGTAAGAACCAGAGGGAGCCTCATGCCGGCCATGTTGAATAATACTTCGGACATAAGGAGCAGGCCCTGAGCGGTCGTCGCGGTATAAGCGCGAGCGCCTGTGGCTACGGCGCCGAGGCAGACGGAAGCCGCCGAAAATTCCGATTCGACGTTTACGAACTGGCCTTTAAATTCCCCGTCGGCCTGCATCTGAGAAAGGTCTTCTACGATGTGGGTCTGCGGGGTAATCGGATACGCCGATATAACCTGAGGTTTGCAGAGAACAACGGCTTCAGCTACCGCCATTGAACCTTCTATATATTTTTTCATCTTAAAAATGCCTCCTAATAATAGCGATAATATTCAAAAAACGGGTTATTTTTCTTCGGGGACCATGTCGATATCTTTTACAGGGCACTCTTCGGCGCATATGCCGCAGCCTTTGCAATAATCGAGGTCCACGTTGAATTTCTTTTTGTCTTCCTGAAAGATAACGCCTTCAGGGCATATTCTTTCGCACATCGTGCAGCCGGTGCATTTATCGTGTTTGTAAACCGGCCTCGCATTGCGCCAGTTACCCGTTTTATTATTTCTAGAAGAACCTGGTTTAAGAATTGCTCCGTGATTTAGACTCATTTTTGCCTCCTTTAACTAATTCATAAGCTTCTTTTGCGGCCGCGATATTCTTTTTGGCGATTTCGCCTTTGAATCTCGCGTTGATGGCTTTTTCGATGCCTTCGAAAGGTATCTGACCCGATGCGGCCGCGAACGCGCCCATGAGAATGGTATTAGCTATTGGGCGGCCGATAACGCGGGTGGCTATTTCCCACGCGTCGAAGGTTATAACTTTGCATTTCGTGTCGAGGTTTAATTCTTCGGGCGTTTTTTTAGTGTTTATTATAACTACGCCGTCCGGTTTTAAACCCTGAAGCACCGGAACGGTTGCCAGAAGGGTGGGGTCCTGCACGATAACGTAGTCCGGAGTGTAGATCTGCGAGTGAACACGGATCTCTTTTTCGGCTATCCTTAAAAACGCTCTAACGGGAGCGCCCATGCGTTCGGAACCGAACGACGGGAACGCCTGAACGTATTTTCCGGCGTTAAAAGCGGCAAAACCTAACAGTTCGGCTGCGGTAACTGAGCCCTGTCCGCCGCGGCCATGAATCCTGATTTCGATCATTAACAACACCTCTTTACTTTAGTTGGACTTTATTTAATTAAAAATACCCAAGCCCTGAAATTATATTTTGCTGGATTTTATACATTAAAGCGACGAGCGCCTTAAATACGAAACATTATATCACAACCTGAAGGTTTTGTAAAGAAATATCGATTTTAATTTATAGATAACTCTTCAAAACTCCAGCCGCCGGCCTTTTTATATTTCAGGCGCGCCTGTATTCAAAGCCGAGTTTTTCTATTATGCCGATAATGCCGCCTCGCGATTCTGAACCCAGGCCTTTCCAGTCTATAAAAAACAGTTCGGCGCGCGGAACCGTTTTATCGGCCATCTGCAAAATCATCGTTTCGTCGAGCTCGCCCGCGTTATATTTCGGGCATATATGTCCGAATGCGAAATCCGGGCCGTGCATATAGCGGTTGAACGCGGCGCAGTAATGCGGACCACCGATAGCCGCCGCGGGCACGAATGCTTCCGCTTCCGAATTCTCGCAGATCAGCTCCGTAACGGCAGCGGCAAGGGCGCACCCTGCTGCGTCAGAACGCCAGCATTCTTCGTTAGATCCGATTTCCACGAACATCGCAGGTTTTTCAATGTAAGGTCCGTGATGGGTCGCTTCCATGGTTACGCCAAACCCCGCAGGCTTATGCCTGTCTAGAGCCGTAATGGCTTTTTTTAAAAGAAAAGCGGGAGACGGGCATAATTTTTTATCGCCGCCTCCGAAATCCGCGCGGCCGAAATTTCCGGGAGCGTGCGCCGAAAGCGTGGGAAGCCCCGCGGCCGCTTC
>MWBZ01000227.1 GCA_002069765.1 bacterium ADurb.Bin243
CCCGCCCCGGCCATTTTTTTTCGTAATCCCATACGGCGGGCGTGACGCCGCGGTTGATAATATGTATCTCGGAGCCCGGATGTTTTTCGGCGAGGAGCGGAACAAGCGAAGACCCTATAAGGCGGCTGCCGCCAAGAATAGCTATTTTCATTTTATGTCTCCATGGATTCATATTCTTTTTTTGTAATAGACATTATGACGCAGCTTATGAACCCGCCGTCTCTAAAAAAACATTGGGGCAGCTCTCCGCGCCTTTTAAAGCCGCATCTTTCATATGAGGCTATCGCCCTGGCGTTGTCCGCGAAAACGTTCAAAAAAACCATGTTCAACCCGACGGTGTAAAAAGCGTATTTTAAAATCAGCTTTACCGTTTCGCGCCCGATGCCCCTGCCGAGGTAATCCTTTTCTCCGATAGCGATTCCGATTGAAGCGTTGCGGTTTATCAGATCTATGCCGCCAAGCGAAACGTTGCCGATATGAACGTTTTCGGGCTTCGCGAATATGCCGAAGAGGGCTTCGCCGGAAGACGAGTTGGCCGCCGCAATGAAGGCCTTCGATTTTTCTATGGTGTTGACGATGGCCGCGGATGAAAGGTAACGCCTTACTTCGGGATCCGCGAACCATTTATAGCACACGGCCGCATCTCTTTCTTCGAGCGGCGCGAGAAAAATTCTTTCCGTTTCTAAAAATTTAACGCGCATAAAAACTCTTTTTCTAAAGGAATAAACTAAAGCTTTACTTCAAGCCGGCCAATATTTTATCGACTTTTTCGATATCGAGGTTTTCATAGTATTCTTTATTGATAATCATCGCCGGGGCCTTTCCGCAGCTTCCGAGACACTCGACCAGCGAAAGAGTGAAACGGTTGTCCGGAGTGGTCTCGCCGGGAGATATATTCAATTTATCGCATATATACTTTACTATGTCGTCAGCGCCCGCGAGCATGCATGAAACGTTTTTGCACAACTGCAAATGATACCGGCCGTAAGGTTTCTGATTATACATGCTGTAAAAAGTGGCTACCGAATAAACTTTGCTTTTGGGAACGCCGCTCAGCTCGCTTATGTAAGAATAAGCTTCATCGTCGAGATAGCCGAATTCGTCGCAGGCCATATGAAGAATCATCAAAAGCGGCGCCTGGCGTTCGGGATAACGCGCTTTTAAACGTTCGACCTCTTTTAATTTTTCTTCGCTGAATTTTTTCATTTTGCCGCCGCCTCCGACTTTAAATAGTTAAGGATTTCATTTTTCAAATACGGACTTTTCTTTTTTTATAAGCGCAGCCAGCGGCTGGCGTTTTTTTATGTCGTAATCTTTTCGCAAAGGATGGCCTTCGAATCCTTCGTACATTAAAATTCTTCGTAAATCAGGGTGTTTTTTAAACTCGACGCCGTACATATCGAAAACTTCGCGCTCGAACCAGTCTGCGGCGGGGTAAAGAGGAGTCAGAGAATCGGCCGCAGGCGATTGCGAAGGATAGTAAGACTTAATAAAAATCCTTGCTCCGGTTTTCGTGGAGTATAAATGAGTCATTATTTCAAAGCGGCTGCCTTCTGGAAGAGGGGTGGAATAATTCAGATAATCCACACAGAAAAGATCCATAAGCATGTCGAAAGCGAAATTATCTTTAAGTATTTTAACCGCGTTGAAAATCTTATCACGCGCAACCGACGCGTAATCATAGCCGCGTTCGCTCCACAGCAGGATGTTTTTATCGTCGCCAAATTCTTTTTTGAAACGCTGTTTTATTTCTTCAAGGCCCATAAAATTCCTCGCTCTTAAAAACTATACCGATAAATATAAAACAAATTCTTTTACAAGTCAATAATCTTTGCAAAATCTTTTATAAAAAAATAGCTCTGAGCCAAAAAAAGAAGGGCCGGAGTACGGCCCTTCTTCGAAATCACGCCTGATTTAAGGCGCCTGTATTATTTGATGTTTTGGCCCTGCTGAACGGTGCCCGCATAGTTGGTGTAGAGCTGCTTGTATTCGCTGAGCGCCTGCTGGCAATCCGGAGTTTCGCCTTTGCCTTCCGAAAGGAGCTGCGAATAACGTTTGTAAGCGTTTATCATCCTGTCGTACATTCCCTGAGCGTCGCCGGTGCCGGAAGCCGAAGTGCCCATATTGGAAAGAACCGGCTGAGCGGGAGGCGGAGCGAGCTGCTCGCTGTAAATTACCTGGCCGCCCTGAGCGTTCACGCTCGAAACGTGGTAATTGGATTTAGCGCGGTTGCGTATTTTATTGACGATTACGTTGCCGATCATGCCGCCGACGAGGCCGCCTATCATCGAGCCTATGCCGGGAAGAAGCATGGAGCCTATAGCCGCGCCGACGGTAGAGCCTACAGCCTGGCCGAGAACGGCCACTTTATCTATGGAAGCGATGGCTTTTTTGAACGACGGTTTCTGGCCGCTGGCAAGATCGTTGCCCATGCTTGCGCCGAGATGGCCGCCGACCTGGCCGAATATCGCCGGCATTAAAGCGCCGAGAACCGGACCTACAACAGGTATCGTTGAACCGAGAAGGCTTCCGACTACGGTTCCTGCAGCCGAACCAAGGCCGCTGCCGACGAAAGAGCCGGCGAATTCGCCGGTGGCGAGATGGCCTACTGCCTTGCCTATGGATATTTTTTCGCCGTTTTTAACCTGTTCGAATATTTTAAAGCCCACCGTCAGACCGGCCGATATTCCGAGATTTTTAACAGAGAAGCTCGATTTGAGGGAATCTTTTCCGGCCGAAAGAGCGGTGGATAATTTTGAAGGAGCCGCTACTACAGGGGCTTTTTCAAACTGGCCGGTTTCTTCGTTAAATTCCACTTTAGCGTTTTTCTGGTCGGCCATTTTCTGCGAAGGGGTCTGTTCTTTTGCCGCAGTTTCAGTGGCCGCGGGTTCAGCCGCGGTTTTGGGCGTTTTTTTGAAAAGGCCTTTTACTTTATTTACCGCGTTTTCAGGAGTTTCCTTGCCGAATTTATAGCCTTTTTCCCACGCGGACGAACCTTTGCCGCCGCCTTCGATAGGCGTGGTCACTTTATCTTTCAGGGCCGATAACTTCTGGCCGAGAGTGGCTTTAGGAGCAACGTCTGCCGTTGCCGCAGGAGCGGCGGCGTTCTGAGCCGTCTGTGCGGATGCGGCCGGTGCGGGAGCGTTAGGGCCGGAAGCGGTC
>MWBZ01000228.1 GCA_002069765.1 bacterium ADurb.Bin243
TGCCCAGTAGCAGCCGGTATTCGATTGCGCGTTCGGAACGGCGGCATAAAGAGCGGCTCCGGGTTTCATAAGATTTTCTCTTATAAGCTTTATCGTTTCGATAATTTCAGCCTTTTCGATATGCTCGATCACGTGGCTCATTATAATAAAATCATAACGCCTGGGCGCTTGCGTGCAAAACGATTTAATGCCGGTTATCTTAATGACGTTATTTTTACGGGCCGCGCCGGCTTCTACCGCTTCGTCGGAAATATCTATGCCGGTCAAATCGCCGTAGCCCTCTTTTTTCAGCGCCTCCAAAAATTGTCCGAGACCGCAGAGTATGGCTGCGTTTTTATCCGCCGGCAGCTCACGTTTAACGTAATCGGGAATTTTGAATTTTTCATAAATTTCGTATGAAACCGAATGATTTTTAAAGTAATTGTCGTACAATTTTTTCTCACGCCTTTTATTTATTTTTTACATTTAGCAGCGATAAATCGCTATAAGTAAGGCTGGTCATTTTTCTTTTAACTATAAGTTCAAAAATATAGCGGCTGAACCTTATAAGAAATTTTACAAAAAAAGAGTTCAATTTTTTTTCGGTAAAAAAATGAAAATCGGAAAAATTCGTATAAAAATTAAGCCCGTATTTTTTTGCGATATATTCAAGCGTAGCGGCGGAATAAAAAGAAACGTGCTGGCCGTGCTCCAGACCGTAGTACCACCATTTTTCCGGAGCGGGAACCGGCTTCGGCAGAAGCTGGGTTGAGAAAAATATATTTTTGGAAATTTCGAGCATCTTTTCTATTTCGGCGAGCGGATCGGCAAAATGTTCGAACGCTTCGAACGCCGTTACGGCGTCGATCTTCATCGAAGCGCGGTCATATTCGAAACCGCGGGCTAAAATATTCTGCGAAAAAGGATCGTGCCAGTAATAATCGAAGCCGGCGTCGCGCATGAGTCTCACAAAAACACCGTATCCGCCTGCATAATCAAGGTATCTGCCCCCGCCGCCCAGAGCGAAATACAATATGGAAGAAACTATCCGCGAATAGTAAATATTTCGCGAAAGAAGGCCGGTATCGGTAAGATTGATCGGCGACATATAAGCGTCTTTAAGCCAGAAAGGCTCTTGAGTGTACAAAAAATCGCAACCATCGCACAAAAAATAATTAACAGTATATTTGTCCATTAATTCAGAGGAAAAAATATGGTTTGAAGTTCCTCCGCAAATTTTACATTTCTCGATTTTCATATTATACTTTCAAATGATATAATTTACTTTTTTATCTTCAACATTTTTTTAATAGAAACCTTAATGTTATGTTTTATTAGTTCAAAAGTTCCGTGAGACTTAAAAAAAAGGGTTTCGACCTTTTTATCCGCCAGGGCATCTTTAATCATAAAATCAGGATGAATCATCGGGAAATTCATCGGTAAAGTTTTCATTTCTGAAAGAACACCACCGCCTCCAGCTGTATGAGTAGCTTCGCCGCAATAACCAAGGTTAGAAATTAAATTGACATTTGGAATAACCGACATGTAATGATTCGTAATAAACGTCAACGATAGTTGATAATCCCATGTATCAATCTTCCCTTCGTAAACAGAGTCAAAAATCTTACGCCAATATTCAACCTGTGACTTGTTATTAAAATGATCGTTCAGCCAGCCGCCCGATTTTATTTCGGGCCATATTTTCATTTCAGCGTCATATTTTTGCCATACGCGCCGCCATGAAGCCCAGCCCCACACATGAGGATATCGAGAAAAATAATAGCTATCCATAGTGCGCCGTGACCCGAACTGGAAGTTGGCCCCGCATACCATGCCGATTCTTTCGTCGGCTCTGTAGCGTTCGAGCAATTCGCCAGCGTATTTAAAAAACGATATATCCGGAAGGCAATCGTCTTCCAGTATAATTCCTTCTTCAACGTTTTCGAAAAACCAGGTGATCGCAGAACTTACCGCGCGACGACAGCCAAGGTTTTTTTCGCGAAACAGCGTCGTAACTTCACATGGCCAATCGACGCCGCTCACGATTTTCTTAACCTCGGCGCATTTACGAACATCATCTTCGCGCCCCGAACGCGGGCCGTCCGCCGCTATGAATAACCTGGAAGGGCGTGCCGCGCGGATCCGTTCGAAAACTTTTCCTGTAGTGTCCGGTCTGTTAAATACCAGAAATAACAAGGATAATTTCATTGCCAATCTATCCAATCATCTACCTCACAATTTTTTTACAATCGCCAAGAATAACCGATCTCATTATACAACATTTTCTAAAAAAACTCAAGCAATAATAACAAAACTACCACAGTAACAGAATAACAATAATTAGTCCTGTCGAATGATTTATCATTTTGCTTATCAAAAAAATATTAACCGAACCACAAACAAATTAGAACTTATCCGTAAATAAAGCCTATCTTTCACCAACAAATTATTGCCGAAGCCAAATAACTGCTTTCATACTTCTCATATCTGACCAACAATTTTCTAAACCGATTGTACCACGAATGCGCCACTTCAACTATCCATCCTCGATTCTTGAACTTAAACTTCGTCGACTTTTTCTTTCTTATAACTCTGGGAAAATAACCACTTTCGAATCAAAATGTCAAGTTATTTGCGGATAAACTCTTAATCATCTTAATTAACTTTATTTTTATGATTTTTCGCAAACCACACCACATAATACCTCCATCGCTCAAATTCAAAATAATTTTTTTTAAAGTTATCAACAAAGTGATCGTTAAACAGATTTTTATTGGTGTAATAGTTTTTTAAAGAAAAAGGGTCGCCTCCGTTTGGTATTAAGATAATATCATATATCTGAGACTTAATTTTATCAATTGTACTTTCCGGAATCTTAAGACCCGAATATTGCATATCCATTAGAGCGGAAGCATCTAAAAAATAATTTGAATCTCTGCCCGAAAGAAGCGGTCGGAAAAATGTATATTTATAATTTTCATTATCAGAATATCCCATCATTATTCTAAAATCATTATATTTCTTTAATATATCATTTAATTCAGAGGTAACTTCATGACCCGAATCGTGTAATATATTGCTTAATAATTCATATTGCTTATAAGATGATAATACTAAAATCGAACAGAACCATGAGCAAAGCA
>MWBZ01000229.1 GCA_002069765.1 bacterium ADurb.Bin243
GAAACTTCAGCCTGGCTTGCATTCGCGATTCAGGAATTCGTGAGCGAAATGAAAAAACAGTTCAACGAAGACGGTTCGAATTTCGAGGCATCTACCTCATACCATCGTTTGAGCGGTGAAATAGCCGTTTATTGCGCGGCGCTTATAACCGGTTTGAAAGAAAGGCATATCGAGGCGCTCAAAACATACCAATGCGGGCTCTGGAAGTTTAAGCCGAAGCTGAGGCCGCTCGCCGATCAGGAGTATAAAATAAAGGGCGGCTCGGTCGAACTGCCGCGCTGGCTTATTGAAAGACTTTACAGGGCGGGACTTTTTACGCTCGACATCTCCAAGCCGTCGGGCGAAATACCGCAGATCGGCGACAACGACAGCGGGCGCTTTTTTAGATTGTCGCCCGCAGGCCGCTTCATGACGACCGGAACGGCCGCTGCAAAGTATAAAAATCTTAAAAATTGTATTGTGGCCGGGTGTTCTGAAGAAGAATACTGGGATGAAAACATTCTCGACCATGCGACTTTTATTTCAGCCGTGGCTGGTTTGTTCGATGACGAAAAATTTTCGCCGGCCGCCGAGCGATATCCGCTTGAAAAAAGTATTGTCGGAATGCTGGCTGGAGGACGAAAACTTCCGGCCGTTCAGCGGAACGTTACGGGCCAATTAAACGGCGGGAAGGAATTTTACGGTTCTTATCCGGATGCCGGAAAAATATTTTATGGTCGCGATGAGCTGAAATATATCAAGACTACAGTTGTTTATAAAGATCTTGCCAATCGGTCTTCTTCCCTTACGAATAATTTGAAAAATATAATATATAAGAATTTTGGAATATATTTATTCAAATCAGACCGGCTTTACCTTGCAGTTTTTGCCGGACCTAACGGTCAGAACGGTAATGGCGGGCACGGGCACAACGATAAACTTTCATTCGAACTTTCGATAGACGGCAAAGACCTGATCGTCGACGCCGGCACTTATTTTTACACTCCGCTGCCCGAGCGGCGTAATCAATTCAGGAGCGTCAGGGCTCACAGCGTGCCGATCCATTGCGGCCGCGAGCAGAATGAATGGCTGCCTGGAACGGACGGCCTATTTTCGATGACTGACTCGACGAAGTGTGAATTATTGCATTTTTCGACAAATAACTTAACAATTAAGCTGAGTTATGATAAAATTATCCACGTCAGGAGTTTTTTCGTAGCGCATGACGAAGTGCGGATCGAAGATCGCTCGAACAGTGATTTCGAATTCAACATAAACGATTTCAAGTTGTATTCCAACGGATACGGAAAACTTATAAATGGCTAAAAAAGTTCTAATGGCATGCCACAATCACTGGACCTCGCCTTTTCAGGTAGGAAGCCATCACATCGCTCGTGAACTGGTGAATCTCGGATTCGAGGTTGCCTTCCTCTCTGCGCCAGTTTCGCCGTTGCATGTCCTCGGCGGAGTTTCGGCCGAGCTTGTCGAGCGTTACAGGATATATAGAGATGGCGGAAGACACGATCTCGACGGCAAACTCTGGTATTATGTTCCGGGTACTATGCTTACTCCCCAGAACAGGCCATTGCTGAAAACCGCCGTGGTCGCCAATCACTGGCATCGAACCGGCTGGCATAAAATTGAGAAGGTGTTGTCCGATAAGGGCTTTGCCAGCGTCGATATGATCTATTTCGATAATTGCTATTACTCCTTCCTTCTCGATAAGATCGTTCACGGCAAGTCGATTTTTCGCATAGCCGACAAAAACTCCGGATTTTCTTCTGCCACCAAGCAGTCTAACATTCTGGAGGCCAGGCTCGCCGGGCGTGTCGATCACGTGATTTATACGGCTCACAGTCTCGAGGATTACGTCGATAAAATGAATCCGAGGTCGAAGATTTATTTCCCGAACGGAGTCTTTTTCGATCATTTCGCCAATACGGATCGGAAAATTCCAGAGGAATACAAAGACATTTCAAGGCCGATCGCGTTATACGTCGGCGCGATCAACGACTGGTTCGATTTTGAAATGATCAACGCGGCCGTGCGTAAAATGCCGCGGGTCTCGTTCGTATTTATAGGTCCCGACAAGAGCGCACAAAAAAATATAACCAAAGCCGGCAACGTATTTTTGCTTGGGAGCCGTCCTTACGGCCGTATACCAAATTACATGAAGAACGCCGATCTGGGCCTGATACCGTTTGACTTCAGGAAATATCCCGATCTTGTCAACTCGATCCATCCCTTGAAATTATATGAATACATGGCGTGCGGCCTTCCGGTCGTCGCGGCCGGCTGGCGAGAGCTCGAGCTAATGAAAACGCCGGCGAGGCTTTATTCAAATGAAAATGAATTCGTGACCGCGATCGACGAAACGATAAGCTCCCTTCCGACGCTGGACCACGCCGGTCTTGTCTCCTATGCCTCAAAGTTCGACTGGCATTTGAAAGTTAAAGAATTGATTGAAAAAGTGAGTATATGATCATGAAAGTTTTATTTATTTTTGGAACACGCCCTGAGGCGATCAAATTGGCGCCGCTTATCAAAAAGATGATATGCGACGGATTTTTCGAAGTCAGAGTATGCGTCACGGCGCAGCACCGCCAGATGCTCGACCAGGTGCTTGATTTTTTTGAAATAAAGCCGGACTATGATCTCAATATAATGAAGCCCAATCAGACTCTTTTTGACGTGACCTGCGACAGCCTTCGCGGAATAGAAAAAGTTCTGAACGATTTTCACGCGGATCTTATCATCGTTCAGGGCGATACGACTACCGTGCTGACCGGCGCGCTGGCAGGCTATTATAAAAAGATCAGAGTCGCGCATGTCGAGGCGGGCCTCAGGAGCGGCGAGAAGTATTCTCCGTTTCCGGAAGAGATCAACCGCGCGCTCACGGGCGTCGTCGCCGACTACCATTTTGCGCCGACCGGGAAGGCTTCTGAAAATCTGGCCGCCGAAGGCCGGACAAAGAACGTATGGGTCACGGGAAATACGGTCATTGACGCGCTTTATATGGGGCTGGGCATCGTCAGGAGCCATAATGAGGAAATTTATCTGGACCGGTTCAAATTCCTTGATTTTTCTAAAAAGATAGTTCTTGTAACGGGTCACAG
>MWBZ01000230.1 GCA_002069765.1 bacterium ADurb.Bin243
TCGCATCGTCGGAATTTTTATATGCATGTTGATCCATTATTTTCCAGCCTCCGTTAATATAGATGAATTTTTATGAAAAAGGTTGGAAAATTTTTAAAAAACTTTATTTTTTTTAAAATTGGATGCGTTATAATCATAAATTATCCGCTATTTTAATATGCACTACGAGTTTTTCCCATACCGCTATGAATTTATCTTTTTTATAAGTTACGAACCTGCCTTCCAGCGGGTCGGCGAGAGTCACTTCCGCATCGTTTACCGCCGTGACGGTTACGGTGTGCAGGATGCCGTCCAGGACGTAAATACTGGTAATGAAAGGAAGCGTTAATTTTTTAAGGCCGTCCCATGTTTCGCTAGTGAGGTTGACTTCGTATTTATCTTTATCCAGCTTGAGTTTGAGGCCGCGAACTATATTTATATATTCCGTTCCTGTAATTTGCGTAAGGCAGAGCTTCGACATTTCAGCCTCGCCCGCCTTCACTCCGAAACTTTTTAAAAGCTGGACGCAGGCGGCCGCCGAGCATGTGTGCCCGGTGGATTGAAAGCATACGCCCCTGAAAAATCCGGCTTCGTCGAAATTATTGTCGGCGTTGAAAATAGATATGCGCCATAGAAAAGCGATAGCGAGAAAAGCCATTACAACGGCGAGCGATCCAAAATTAGGGCTTTCGGCCTTTATTTTATCGTAACGCGCGCCTATGACTAAAAATATAAAAGACGCGCCCCACCATCGAAAATAAGGATAATCGATGAAATTAAAGACAAGAGCTTCAATTTGCGGATTGTAATAGAAATAAACCTGCGCGGCCATCATCAAAAAACCGCCAGCTACGGCGCTGTAATGAGCGGCCGGACCCAGGCGGAAAGCTTTGCGGCCGGCTAAAAATAAACAGGCCATGAATAAAATATTTAAAATAATATACAAAATAATTACAATCATGGCGTTACGGCGTCCGGCTTATATCTATTTTTTATAAATAAAATGAATGCGTACGGCAGGCAAAATTTTTCAACCGGTAAGCCCGGCTGCTTTACGTTTGATAATTTTAATTTTTATTTATGATTTTTTTATACGCTTCACAGGCGGCTTTATACTTTTCGAACTCCGAACCTTCCGCCGGAAGCCCCGCCCTTTTATATATTTCGTATGCCTCGCCCAGCGCTTGCCGCGCTGCTTTGATTTCAGCGGATGAGCCGGCAAAATTCGCGTCCGCTTCCGGCGGTACGGTAAAAGCCGCTGCGGCGGCTATCGCATCGGTCCGGTTTTTCTTGAGTTTTTCAAATTCTTCTTTTTTAGAAATATATTCGGCGTTCAGTTTTTCATATTTTTTCCTGTCGGAATTAGTTAAATAAAGCCAGAACTTCCACCAGGGCCTGTTTTTATATTCGTCATAAGCGGCCTCGACTTTTTTTTTTAATATTTCTACGTTCACTTCGGCCATTTTAAGTTTTATCGCCGGGTCGCTCAGGTCCGCGCAAGACGCCTCGGCGTTGTAAAGCGCTTCTTTCAGCGTCGTTTTATCTCCGGAAGTTACGTTGAGTATTAATTTAGCCAGAATCACTTCATTGCCTTTAAGTTTTGAGCCGGCAAGCCCTTCCGCTTTTTTTCTGAGGTAATCAATTTTAGTGAAATTGATAAGAGCTTTTTCCGATATTTCAAGGCCGCCTGCCGCAGCCGAATCAACTATTTTATGAGCGAAACTTCCGGTTTTTTCGAGAAGGCCTCTTTCGTCTTTAAGCTTTTCGATTTTTAAAAAATCGCCGTTTTTAAACGCTTCGGCTATTAAATCTACCGATTTGGTTATGCCGCCGCGGCCGTTGAGCCCGTCGAACCTGTCGCTGAATTCTTCGTCGATTTGTTTCATAAGGTCCGGATTTTTTGCCAGAGCGTCCGCCAGCGTTTCGTTGGAAATAACCGCCGCGCGATGCTTTAAAATATCTTTATTAAGTTTCTTTACATCCGATTCGATCTCAATGCCTTTTATCTTTGAGTATTCGTTTCTTACCTCGAGAAGAGTTTGCGCATCTATGAAGTTTTTTCCGTATTTATCGAGCGCTTTTTTATTTTTAGCGTAAACGAGAGTATCCACGAATAATTCGGTGGTTAAATGGTTGGCTTTGCCGCCTTTATTGACTGAAGTATATACTTCTTTCGCGTTTGAATATCCCTCGGCCGTGTGCGATACCGAATCGCCTTTCAAATGAGCGAGATAGCCCATGGCGCGCGCTTTTAAAATTTCGCGTTCCGGGCTTTTTTTACCTTCGGCCACTTTCATCATAGCTTCGGCGAAAACGGGATCGTGGTAAACTTTATAATCTGCCGTTACCGAGCTTGCGCCCGATTCCATGGCGCCGATATCAGGCTCGGTTGCGCCGGCAATGAATGCGCCCATATATTCTTCGGCTATGGATGATTTTTCCTTTCCGGCGGCCTCAGCTATTAAGCCCATATGCGTAAGCGCGCCCCAGGCCAGCGCTTCTGAACTATATAATAAAACGCAGGCAAACGCGGTAATAATAGCGGAAAAATTAAGCGGTGATTTATTTTTCATATATATCAGCTCCGTTTTTAATCGTAAAAGCGTAAAAAATATTGAAAAATCAGCGTCTGCTAAAGTTTCAATACAATTATATTAAATTAATAGCGTGCTGTCAAGTTGAAGATTATTTTTGAATATTCGTTTTCAATTGATTTCAAGCGTTTCGGGAAAAATAAAACGCTTTTCGTGATTATAAAGCGGATTGGGATAAACGAATTTTTTAATTTCGAGTTTTCCGCGGATTTTAGCTTTTTTGCCCTGAAAATGCATTAATTTATCTTTTTCTTCCTTAGAAGCTTCTATATAATGATCTACCCCTTCAGGCGAAGTGATCACATATTCGTTAGCTCTTGCGCTTCCGATCCGCCGGAGCGTTCCGGTAATTTCAACTTCATAACCGGCGTTTGCGTCAAAAAATCCGGACGCGTCTTTGCCCCTGGACGCCCCGGGATGCCCGATTTCAACGCCTGAAGTTTTAGAAGTTTCTATATTAGAAATTCCGCCGCCGTTCGAATTTTTTAAAATGTATAAAAATAAC
>MWBZ01000231.1 GCA_002069765.1 bacterium ADurb.Bin243
TAGTCCGGACCGCCGTAAACGAGCCGTCGCGCGCCGACGCGGGCAAGCGCCCACACCGAAATAGTATTGGGGCCGTCGCGGCGTATCGCCTTTCTTAATGAATTTCCGAGCTGCAATTTATCCTGCTCCGGCAGCAGTTCAAAACTGGCCGCCATGCGAAGCAGTTCGACGAATTCCTGGTTGTTGGCCGAAACTTTAAAAGGCTTATCGCCGGCTTTTTTCGAACCGTAAAGCTGCTCTTTGAGCCGGTTAAAGACTTCGCTCTGCTGGCCGGCGCTCATGCCTCCCGCGATCCGCCTTAAAAATACGTAATAATTTATAACCGAGTTTTTATTTCCCTTGAAATTGACTCCGCCGAAAGATACGCGGAGCGACTCTTTAACGCGCCAATCGTCCATTGGCGCTCCGAAGCCGGGCCTGAGCAGAAATCCCGCCAGATTGAACCAGCGTTCTTCGTGCGCCGCGCTCACGCGCCTGGTGTCGGCCGTCTTTAGCATGGCCGCGAATAAAGCGCGCAGCAGGTCTGGCGGCCATTCTTCTTTTTTGGCGCCAATGAAGCTTTCCAGCTTCCTGGTGAGCCCGCTTAATTTTTCATGCGCATGCGGGCCCTTTTCGCCGAAAGCCGCTTCGATCATTTCCTCGGCCTTTTTAAGGGTTTCGGCGTTAAAAGCCTCAGCGGGAGAGTTTTTTTCCTCGACCGCGTCCGAGCCTGGCTCTTCCGCCGCCCCGCCGCCTTCGGCCGAAGACGCAGCCGCGCCGGCCGCCGTCAGCGCTTCGTGTTTTCTGAAATTGAACTGAAGTTTCCAGCGGTGCTCGCTCGCCTTTGAAAGGCAGTAAAGGTCGATCGTACCGACTTCTGAAAGATACGCCGAAAGGCTTATATCTATCCGCGGGGTCCTGGATTTTTTGCCGTAATTAAGACATGTAAAAAGGGGCGGAAGTTTTATATAATTTTCATCGTCTATTTCGACTACATCGCCTATCGCGCCTTCGTTAACGGTGGACGAATAAAGGGCGAACTGCACGGGCTGATTGGTGATAACCGAAAGGCCTGCGTCCAGAGAGGATTTTCGGCCTTCCTCCATTCCGCGCGTAACGACGCATACTGCCCGTTCGAGCTTTCCAGGAACGCAGGCGTGCCCTTCGTCGCCTGAGGAAACGCCTATATAATACGAACGCGCGCTGCCGCTTCTAATGCGAACGCCGCTGCCGCTTTTTGTATAAGCGTAATATGCGGCCCCGAGCGAAACGCTTAAATCGTAGTCGGCGTTATCCAGAACGGTAAATCCGCCTTCGGCGCCGGAAAGCCAGCCCGAAACAAGTTCCGTGGCGCGGCTTCTGATCGCTTCGGATTTGAAAACTCCGCCGTTATATAAAATTTTATCGGGACGCACGAATTTTTTCGCGCTGTCGCGGGCAATATCTTTTACATGCCGTTTTAAAAATTTTGCGAGCTGATTTGTTATGGAAGGGTCTTCGGCGTAAGGCAGGCCGCTTTCGCGCAGGCCGGCCGCCGAACTGATCTTTTTGTCTATGGAGCCGAAATCCACTTCGTTTAAAAAACCTTCGATGATAATCTTTGAAATTTCATCGCGCGTGAGCGTAAATTTCATGGTGGTTCCCACGACGCTCTTGCCGCGGCCCGCAATTGAAACAGAGCCGTCGGCGTCCGCGCCGGGCGTTAAAAGAGCCTCTTTGAGCGAACGGCATTTCATGCAAAGCGACGTCCAGCTCAGCGCGTCTAATTTAGCTTTGCCGGCCATGCGGTTTTTTTCTATATGATGCGCTATGGCCATATCCATATTGTCGCCGCCGAGAAGTATGTGATCGCCCACCGCCACTCGTTTGAGTTCGAGATAATCGTCGCCGTTTTTAACGGCGTGAATCAGCGTAAAATCGGTAGTTCCGCCGCCGACATCGCATATAAGTATTACGTCGCCGTCGTTCAGTTTTTTATTCCAATCCGCCTTATTTTTATAAATCCAGTAATAAAAAGCGGCCTGCGGCTCTTCGAGCAGTGTGACGTTTTCGAGTCCGGCCATATGGGCGGCTTTAACGGTAAGCTCGCGGGCGCTTTCGTCGAAAGAGGCCGGGACGGTTAATATTATTTGCTGGTTTTCGAGGAAATAATCGGGATCGCCGCCTGACATTTCTTGGTTCCAGGCGCTTTTTATGTGCTCGATATAATAAGAGGTTACTTCGAGAGGCGAAAAGCCGGCCATATTATTGTCTTTGTTCCAGGGCAATATTTTTTTCTGCCTGTCGACGCGCCCGTTGCAAAGCCATGATTTAACCGAAGATATCATCCGGCCTGGAACAACGGCGCCGTGCTCGCGGGCGAATTTTCCCACCGCGTAATCGCAGGATTCTTTCCAGGGAAGGTTTATCGCGCCTTCCGCCAGTTCGAAACCGGCGGGAAAATAAAAGAAAGAAGGCAGGAGGTCGAATTTTTCGATAACGCCGGGCGAGCTGAGCTGAGGCACCATAAAAGGTTTAATGGCCGTAGGCCCTTCTTCGCTGAGCCGGTCTATGTAAGCCACCGACGAATTGGTCGTTCCGAGATCGATGCCGACATAATATCTCGAAGTTACGGCGTCTACGCGCCTTAAGTTCTTCTGCGGTTTAGAGCTCATCCGATTATTCACTTTCCCTTATATTAAACTCGAGCTTCCAGCGGTTTTTACCGTCGCGGGAAACGCACCAGATCTCGATAGTTCCAATTTCGGTAACGTAGCTTTCGATAGTGACGGGAATTATATCTTCAGAAACGCCGTCTTTTTTTTCCAGAGCGGTTTCCAGCGGGGTCATTTCGATGATTTCGCCTTCCGGCCATTCTTCGAGTATGGTCCCCGGCGATTCTTCCTTGTGCGTGGTGGAAACGAACATCTTAAATTCGCTTTTTTCGCCGATTCTCAAACCGAATTCACGGCCGGGAATACGCAGCTTTGTCCCTTCTTCGGTTTTAGCGGGCACGACGCAAAGCGCCTTTATAGGCGCGCGCATTCCGGGCACAGCGGGCATGGCCGTTTCAAGCCCGATGTAATA
>MWBZ01000232.1 GCA_002069765.1 bacterium ADurb.Bin243
AATGAGCACACACGAACATATAATCATAATAGTTTTGAAGGAAAAAATACAATTTTATGAATTGAATGGCGGCCGGCCGGAAATTTTAAAAGACGACAAAGAAGACTATTTGCAGGCGCCGTCGCTTCCCGAGGCGATAGCAAAGATAAAAGATTTTCTTTACAGCCATTACAAAAAAGACGGCTGGCATTGTTTCAAGTTCACCGTAATATATGAAAAATATAATATAGAAACGATTAAATTATTTGCGATGGAGTTCAATGGCTGCGCGCGCCTCGATTTTATTTCAGCCGAAACTCTTATCACGATGAATTCCGATAAAATCAAGCCGCCCGAAACCGGCGTGGTGAAGTTCGGCGAATCGCTGTTCAGGCTGGAAGAAGCGGGAGGCGACAATAACGGTGAAGGCGGAAGGCAGCTTGTGCCGATAAGCGCTTGCAAAGGCGAGTGCGGCGAAATAACTTCGAACGACATCGTTTTATATACCATGTCAGGCGGCGTGGGTGCGGTTGACACTAAAAAAGTGAAGGAACTTGAAAATAAAAATAAAGAACTCGAAAAACAATTAAAGGATAACGAATATGAAAATTCAAAACAAAAGGCCGAGTTAGCCGCTTTGAAAAAAGAATCTAAAGAGATTAAAAATGAAATGAGCGAATGTTCATCATTGAAACTATACAAAGAACTATGCGAACAGGAAACCGAGTTTAATCGCATAAAAGAATATGTCGATCTGGTTACTGCCGGGGAAATCGATAAGGAGAAAATTTCATTTTCAGATTTCCGGAGGGGAAAACGGCCGGTTAAAACTGTAAAAATTTCATCGAAAAAAGGCTCGCTGGAAGAAGATATTGAAATTAAACTCGAAAAAACCGTCGATCTTAAACTTAAATTGATACCGCCCGGAGAGTTTTGGATAGGCGGAAAGCCTGAATTTCAAGATTATTCAAAGGGTGGCGCCTCAGCCGGAAAACCGCCTCTGAAAATAATAATAACCAGGCCGTTTTACCTGGGTATTTATCCCGTAACGCAGGCTCAGTGGCTATCGGTTATGAAAAACAATCCGAGCCTTTTAAAAAAAGGTGGCGATTATCCGGCGGAAAATGTTTCATGGAATTATTGTAAAGAATTTATCAAGAAACTTAACAAAAAAGGGTTGCACGACATGGTAGGATGGGAGTTCAGACTGCCTACTGAAGCTGAATGGGAATATGCTTGCCGGGCGGGAAGCGAAAAGGCATATTACTGGGGAGATAATATGGACAATGATTATTGCTGGTATAATGACAATTCTGGCAGTTCAACCCAGCCGGTCGGAAAAAAAGAGCCAAATGATTTTGGATTATTCGATATGAGCGGCAATGTCTGGGAATGGTGCGAAGATTATTATGACTACAATTATTATAACGGCGATTTTATCTTGAACGGCAAAGGCTATGATAGTGAACACTATAGATACTTTGAAGACCCGGTTTGTAAAAAGGGCACTTACCGTGTTCTGCGCGGCGGCTGCTGGCACGCCGATCCTGATAGCTGCTGGTCGGCTTATCGTTTTAACGACGACCCGTCTAATCGTTGCCATTCGTGTTATCGTAATGGCTATGGTCCTTCTGGTCGCGGCGATGATGTCGGTTTCCGGCTTGCCCTTTCCCAAAGTCAGTAGTGGGAAAAGAGGTGATTAGCTTCACTGTGGCCGGCGAGGCGGTAAATTTTTAAAAATCTCATTTTATGTGGCTTTACAAAACAAATTGATTATGGTAAATTGTAAGGTGTAGAAATTAAAAGCGTTTTTAATTACCGGCTTTGCTGCGGCACTTTTTAATTTATGAACTCCATGCTTTTAAATGGAGGTATCATGCTTAAATCTACCGATTATGGCATCATAAAAGAATTGGTTATAAAAGAGATACCGGCCGCCGTCGGCTTGATTCTTTTTGGCAGCCATTCCCGGGGCGAGGCCCGAAGTGACAGTGATATAGACCTTATGGTCCTGCTTGAAAAAGAATTGAACTGGCGTGAAAGGCATAAAATATTGAACCGGATTTATCGCGGCAGCGTCGATAAAGGTTATAATATAGATTTTGTCTTTAAATTAAAAGAAAAATACGAATCCGACAAAAACCTGCCGACGCTGTCGAGAGTGATTGCCAGGGAAGGAAACGTTATATGGATGAAAAATTAGCCGTTAAAATCAAAATATGCGTTTTCTTTGCGTTATCCCGACGACTATTATATTCCCGCTTACGATGAAGCGGAAACCGCTATTGCAGCAGCAAAAAGAATAAGAGATTTTGTTTTCGAACATATTGAAATAGGCACGGACAACAATCAGGAGCTAAAATGAGCACACACGAACATATAATCATAATAGTTTTGAAGGAAAAAATACAATTTTATGAATTGAATGGCGGCCGGCCGGAAATTTTAAAAGACGACAAAGAAGACTATTTGCAGGCGCCGTCGCTTCCCGAGGCGATAGCAAAGATAAAAGATTTTCTTGACAGTCATTACAAAAAAGATGGTTGGCATTGTTTCAAGTTCACCGTAATATACGAAAAATATAATATAGAAACGGTTAGATTATTCGCGACGGAGTTCAATGGCTGCGCGCGCCTCGATTTTATTTCAGCCGAAACCCTTATCATGATGAATTCCGGTAAAATAAAGCCGTCCGAAACAGGCGTGGTGAAGTTCGGCGAATCGCTGTTCAGGCTGGAAGAAGCGGGAGGCGACAATAACGGTGAAGGCGGAAGACAGCTTGTGCCGATAAGCGCTTGCGAAGGAGAGTGCGGCGAAATAACTTCGAACGACATCGTTTTATATGCTGTGTCAGGCGGCATGGGTGTGGTTGACACTAAAAAAGTGAAGGAACTTGAAAATAAAAATAAAGAACTTGAAAAACAATTAAAGGATAACGAATCTGAAAATTCAAAACTAAAGGCCGAATTAGCCGCGTTGAAAAAAGAATCTGGTTCTTCTCCGAAAAAGTTGCTAGGTATTTGATAATATAATGGACACTATAACCCTTTTCTGGTAAAGTTAAT
>MWBZ01000233.1 GCA_002069765.1 bacterium ADurb.Bin243
GCTCTGCCAGATCGGCGAATTTTCATTCGTTCTTTCGAAAACGGGCGTTGAAAATAAGATCATAACTTCGCATACGTATCAAATTTTTTTGAGCGTCGCCGTGCTTACGATGATACTCACTCCCGCAATTATTTACAGCGTTCATAACGCCCTTAAATATCTGGTCAAGCTTAAATATTTGAAGGCCATACCTGGAGAATCTTCCGGCTCGGCTCAGGACGACGATAAAGGCGAATTTTGCTCGATAAAAGACCAGCTGATAATAATAGGTTACGGCATTAACGGCCAGAACCTCGCCAGGGCCGCAAAAGCCTCTAAGATACCGTATGTAATATCGGACGTTAACCCCGAAACGGTCAGACGCGAAAAGCAGAACGGCGAGCCGATCATTTACGGCGACGCCACTTATGAAAGCGTGCTGGAGCACCTGAACGTCAAGTGCGCAAAAATTATAGTTATAGCGGTGCCCGACAGGATAGCAATCCGCAGAATAGTCGAGTTGAGCCGTAAAATGAACCATGACATTTACATAATAGCCCGTACCCGCTTTTACAGTGAAGTCGAAGAAATCAAAAAACTCGGCGCGGATGAAGTCATTCCCGAAGAATTTGAAACTTCCATTGAAATTTTCACCCGCGTTATGCAGAAATATCTAATTCCCCGCAATGAAATAGAAGAGTTTATAGCGCATATCAGAAAAGGCAGCTATGAAATGCTCCGCACGGCCAATAACTTGGCTAAAATTACCGATATCGAGTTTAAAATGCCCGATATCCGGATAACTACGTTCAGGGTAGAAGCGCACAATCATTTCGCCAACAAAACGCTCGCGGAAATAGATTTGCGCAAAAAATACGGCCTGACCCTCGTCGGAATTTCAAGGGCCGGCGGCAATATCATAAACCCGTCCGGCGAAGAACGCATACTCGAAAACGACGTTCTCGTTTTTATAGGCGACGTGAAACAGCTCGACGTTTCAGCGTCCGCCGCGTAAGCTTTATAAGCATAGCCGCAAAAGCCTTTGTTGCAAATGAAATTTGCAGTCCCGGTCAGATAACTTAATGAAAGGTGATATCTTTTGAATGAAAGCGTTTTATTTGTAATTTCTCTTTTACTGATCATAGGCGCGTTTTCATCGCGCCTTACCATACGCTATAACGTTCCCGTGCTTATGATTTTAATCGGCGTCGGGATGCTGGTGGGCAGCGACTGCCTAAATTTGATTTACTTCGATAATATGGCGCTCACTCAGAATATAGCCAATTTCGGCCTCATCTTCATTATTTTCGAAAGCGGGTTTTATACTAAAAAATCATCGTTGAAGGAGTCCTTCGGGCCGTCCATGACGCTCGCGACGCTCGGCATAATAGTTACAGCGGTTTTACTCGGGCTGTTCGTCCATTGGATCTTAAAATTCGACCTGCTCTACTCTTTGATGGTCGGCGCTATCATATCGTCCACCGACGCGGCGGCGGTTATAATGATAATCAGGCAAAATCCCATTCAAAAAGCGGTTTCTACGATACTCGAAGTCGAATCGGCAGCCAACGATCCCATGGCGATACTTTTAACGGTTTTAATGATTCAGATTTTAACCGGCGGAAGCGGCAATTTTTTATTTTTTACATCGCAGCTTGTCTGGCAGCTTCTTGGCGGAATATTTATAGGCTACGCTTCGAGCCGTCTGGCGCGGCGCCTTCTTAACGGCCTTAAATCAGACAACAAAGGCCATTATTACGTTCTTTTTTTAGGGGTTCTGCTGTTTTCCTACAGCGCGTCTTCTATAATAAAAACCAACGGCATCATAGCCATGTTCTTTTTCGGATATTGGTTCGGAAATATCGATTTCATATTTAAAATGGGCATAAGCCACTTCGTGGACGGGCTTTCTTCGTTTTTTAATATGGCGATTTTCTTGCTGCTGGGGCTTCTCGTTTTTCCAAAAAGCATGATGCTTTTATGGAAAGAAGGAATAATAATAGCCGCGCTTCTGATATTCGTAGTCAGGCCGCTGACCGTTTTTGCATGTACTTTTCCATTCAAGCTTAGCGTAAAGGAAAAAATCTTCATATCATGGGGCGGAATAAAAGGCGTCGTTCCGGTCGTACTGGCCACTTATCCGGCGCTGCACGGCCTGGACCCGGAGCATAAGGTTTTTAACATAGTTTTTTTCGCCGTATTGCTTTCATGCCTGCTGCAGGGAACCACTATAAACCGTCTCGCTCGAAAACTCGGCCTGATAATACCTCAGCAAAAGAAATCGCCTTTTTATATACAGCTTTTAACTCTGGATAAAACGGACCTTGAAATGATCGAAGTTCACATAAGCGGAGAATCTAAAATAGCAGGAAGGCAAATTAAAGATTTGAAATTTCCGGCGCATACTCTTATAACGGCTATAATAAGAGGCAAAGAAATGATATCGCCAAACGGCGGCACGGTAATCGATAAAGAAGATGTTTTATTTATACTTACAAGGAAAGCCGATATAGACGCCGTGAATTATTTGATGAGCGAAGGTTTCTTTCCTGGAGCGGCTTGCGCGCTTTCTGTATGAGGCTTTTTAATTTGGCGTTTTACGCTTTAATTCCCGACAGTTTGATTATTATTATTCCGGTTTCATAAAGAAACAGCATGGGTATCGCCACTATGAACTGCGATATTACGTCGGGCGGAGAGAAGACGCCTGCAATGATAAAAATGATTAGTATCGCATATTTACGGCCTGTTGAATACGTCTTCGGCGCGACAACGCCGACTAAACTCAAAAAGACCATCAGTAAAGGCAACTCAAATACTATACCGAAAGTCAGCGAAGTATATACCAGAAAATCAAAATACGCCGAAACCGATATCATCGGTTTGAATATGGCGCCTGAATATCCTATCAGAAATCCTATCCCGACCGGAATCGCAACGAAAACCGCGAATGCGCAGCCGGCGTAAAAACATAATGTCGAAAAAATAAGAATAGAGCGGAAATTTTTCTTTTCTTTTTCGTCGAGAGCGATATAGAC
>MWBZ01000234.1 GCA_002069765.1 bacterium ADurb.Bin243
CGGGCGCGAGCATGGGCACCGTGAATTTAGCCGAAAATTCGCCGTTATTGTCGGTTTTTATTTTATCGTCGCTTACTTCGGCCGCGCCCGAATAACCTTCGGCCTCACTGATATCCATTTCGTTTCCGCCGAGGTATATTTTTATGTTTTCGGTGTTAGGCGGAAATCCGCTTCCGTTGACGGTTACAACGCCGTTAGACGGGCCGCCGGTATAGGGCGCCGCGCCGTCGGTTATAACGAGGGCCGGCGAATAAGAAGGAGTTCCGACCGTGTATAGCACGGAGTTTGAAACCGTTTCGTTGTTGATAAAGGCGGTAAGATAGTAGTTTCCGTCGGGGACTTCGGGTATATTGAATTTGACTTCGAATTTACCTTCGGAATTGGGCCTTAAAGTTTTGTCCGACGGCGAAACTGAGTCGTCCGGATATTTTGCCGTGGTGTCGATTAAGGATAATTCCAGAGTGTCTAATTTAAGCTTAACGTTATTTACGAGCGGAGGAAAATAAAACCCGCCGCAAATAACTTCGCCGTTTTTCGGCCCCATGGATGGATTGCCGGATGTATCGAAAACCGTTATTTCAGGCGTAAGAGCGTTCTGAACGGTGTAGAGTTTAACTTCGGTAGAAGAAGAAGCGCCGGCGAAAGCTTTTACTTCATATGTGCCGTCGGCCATGGTGCCCGGTACGTTGAATTTTATCTGGAACTTGCCTTCGCCGTCCGAATATATCGTAGAACCGCCGAAAACCCAGTCGTCCGGATATTGCGAAGTATCTTCCACGTTCATGGTAACGTTGTTAAACTTAACCGTTATGCCGTAGAAGTTCGGGACGAATCCGCTGGCGGTTACATATACGGTTGAGCCTTTGGGGCCGCGGTCTTCTATTCCGATGCGGTCCGAAACGCTTATGGCCGGAGTTCTGAAATTGTTGACATTGAATATGACTTTGTTGGATAAGGTATTATCTATTTGAGCGTAAACTTCGTGCGTGCCGTCGAGGACTTCGGGCGTCGGGAAAGTGACTTCGAACTGACCGTTTTCATCGGCATTAATGAGCGAAGTGACGACGCTGCAATTTGGAAAAGTAGCGGTTTTGATAACGCTCTGACCCATGCCGTCGAATTTGACTACTATGCCGGGCTGGTTCGCGCCGAAGTTAGATCCGGAAACCCTTATGAGGTTTCCCGACGATACGTCGTTGGTGAGCGTTACATGGTTGACTGCCGTTATGGCGGGCACGATCGAAGAATCTACGATCCGGTAGTTTATGTAGTTGGAAGAATCTTCGATAAGGTCTATAGCCACTTTACCGTAAACGAAATAATCGCCGTTCGGTTTGACCGGAATGGAGAAGGTTAATTCGAAATTGCCGCTGTCGTTGGCGTTTACATAAGGGCCGCTGGCGTCGATTCCGGTTGAGCATCCGGCGTAAGTGCCGGTCAACGTGGGAGAAACGATCTGTTCGCCGAAGTATATTCTTATGAATTTATAGCCTTCTTTGCCGATATTCCAGTTCCAGCCCCTGACCGTCAGAAGAGAGCTGTGTGGCCCGATCTGATCGCCGGAAACGTCCTGGATGGAAATCATGGGCACCTGGCCGTGGGTATCGCCGCCGTAAAAATCTTCGTGATGAAGGTAAAGCCAGGTAAGGCGAAGCGGGTCGTCGAGGACTCCGTTGTTAAGGATTTGTTCGTCGTAAAATTTTTCATAAATTATTCCGGCTTCGTCTAAAGTTCTTGTAACGGCGTCTTCGCCGGAGGAATAAACGCCCACCGAAGGTGCCGTGGTGAGGTCTATTACGGAAGCGGCCTGATCTGTCATGGGTTTTGGATCTTTTACTATCTGGTATTTGACGTATGGGAAAAGATTGCGTCCGGTGTCGGCGTCTTTCTGGTTGGTGAACATGCCGTAAGTTCCGAAAAGCCCTTCTCCGGAGAGTTTCAATGCTCCGAGCCTGGTGAGGACCGTGGGATTGTATGCGAACATGAACGAACCGCCGCGGTAATCGAGAAGCCATTTAACGTTTTCTATTCCGGCGCCTCCGCGCTCTTCGGACGTTAAGAGCCATACTACGAGGCCGTAGGCCCTCTTATAACCGACGGCCCACTGGTCGTTGACGCCGTTTTCAATGCCCATCGGAATCATAACCTGCGCGCCCAGCGGTGTTTCGTTGTCGCCGGAAGCCACGTCGCTTCCGAGTTTTAAAACATATTCCTTTCCGGCTTCGAGGGCGTCCACTTCGTCGTACGTGCCGTCGGGCGTCATTGAAATGATTTTATTGGTGGGGTTGTAAGGCTCTTCTAATTCGCGGTGAGGCATGCCCCATGGCATAACATGGTACTGCGCCTGTTTTAAGACTTTAGGCTTTCCGTCGCGGTCTATTTCTACCACTTTTCTGGACTGCACTTCGGTGCTGTCAAAGCCGATAATTCTGGCGAACGTGTAGTTGATGGTCTGGTTGTTGTCGATGTAAATTCTATTTCCGGCGATTACTATTTTATTTGGGTTTATAGTTATTTTATTGCGCGTTCCGAACGCGATGGCGGCGTTTTTTACCGCCGTTTCCTGCGTGTCGTCAAGCGGCTGCCCCGAAGTGCTGTATATTGAAAGCTGTCTTGCGGCGGCCATGGTAGCCGCTTCTACCGACTCCTCCACGCGGGCTGATTCCAGATACACTCTGGAAATATCTATTACTACGGCCGATACGCCGCAGAAGGCTATCATGCCGAATGCGACTAAAATAAGGACTGAACCGATAATTTCATTAGACTTTGCCCTTCTTAAAAATTTTATAACATCCATATTTTAATCCCCTTTCTGTCGCTATGATGCTTTTTTCAAAAATCCGCGTGGCTGGCATATCCGCTTATTGAGGGGCGAGGCGGGCCTGCATGGTGAGCTCCAGATTGA
>MWBZ01000235.1 GCA_002069765.1 bacterium ADurb.Bin243
TGTCATATTCATTAACGGAAGCCGGTAAGATCGAATCTCCAAGAATTTCCGACGGAATAATACCCGACGACACAATTAGCGGTTCCGGCGGCAGCACACTCAACTCCTGCCTGCAGGCAAGCGGCGTAACAGATAAAGTAAAATCGAACGCATCCATGTCAGCCCCCGGTTGTTATCTGATCATCACCAATGCCAGCAATACCAGCTACATAGCTTCAAACGATTTAGTGGCTAATACATGGGTATCGCCTAAATCTTCCCGCGGCGGCGTCAATAACCTGCCGCTCGATCCCGGCGATATTTACTATCAATTTGAAAACGCTGACGGCAATTCAAGCCCGGGAACCGTCAACGACGGCTCTATCGCAGGCACGCCCGATTCAACCAAAGTCCATATAGACTCCCTCGGTAGAATAAGCTCCAGCACGGGAACTTCTTATGCTATAAATTACACCGTTTATTACACCGCAGGTTCAAATCCGCCGGTAACCACCTTAAACGAAAACACGAGCAAGATGCTTGAAAGCGGCCAGACCCTCGCGGGTACGGCAATATTGCCGGCGGTTAACAGCACGGTTGTCGGCGACGGCATTCAATGGGTAACTTACGATAGTGCATCAGGCAACTATTCCGAGGGCAGCCTAAAAGAAACTCTCGTCGGCGTAGGCACCGAGGCCTCTGCGTATAAAAATCAAGTTAAGATTACAGAAGGCACGAACATCGATATTTTTAATACTCCCCTCCCCACCGGAGTCAGTATGTCTTATCTTAAAGTCCTCTTCACAGGTCCTATTATAGTAACAGGAACCGGCGGTACGCTTAACGACCTGACGGAAATAAGCGGTCCGGCTATCGGCGCCACCAACAGGGTAAACACAATTATAACCGCTGTTGCCGGAAAAACAAATAACAAAGTAAGCATAGTATTAAAAATAGCGAACTCCAATACTACAACTCCTCCTACGTTTACAGTCACGCCTGGCACTACGAAATTTAACCTCACCTCTGCTACAACCAGAATTACCGACGCCCACGGAAATGCGGTATTCCCGGCCACGGCAGGAGCCCCTGTAACCACTACCGGCGCAACCGAAACAGACGATTAACAATAACAGGTAAAACCCTCTCCGGCGGCGAATGTTATAATAAAATCGCCGGCGGAGAAATTAAAATATCACCGCGCCCTTTTACCGGATAATATTTTCAAAAATTAAAAATTCAAGAGTCGAATAATTTTATTTATATTTCTTGAATATTATGCTATAATAAGTATAGGCGTTTCATTTTAAGCGCCTATATTTTTCTTATTTCTTGTAAATAATTTTTTCAATAGATACAAGGAGCGTGGTCTTTTATGCCTGAACTCAAATCACGAAAACCAAAAATCAATTTTTCCTTTTTATTTATTTCAACTGTCATTATTTTTTTATTGTTTTTATCGACTGCCTCATTCAAAGCTTATGCTTTCAATTACATAGGCACGGCCGGCACGCCCGGCATGCCCGACCCTTCAAAAGACCTGGTCAAGATAATAGCGCCTAACGCCGTAACCGACAACATTTTTATCGGCCAGCCGATTACTCAGCTGGATTGGTACGGCTCCGGCGGCCGTATCCTGTTGATGAATTTCGATAATTCCCCCGAAACCGATATTATCGTCGCCAGCCCCTATGGCGAATACCATTTTTCCAACGATTATTCGGGCATGATATTAATCAACAAAGGCCCTGTTACTTCTAATGTTCCAGGCGCGTCTTACGGCTGGGACTGCGGCAACTGGAATAACGCGCCCAACACTACAAGCACAGGATTTATCCTTGGCCATCAAACCGGCGAACATTCCGGTTACGCCGTCGCCGGCGGCAGCAACATCGACGGCGGAAGGGCCATAGTTATTGGAAGGCCCTATGAAACAGGCACGCTTTCACAGGTAGCCGTTCTCTTCTCCAGAGACATAAACACGACTAACAAAACTCCTTCGCCGATAAAAAGCAACCTGATAGACATGTCTCAAACGGGCGATCCTTTAGGCACCAAAGGCAAGACCGATATGAACAATTTCGGGCTTTTAATCAAAAACATCCCCGGCGCTTATGCGGCGGCCGGCCCGGCCACTCCCCCGGCCAACTTTCTTCCGGTAAACGGAATGAGCCTTGCCTGCGGCGACGTTACGGGCGACGGCAACGAAGATATAATAATCGGCTGCCCTCACGACAACGGCAACGTCGGTTCCGTGTACATAATTAGCGGCAACGGAGGCGGCCTCTGGAACGATAACGATTACACCAACGCACCGGTCAATATAGATATCAGCACGAGCGCCCCTCCTGCGGTTTATAAAATAAGCGGCATTAACGCCAACGATTATTTCGGCGCATCGGTACTCGCCGCGGATATTTACGGCGGCAACGACAAAGAACTTATAATAGGCGCGCCTGGCGCGCAGGGAAAAGGCGGCGCGGTCATAATCGCCGACGCAAAAGCAAAAATAGCGGGCGGCGCCAATTTTTCTATCGCCGATGTCGCTCTCGCCGCGTTCGCGGTAGCGAGCCCCAACTCGTCAAACGGCAGACGCATGGGGCACGCCATGGCGGCTGGTAAATTCCATGATTCGGCCGCCGCCAAAAACGATCTGGTTATAACAGAATTCGTTGACGACGACAGCGCGTCGAACGCTTACGTGGTCTACGGCAAAGTGGCGACCCCGGCGGCTGGCGCGGTCGTAACGGTAGACGTTACGATAAAGCCTTTTAAAAACAATGAAAAATTCGGCTACGCCGTGGCTTGTGGAGATATCAACGGCGACAATTTTCACGATATAGCGGTAACCGCGCCGCGCGGATATAAAATAGATACCGAAGCCGGC
>MWBZ01000236.1 GCA_002069765.1 bacterium ADurb.Bin243
AGACCGGCTGTTCTGTTTTACTCGGCCGCCGCGCGATCTGAACTCGGAATCGACCGCCGCAAAGAAGCGCAGGACCTTTTCCTCGCTTGCGCGCGAAGCGCGCCTATAGACTCCGAACTGAAAGCGGCGGCCGAAGCCGCGCTCTCAAAAATGTCCGACGGCACGCTTATATCATGGCTAAAAAAGTTTTTCAGAAGGTAATCGAAGCATATCCGGGCAAAACGAAATTCAATAAAAAGCGGCTATTTCAAATTTTACTTGACTAAATTAAATTTCAGGCTTGAAATTATCATTCAATTTGTGGGATAATTAACAGATGAAATAAAAACCTTTAACCCGCTCAAAATTCAATTTTGAAAGGCGATGGACAATGCAAACAGTAAACATCAAAAACAACAAATACTGCCTCAACTGCCGGTTCTGGCCGGGGCCGCTCAGCCCGAAACTCAATTCGCCCGGCCTTTTCAGTGTGGACGCTTCGCAGAAGGCTATATGCTATAAAACGCATATAGAACGCCTGTGGAACCATAGCTGCGACAAATGGGCGGTCAAAAATGAGCTGGAATAGTCTACCATGGCGATAGCTAAAAAAAACGTCGGCGATAAAAGCCTGCGAAATAAGGCGAGCGCCGCCGGAAAGAAAGCCGCTTCAATAAGACTAGCGGCGGAAAAAGATCTCGAAAAGCGGCCGGTTAAATCTAAAAAAATCTGCGACAGCAGGCCCGCTACAAAAAAGGCTGCGTCGCGGGGCAAGGCTTCCGGCGATAAACTGGAGCCCGGAACGGTCATAGGCGTCAGCCGCGGCCTGTATAAGCATTACGCCATATACGCCGGCCGGAATATTGTGATCCATTACGCTTCCAGCACGGGCGATTTTGGCGACGAACTGCGGGTGCGAAAGACGAGCGTCAAAAATTTCCTGGCGGACGCGTCCGAATTTTTCGTTTGCGAATTTCCTGACGCCCATGGCAAGCCGCGTGAAACAAAACGCGACTCAAATCTTTTCAATTCTATCACTTCATTTTTCGGCGGCGGCGGACTTACCGGCAACCCTGAAAATCCCCTGGCAGCTATCATCGATATTTACAAACTATTTAAAAGAATGAACTACAAATTATATTCGCCGGCCGAAACGCTGCGCCGCGCCAAAGACCGCCTCGGCGAAAGTTCCTACAGCCTCTTCTTCAACAACTGCGAGCACTTCGTCGTATGGTGCAAAACCGGCGTGTCAGAGTCGCACCAGGTGAACGAGATCATCGAGGCGATAGCGGGCGGAAGATAAATGGGACAACCGGATAAAAATCAACGCCACATATAAGCTGAAGAACTTTACAAACAGACCGGAGAATTTATAAAATGGCTAAAATCAAAGCTGAACTGAAGAAAAAAATTATAAAATTTTACGAAGCCATAAAGGCCAGATATAATGTTAAAAAAAGCCTTTATTTTTGGCTCTTACGCTAAAGCGATCCCTCGCGAAGACAGCGATATCGATGTAGGCGTGGTGCTTGACGTTCCCTCCAAAAATAAATTGGAAATCAACGCGGAGCTCTGGACGGTAGCTGGACGCATAGACAGCAAAATCGAGCCTTTTTGTATCGGCTGGTCTGAATATAAAAACCACGCACCTGCGAGCATACTGACGGAAATAGTCAGACAGGGCATAGATATTGTCGAGGCCGCCTGAGTTCAGATAAGTACTTCATTCCTTGAACAAATCTCATCGAGCCTAACTATCGAACCTTTAAAAACAAAAACTTTCAGCGCTTATCGTCGCCCCGTTTGTAAATCTATTATAAATAAAAACTCCGGTCTTTCGCTTTAACCGTCAGGTTAACCTACAGACCGGAATTTTGTTTTTATTGTTCGGTCCTCCGGGACCAGGGACGGCGGCCGGGCCTTCGCTTGTTTCGCGCTCCGCGCTCACCCCGTTCGGCTCCGTGACGCGAATCCCCCTGTGCTCGCTACTGACCTGGGGAAAGGGCGAGCCGGAAACCGACATAAATGTAGCGATTAGACTGGTCGCGGCTAATGCAGTAATCCGACCGGCAGTAATCGGAATCGTAGTCCCAGCTGCCGCCTCGCAAAACGCGGGCAGAGCCCTTTTTACAAACCGGATCTTCGACATATCTATAATGCTCGCTGCCATGGCCTTGATTATTTAAGGAAAAATTCTGGTCATGGAAATTTGATTCATAACAATCTTCGCACCATTCCCATACATTGCCACTCATATCGAACAATCCAAAACCATTCGGTTTTTTCTTTCCTACCGGCTGGGTTGAACTGTTAGAATTGTCACAACACCAACAATAATTATCATCGAATTTATTTCCCCAGTAATAATCGGTTTCACTTCCCGCGCGGCAGGCGTATTCCCATTCC
The DNA here is from genome assembly GCA_002069765.1 of bacterium ADurb.Bin243. Lineage (GTDB taxonomy): Bacteria > Muiribacteriota > UBA9980 > UBA9980 > UBA9980 > UBA9980. The sequence goes on from MWBZ01000236.1 coordinate 2,386, forward strand.
GCTTCAGTGGGCAGCCTGAACTTCCATTCAGTTAAATTGTGTAAATCCTTTTCGTTAAGCTTCTTGATAAATTCTTTACAATCATCCCATGAAACCTTTTCAACCGGATAATCGCCTCCATTTTTAAAATTGCTCGGATTGTTTTTCATAACCGACAGCCACTGCGCTTGTGTTACCGGATAAATACCCAGGTAAAACGGCCTGGTTATTATTATTTTCAGAGGCGTTTTTTTTACCGATGCACTGCCCTTTGAATAATCTTGAAATTCAGGCTTGCCGCCTATCCAGAACTCGCCGGGCGGTATCAATTTAAGTTTAAGATCGACGTTTTTTTCGAGTTT
>MWBZ01000237.1 GCA_002069765.1 bacterium ADurb.Bin243
CTAAAGTCAACGAACTGATCGACGCCATAATTAAAAAGGAGGCCGCTAATGAGCAGCGTTAAGAATAAAACCGGAGTTTGCGAAAAAATAAAAAGCGTAGAGCTCGATAAGATAAAAAACGATTATGAAAAACTCGAAGCCGGAATTAAAAGAAGAATAATAATATGCGCCGGCACAGGTTGCGTGGCCAACGGCTCGATTAAAATATTCGAAGCCCTCCGGGCTAAACTGGCCGGAGAAAAAATGGAAGTAGTGGTAGAATTGCGCGAAGAAAATAAAAAAGACGCGCTGCATCTGTCTAAAAGCGGATGCCAGGGTTTTTGCCAGATGGGCCCCCTGATGAGCATACTTCCCGAAAATTATTTATATGTAAAAGTGAAATTGGAAGATATCGACGATATAGTAAATATCACTTTAAAAACAGGCGAACCCGTAGAACGCCTCCTTTACGTGGACGGCGCCACCGGCCTTAAATGCAAAGGCATCGAGGAAATACCTTTTTATAAAAAACAACACAGAATGATATTAAAAGAATGCGGCATTATAGATCCCGAAGATATCAACGAATATATCGCGCGCGGCGGTTACGAATCCGCGAAAAACGCATGCCTTACTATGACTCCCGAATCCATATGCGCTTCCATGATAGAATCCGGCCTGCGCGGAAGAGGCGGCGGCGGCTTTCCCACCGGCAAAAAATGGGAGCTCACCAGAATACAGCCCGAAGGCAAAAAATATGTAATTTGCAACGGCGACGAAGGCGACCCCGGCGCTTTTATGGATAGAAGCGTAATGGAAGGAAACCCGCACAGCGTTATCGAAGGAATGATAATCGCCGCGCGCGCCATAGGAGCCGACGAAGGATACGTTTACGTCCGCGCCGAATACCCTCTCGCGGTTAAAAGAATGAAAAAAGCAGTGTGCGACGCCGAAAAAATAGGCATACTCGGCGATAAAATATTCGGCTCCGGCCATAATTTCAAATTAAACGTGATGGAAGGCGCCGGCGCATTCGTGTGCGGCGAAGAAACGGCTCTAATGGCGTCTATCGAAGGAAAACGGGGAATGCCGTCGCCCAAACCTCCATTCCCCGCTCAAAAAGGACTCTACGGAAAACCTACCGTAATAAATAACGTAGAAACGCTCGCCAGCGTTCCAATAATATTTAAAATGGGCGTCGGCGAATTTAAAAAGATAGGCACGCCCGGCTCGCCCGGAACTAAAACATTCGCGCTGACAGGCCACGTGGCAAATACCGGTTTGATAGAAGTGCCCTTCGGCACCACGCTCCGCGAAATAGTCAACAATATAGGCGGCGGCGTAACCGACGACAACGGAAAAGTTTCGCCCGACGAGTTCAAAGCCGTTCAGATCGGCGGCCCATCCGGCGGCTGCCTTACGGCCGATAACCTCGATATGCCTCTCGATTTCGATTCCCTCAAAGAAATAGGCGCCATGATAGGCTCCGGCGGCCTGGTAGTCATGAATAAAGGCACTTGCATGGTCGGCGTCGCTAAATTTTTCATGCAATTCACCCAGAACGAATCCTGCGGAAAATGCGTCCCGTGCCGGGAAGGCACAAGGCAGATGCTCGCCATGCTAAACGATATCACCGAAGGCGAAGGCACCGAAGAAACTATAACCATGCTCGAAAAATTAGCCGCGGTCATTCAGAAAAGCTCGCTGTGCGGCCTCGGCAAAACCGCTCCGAACCCTGTAAAATCTACGCTGGCAAAGTTTAGGGCCGAATACGAAGCGCATATCTATCATAAATACTGCCCCACTAAAAAATGCAAGGCGCTTCTAAAGCCTCAAATAGATCCGTCAAAGTGCAAGGGCTGCACTATATGCAAGAAAAAATGCCCCGTAGGGGCCATTACCGGCGAAGTTAAAAAAGCGCACGTCATCGATGAATCTTTATGCATTAAATGCGCGGCCTGTGCGGCTGCGTGCAAATTCGGCGCAATTATGGGGGTGTAGAGTTATGAACGAAAATTTGATATATGTGGACGGCCGTGAAGTTAAAATAGAAAATGAAAAAAATCTGCTCGAAATAATAAGAAAAGCCAATATCGAGGTGCCTACTTTCTGCTATCACTCTGATCTGAGCGTTTACGGCGCATGCCGTCTGTGCATGGTGGACGTAGAAGGCCGGGGCCTTTCGCCGTCGTGTTCCACCCCGCCCGAAGCGGGAATGAAGATAAAAACCAATACGGGCGAAATAAGGGAAATAAGAAAAACCATAGTGGAACTGCTTCTGGCAAACCACGAATCCAACTGCCCTTCGTGCCCGAAAAGCACGGCCTGCCAGCTGCAGAGCCTTTCAAAAAAACTCGGAGTCGGCGAAATAAAATTTAAAAAATTAGAGACCAGACAGCCCGTTGACCGCTCCACCGAATCCATAGTGCGCGATCCCAATAAATGCGTGCTGTGCGGCGACTGCGTGAGAGTATGCTCCGAAGTCCAGGGCGTCGGCGTAATCGATTTCGCGCACCGCGGATCGAAAGTTTCCGTGCTGCCTTCGTTCGGTAAAAACCTCAACGACGTCGAATGCGTTTTATGCGGCCAGTGCGTAAGAGTATGCCCCACGGGAGCTCTTTCGGTTAAATCGCAGATAAACGAAGTTTTCAAGGCGTTAAACGATAAAAA
>MWBZ01000238.1 GCA_002069765.1 bacterium ADurb.Bin243
CCGCCACTGTGGCGGTTCTGCCCGAAGCCGAAGAAGTCGATATCGAAATAAACCCCAACGATCTGCGCATAGACACTTTCTGTTCCACCGGCCCCGGCGGACAGTCTGTCAATACCACCTATTCGGCGATACGCATAACGCATATACCCACCGGCCTCGTGGTTCAGTGCCAGGACGAAAAGTCGCAGATAAAAAATAAGGCGAAGGCCCTTAAAGTTTTAAGGACCAGGATGCTCGAAATCGAAGAGAAGAAGCAGAGCGACCAGATCGCCCAGGACCGCCGTTCGCAGGTGGGAACGGGAGACCGCTCGGAGCGCATCAGAACCTACAACTATCCCCAGAACAGGATAACCGATCACCGCATAAACCTGACGCTGGGAAATCTTCTGGGGTTCCTCGACGGGGACATCGAAGAGATGCTGCAGGGCCTTATAGTATTCGACCAGACTGAAAAGCTTAAAAAGATATCGTAAAATAAACCGCCGCAAGGGGAATAGTTTGATCGCTTCGTCGAAAGCCTCTCCAACGGGGGGCGAAGAAATTAAATATTTTCAGCTTTACGCAAGGATAGCGGATTCGCTCGAACACGATAACCGGCTCAGCCGTCCGGCCGCCGAAGCGGAAGCCAGGCTTATCATTCAGAAGGCCTGCGGGGAAAGTTTTTCAAAAATAATGGGGATTTTCTGGCGTGAAAACGCTTCGGCGCAGGCGGCCGCCGCCGCGGAAGAGATCCTCGAAAGGCGCCTGGCCTTCGAGCCCATCCAGTATATATTGGGCGAGGCCGAATTTTACGGCATGAATTTTAAAGTGTCAAAGTCCGTCCTGATTCCCAGGCACGATACGGAATGCGTCGTAGAAGCGGCCGCGGACTGCGTTAGAAAAATGGCCGCGCCCGCCGGCGGGCCTGTGAAAGTCCTTGATATAGGCACCGGATCGGGCGCAATAGCCGTGGCCCTGGCGAAGGCGCTCGGGCCTTCGGCGGCCGTCACCGCTATTGACGTAAGCCCGGCCGCGCTCGAATGCGCGGCGCATAACGCGCGGGCTAACGGAGTGGGAGAACGCATACGGTTCGTCGAGTCCGACTTGTTTTCGGCTCTGGAAGAAAACGAAAAATTCGATCTTATAGTTTCAAATCCGCCATATATAAGCGAATCAGAATATTCAACGCTTGCGCGCGAAGTCTTCGCCGAACCTAAAATAGCCCTGACCGCGCCGGACGGCGGTTATTATTTCTACGGGCGCATATTGCGGGAAGCCGGTTCAAGATTGAATCCCGGCGGTACGGCGGTTTTTGAAATAGGGTTTAAAATGGCCGCGGAAGTTATAAAAATAGCTTCCGGCTGCGGCTTCTTGAATTATGAAATAGTGCGCGACATAGAGTCTAGAGACAGGGGGATCAAGTTTTGGCGATAATAGTAAGTTATCCCGTGCCCAATATAGCCGACATACCCATACCTTCGTTTTCAAAGGAATCGCTCATGATATTTCCGACGGAAACGGTCTACGGCATAGGCGCCTTCATATCCAACCGCGAAGGCATCGAAAATATATACGAGCTCAAGGGCCGCGACAATAAGCCGCTTGCGCTTCATACGCCGAACCCGGCCGATATTTACAAATACGCCGGATATGTTTCGCCGGCCGCCGAGCGCGCCATATCGCTTTATCTGCCGGGGCCGCTTCTGATGATTTTCGCGGCTAAAAAAGGCGTCGAAATTCCGCCGCGCCTTATTTCTAACGGCAAGATAGGCATAAGGGTTTTTTCCAACTTCATCGGAGCGTCGATAGTTAACGCCGTAAACGAACCGATGGCGGCCACATCCGCAAACCTTTCGGGCGCGGGGAGCCCGAAAAATTTTTTCGAGATACCGCAATCGCTCATAGACGGCTGCGACTACGCTTTCGACAACGGCCCGACGGTCTATCAGAAAGATTCCACGGTAGTGGATTTCAGCGAAGGCGAACCGGTCCTTTTGAGGGAAGGCGCGGTTTCTTACGACGAGCTCAGCGGCGTTCTTTGCTCTAAAATCAGGAGAATTCAATGACTAAAAACGAAAAACGAAGATATTTGATTAATTTTTCGACCCAGAGCATGAGCTCGTCGGAAACGGATTTTTTGATAGTAGGTTCCGGAATAGCGGGGCTAAGGGCCGCGATAAGCCTTTCCGAGCACGGGCGCGTGATGGTGCTCACCAAGGACAAGACCGAAGAGTGCAACAGCTATCTCGCCCAGGGCGGCATCGCCGCGGCCATAGGCGAAAACGACAACGTACGTTACCATGTGGAAGATACGCTTAAAACAGGCGTGGGGCTCTGCTGTAAAGAGGCGGTTTCCATCCTTGTCGAAGAAGGCCCGCGCCAGATCGCCGATTTTTTAAAGTTCGGCGCCAATTTCGACATGACCGGCGATAACCGTATCGCGCTTACTCGCGAAGGCGCCCATACCAGAGACCGCATAGTCCACGCCCATGGCGACGCAATAGGCCTGGAGCTCGAACTCACTCTCATAAAAAAAGCCAGGAGCCTCGATAATATAATTTTCGCCGAAGGGATATATCTCGTAGATATTTTAACCGTCGATCAAACGGCGG
>MWBZ01000239.1 GCA_002069765.1 bacterium ADurb.Bin243
CTCGCCTAAAAGCAAAGAAATAGAATTCGCTATATGCGATCCGTCTAATATAGGCGATATTTTGAACTCGTCCTTTTTCGCTTCTTATAAGATCAGTTTCGTCATAACTTCTTTCAGCGCCATATTAAAGGCGCTCGAAAATATATGCCCTAAAAACGCCCGCAACGTTCCTATAGACGAATTCAGCGAGATAGAAGTGAACGAACAGCTCGAGGAGTTTAAGAGCGTAAAATCGTTTAAAAGGCCGTCAAACTTCCCTCAAGAAGTGCTCGATATTATCACCGATAATAAAAACTCGCTTGTCAGGCCGCTGTTTGAAATTTTATACGATTCGGCCCGCGTTAATGCCACCGAAATACACTTTGAAGCCTTCGGCGACCATATTAAAATTTTTATTAAAATTAACGGACGCTTTTTTAATTTAAACCATTCTATAAAACCCGAAAATTACGATTATATAGTCGCGAAAATTAAACATTTGGGCAAACTCGATTACCAGGAAGACCGCATATTCCAAATTTCTAATTTCGCGCTGAACCTTTCCAGCCTGAAACTTTTCGTCAACGCGCTCACCGTGCCCGCGCTTTTCGGCGAAAATATGGTGTTAAAAATTCTTTCGCTTAATAATTTTCCAAGGCCGCTCGAAAGTTATTTCAAACACCAGAAAAACTATTGCGCCAGGCTCCGCGACGCGCTCGCCCAGAAATCGGGCCTTTTAATTTTATCGTCGCCCGATTCTTTCGGGCTTACCAGGCTTTATTATGCCCTGCTCAACGAGCTTTCAAAAATGAACCTCGATAAAAAGATCGTATCCATTGAAAAAGACATGATATGCCCGCTCAACGATATCGCGCAGGTTGAATATTCGCAGGTTAACGAGCCTAGCCTCAAAATGCTCCATGAAGCGGCTATAAACCTGGGCGCGGATATTATAGCCACCAGCGTTATACACGACGTTTCGGCGTTCGAGCATGTTCAAAAATCCCTTGCCACCGGAGCCCTGGTTATTTTAACCATGCAGGAGCCGTCCGTGGAATCGGTTTTAAATAAAATAGCCTCATTAAAGCAGGCTAAAGATATTTTTTCGTCGCGGCTTACCGTAATGGCCGCTAAAAACGTGGATTTTATATGTAACTTCTGCCGCGAAGAAGACTGCGACGAATCCGTAAAACGCGCATGCAAAGTATATCACGGCCGCGGCTGCCCTAAATGCCACATGACCGGCGTCGGCGCGCAGTCTTTCATATTTGAAACGGCCTCCTCAGAAGGAGAAAATAAAAAAATACTGCTCGACTCCCTTAAAGGTAAATCAAAAATGTCGCAGCTGCAATATGACCGCTTTGAATTGCTGATAAACGAATTTTGCAGGGAAGGCGTTATTTTTAATTAGTTGCCCGGCCGTTGACAAAACTCATTTTAGCGGTTATAATTATTGTGAATCGTTTTATGACGCTGAAATGAAAGGGTGATCTATATGTCAAATAAATCTAAAAATAAAATTTTTATATCGTTATTGACCGCCGCATTCTGCCTCGCGGCTCTCGCCGTTTACGCACAGGGCATGCTCACCGGCGCCGACGCGGACCGGCTCGGGCTCAAAAAGCCCAAAACCGTTACCGAAGCGCAAACTCTCATGCAGGCGTCTTATAAAGAATGCATGCAGGCCATAAACGATTTTAACAACGATAAAATCAGCGGCCGCGAATCCGACGAAAAACTTCAAATTTACATGTATTATAAATCGCAGTACGACGCCATGCTCAAACAGCAGAACGCTTCGCCGCAGGTTAACCGGAACCAGGGAAGCGAACCGGCCGAATCTAACACCCGCGATACCCGTAACCGCGAAACCGACTCTACCGCAAATAACTCCAACAACGGCTCTAATAACGCTAATAATTCAAATTCCAACCAGAACGCCCAGGCTAATAATAACCCGCTGCCTAATTCGGAGCTGGTCACAGACCGCGTCCTGCGCGAAACCGGCTCGCTGGCCAAAAATAAAGGCTTTTTCGCCGGCATATTAGATTTTTTCAGCGGCCTTTTCGGCGGCGGCTCTAAAGGCGAAAAACTGCTCGACGTGCCGATTCGCACCCAGCTCGATCCGGCCAACGGCCCCAACGGCACGCATTACTGCGCGCCCACATGCCTTGCCATGGTCCTTGAATACCACGGCATAAAACTCAGCACTAAAGAAGTGGCGAAACTCTGCAATACCGACACCAAAGGCACTACATATTCCGACGATATGCTCAACGCGGCTAAAAAATTGGGCCTCAACGGCAGCTTCGCCGGCGGCGGCGCAAATATAGACTGGCTGAAAAGCACCACAGCCAGCGGAATACCCGTTATAGTTTACGTCGATACCCGCAGCTACGGCATGGCCGATGGCCACTGCATGGTAGTGACGGGAGTAAAAGACGGCTATGTTTACGTCAACGACCCCTGGACCGGAAAACAACTCCGCTACGGCACCGCCGCTTTCAATGCCATCTGGACCACCAGAAGCTACTATGGCGTCGTCGTTAAAAGATAAATTACTTATAATTTAAACTTTTAAACTGCTTTTCATTTT
>MWBZ01000240.1 GCA_002069765.1 bacterium ADurb.Bin243
GTTTATTAGTGAATAGTGTAGAGTGGATAGTGAATAGTTAAGGCTGGGGCTCGCCCTGCGAGCTTTATATATAAATTAATAACACCTTATCTAAATTTACAAAAGTCCTTTAGTTCTCAACTCTCCACTCTGAACTCTTAACTTAAGGGGGAAGATTTATGATAAGAATTTTTTCAGGAATTTTGCTTTTTTTTATAGGATTCGTATCGTTTAGCGCGATGAACGGCTCGCCGGTCGCTTTATTTATTAACGTTCACGGCCTGCTGCTGGCATTTTTCTTTATAACCGCCGGTTTCGTGGCTTCCGGCTGGAATGCCGCGGATTTATTTAACGCCCTTAACGCTAAAATCGAAAATGAAAGCCATGCGCTTAGATTGATTGAAATGCTTTCTTACATGGAAAAAATATCGGTGATATCTTCGATAATAGGTCTTATAAACGGCGTGGTTCTGATACTATTCAATTTAGGCGAAGCGTCGCGCATCGGGCCGGCCGCGGCGGTAGCCATACTGATGCCTTTATATTGCGCGGTATTTTACTTGTTTGCGGCCATTATCAAATCCAGGGTCAAATTATCGATGGGACGCATAGCCGTAAAATAAAGAATTAAGAATAATTTTAATATTTTAATTTGTTTGCGGCGGCATTAAAACCGCTCTCATGCCGTTTCCATAGCCGCCGTAAGCGCTTCCGGCCGAAATATTAGCTTCGTCGAGCATATATGCCCTTTCGGCGCAACGGCATCCGGTTGCCCCGCTGTTATAGTTTCCGCCTCTTAATACGTGCGAAGAATATGATCCGTAGCCGCTTTCCCCGGCAGGGTCCACCGCCGGGTCTGACGTATATGAAGCCCCCGCGTACATGTCGGAGCAAAATTCGCTTACGTTGCCGAGCATGTCGTACAGTCCGAAGGCGTTGGGCATTTTCTGGCCTGCCTGATGCGTTGTTGCATAGCCCGTCGGCGATCCGGTTTTTGAATTATTCGAATACCATGCGCAGGAATCCAGAGGGTCGGCGGACGCGAGGTAATACGGCGTAGCCGTTCCCGCGCGGCATGCGTATTCCCACTGCGCTTCGCTCGGAAGTTTGAAAGTGCCTTTACCTAAATTTTTAGCGTTCAGCTTTGATATGAATAAAAAACAGTCGCTCGAATTTATCTTATGAACCGGATAGTTGTCTCCTATGCCGTACTCCGCGGGCGAAGGATTGGTATTCATCACCGCGATCCACTGCTTCTGGGTAATTTCATATTTGCCGATATAAAAGTCTTTAGTTATAGTCACCTGGTGCGCCGGCCTTTCGTCTGAATTGCTTCCCGTTTCTGTTTCGGGGCTTCCCATTATGAAAGTCCCGGCTTTTATTTTCACGAATTCTATAGACGCGCCGCCTCCTATATCCACGATGAGATTTTGCTCGACGGAAGATATATCTATGGACACTTCCGCCGTTTTTAAAATATCTTTGTCGGTATAACTAGCTATAAGTACGGCTTTTGCCGATGTTGAAGGCGCCGTGTATTTATTTGCGCTTATGGAACCGCCTCCGGATTTTACTTCCCATTGCGGTAAAACCTGTTCGCCGGTATCGTTATAATAGACGGCCGATGCGGCGAAAAAACTCAAGTCGAGCGAGCCTCCGGCATTTAAAGAGGCCGATGCGGGAGTTATTGACAGGCTTTTTAGTTTTTTCACGAAATTCAAAAGATCTTTCGATGTTTCTCTAAGCGCGGTATTATGCGTGGCCGAGTGTTTTGAATTATCGCTCGTATAGTATTCATAATCTTTATTGATAAGCGGGAAGCCGCTTTTGTTTTTAAAATTTTCGCATTGCGAATATGGATATTTGTCGGTTTTGTAAAAGCTGTTGAAATCTATAGACTCGACGTCGACGAATTCGTCGTTATTATCTATCATGGCGTAATAGCTGGTATTTAAATAATCCCTTCCGGCTATATATTTATTGAGGCTGGCCAGAAAATTAGAATTATCGTATTTATCGCCTATAAGCTGTAAAAAACCCACGGGCCAGTTATCTAAATTAGATGAAAAATAAAACCCGCCCATGCTTATATCTGAAATTTTAGTTAATCCGAACTTTTGATAAAGCCGCGCCGCGTCGAAAAATGCGGAATTAAGATATTCTTGCCACTCGCTGAGATTTTTACTTCCCATTTTGCCGCCGCGGTTCGGAGTGGATAGAAAAACTACTTTTTCAATAAGGTTTGATTTTCCGTTGGCCGCCAGATAATTAAGCGCCCATCTCGTAACAAGCCCGCCCATGCTGTGGCAGACTATCGTAAGAGGCATCTTATCATTGGTGAGCGCCATTATTCTTTGGGCGAGCGTAACGCCGTTATCGAAATTTGATTCCCAGTATTTATAATTGAAAGTGAGGACGTTATAACCGTTTTCCGTCAAAAAATCCTTGAGCGGTTTGTCGGAAGCTCCGAGAAGTCTG
>MWBZ01000241.1 GCA_002069765.1 bacterium ADurb.Bin243
GGGGGAACGGGTAAAAATTTAACACACCGAAGGAGAATCACTTAGACCTATGAAATCAAAACCGTCTAAAATTGTCAAGCCTATTTTTATCGACCTTGAAACAAAATCCGCCGAACCGATAGAGAACGGCCCGGCGCGGTACTTCGCCCACCCGTCCGCCGACTGGCTTATTTGCGCCGCTGTCGGCCTGACAGATAAACCGCTTATTCAGACGAACTACGCGGGCGGAAAGAAAATATCACCGAGAATATTAAACCATAAAGGCGCGTTCGTCGCACATAACTGGTTTTTTGAATGGTCTTTTTTTAATCAATTCTACCCCGGCACCCGCGCGGCTGACTGGCGTAATTGGTTGTGTACCGCTGCACTCGCCCGGTGGTTCGGTATCTGCGCTCCCCGCGCTAAATTAGAGGACGTGGCGGCGGCGTTTGGTCTCGAAAAAATGCCGGAAGGAAAAAGCCTTATTGCAAAATATAGCATACCGCAAAAAGACGGCACGTTCAGGGTGTGCGAGGACAAGCAAGACGCGGCGATGTTTGAAAAATATTGCCTGCACGACGCCGCCCTGTCAAAGGCGATTTACTCAAAATTGATCGATAAAGGATTTAGCATCGAAGAGTTCCGCGCGGCCCAGGCAATCGACGTGCGGGGCGTTCCGGTGGACATAAAGGCCGCCCGGTTTTTACTGGACCGGAAAGAGGCCGATAAAAAGAACGCGACAAAGACCGCTGACAAAATTGCCGGACGAACGGCAGGCGGGGCGCTCGTGCTATCCGCGTCCGGCGCATTCTGTGAATATATGAAAAATACATTTAAAATCGATCTGCCCGACGCGCGGGCGACGACGTTGGAGGCGATTGATTTTTCAACGCATCCGAAAGCTGACCAAATCGAGCACGTTTTGTACGTGCGAAAATTGCTCACGTCCCGCGCCGGGGACAAGGCGGAGGCGATACTAAACCGCGCACATGACGGGCGGGTACGAAACGCCGCCATATTTCACGCGGCGGGCACGGGGCGTTTCCAGTCCTGGGGCGTGAACTTCTTTAACTTTTCCCGGCAGAAAGTGGATAACTGGGAAAAGGAAAAAAACACCGCCCCGGTCCCGGCGCTTCAGCGCGGTATCATTTGCGCGCCGAAAGGAAAAACGCTCATAGAAAGCGATTGGCGCGGGATTGAAAATTATCTGTCGCTGTACTATGCCGGGGACACGGAACAGCTCGCCAGGATCGAGGCCGGGGAGTCGCCGTATTTGATTTTTGGTGAAAAGATGTACGGCGAAAAAGTAACAAAAGCCGATCCGCGTTATTCATTTATGAAAATGTCCGTTCTCGGTTTCGGTTACGGGGCCGGGGCGAAAAAGTTTTCCATGATAAACCGGATCGATGAACGGACAGCAACGGCGTTACACGAGGGCTGGAAAAAAGTCAATGCGCCGATTGTGCGGATGTGGTATAATTTTTCGGACGCTTTTATCGGCGCGGCGGTGCGCCGGGAAAAGGGCGAGGCGCACGGTTTCCAATTTATTCCCCTGGGCGATGAGAACGACGTAAAAATCATATTGCACGACGGTCACGTCCTTTATTACCGGGGGCTGGAAATTCACCACGACGAAAAAAATCGCGTCCAGATTATGCGCGACGGCAAAGTCTTACACGGTGGGCTATTGACTGAAAATCTTATGCAGGCGACGTGCGCACGACTGCTTTACAGGGCGCTTGTCGCATGTGAAAACGCAGGGCTTGAAACGGTGCTGCACGTTTACGACTCTATTTTAATTGAATCAGAAATAAAGAACGCGAAGCGGGACGCCGTGAGGCTACGGGACATAATGTGCGACGCGCCGCCCTGGGGCCATGATATGAAACTCGCCGTTGACATTCATTTCGGGAAACGGTGGACGAAAAGTTAACGAAAAATAAAAAAAATAGTTGACGGGATTGCGAGCGGCGTTAAAGTGTTTTTATTACACAACGGAGGAAAAACAAAATGATTAAAATTACAAAAATAGAAAAAGGCTTTGCGGCCTTTAGGTTTCTTCTAAAAGCCAGAAGCAAAGACAAAATTAAACCGATTTTTACTTGTTTATTTTCAGACGGTGAAAATGCAGTTTGTACAGATTCCCGACGGTTGCACATGATTAAATTAGACCGGGACATACCGGCGGGATTGTATGACGTAATCACATCAACGACTAACGATATAGTATTGTGCGAATCGACAGTGGGCGGCCAATTTCCTAATTACAAACAGGTGCTTTATGCAGGAGAAGATGAGCCCGTCAAATTAAGTGTGTGGGATAAACACACGAACGGCGCGCGGACGCTGTTCGATATTAT
>MWBZ01000242.1 GCA_002069765.1 bacterium ADurb.Bin243
AGCGAGGCCGCGGTCTGAAACAACGGGGCCGTCGTGGCCGAGATTGCTTTTTTTGTCGATTTTGGATATGGCCGGCCCGTACATGTCGAACATTATGCCGTGAGCGTTTTCATGCGCCACTACGAAGTCGAATGTGTCGTTTTTGATGGCGTCCGCCACTGAAAAGGCTTTGGGTATGTCTTCTATGAAAATGGCGGTGTTGAAGAAAAACTTGCCGCCGTCTTTGAGATCTAAATGAAGGGGCACGGGGGCGCATGCGGGGCCGGTTCCCATGTTTAGGTTTATGAATAAAACCAGCGGGGCCGAAACCTGTTTTTTATAAAATTCGGCGCGCGCCTGATCGCCCGATTTTAAAATAAGCGCGAGTTTTTTCATGCGCGCTATAACGCGGAGTTTGGCGGAATCCGTCATTTCGGGGGAGCTTTTAAGGTAGTTGATTATTTCGGGAGCGCCTTGCCCGCCTTCGAACGGCGCTATTTTAAATCCCTTTAACATGGGGACTTCGAGTTTTTCAAAATTGTCGCTTACTTCTATCATGACGGGTTTTTTACCTTTAGGGTCCATCATGGGCGCGGCGGAGAAAAACGCGGACTCCGCCTTGAACGGAACGTCCTGATATTGCGGGGCCAGATAAGTTACAAGCTGCGCCGCGCCTGCCGCGCCGCTTAAAAATAAACCGACGGAAAGAATTATTGCCATCGAAAATGATAGTTTGAAAAGGTTTGCCGTACGGGCTTGTTTCATAAGTTACCGCCTTTTTATGTGAAATTTAATCTTACGCATTAATTATACCATACGCCTGACTTTTTGTCAAAAAATGCGCGGCGATAATTATTCTTGACAATTGTCCTTAAATTATCTATACTATTTTCACGCGCCTTTGCGCGGATAAAAAAGAAGCGGTTCGCGCGCCTGTTTTGCGCCGGATAAATGCTAAAAAACTGAGCGGACCGCGGCAAGGAATTATTAAAATGTGCGGTATATGCGGAATATTCGATATGAGCGGGGCGGGCCGCCTTAAAAACGCCGCATGGCGGGTGGAGCGTATGATGGATACGCTTTCCCATAGAGGGCCTGACGGCTCCGGAATTTATTCGAGCCCTGACGCCAATTGTATTTTAGGCCATAAAAGATTGGCCGTTATAGACGTGGCGGGCGGAAAACAGCCGGCTTCGAATGAAGACGACGATATATGGGTGTCTTTCGACGGCGAAATATATAATTACGCTCACATCTGGAAAGACCTCGAATCGCGCGGCCATAAATTTAAAACGTCTTCCGACACCGAAGCGATCGTTCACCTTTACGAATCGTACGGCGCCGATTTCGCTTCTCAAATGAACGGAATGTTCAGCGTGGCCGTTTACGACCAGAAGGAAAAAAGGCTTTTGCTCACCCGCGACCGCTGCGGCGTAAAACCTTTGTTTACGGCGATAGACGATAATTTTTTATATTTCGCTTCCGAAATAAAAGCTATTCTTGCCGTTAAGCCCGAACTGAAGTCGCTTTCGGAAGAAGCGCTTTACGAATACCTGATATACGGTTATATCAGCGCGCCCGCCACGATATTCCAAAAGATAAATAAATTCATGCCGGCCCATGTGGCGGTTTATTCGAGCGGCGGCGAAAAATATGAACAGGTTTACTGGCAGGCCCGTTATTCGCCCGAATACGGCCGCAGCGCGGGGGTTTTCGCCAACGAACTGCTCTCGACCATTAAAAACGCCGTCAAAGACCGCATGAACGCCGACGTGGATATGGGCGCTTACCTTTCGGGAGGCATCAATTCTTCCATTATAGTGGCCCTGATGAGCAAGATATCTTCGATAAGAATTAAAAGCTTTACGATCGGTTTCGACGAAGACGGCCAGTCCGACCTTAAATTCGCCGCCAGAGTGGCCGAAATGTTCGACACGGTCCATCACGCTTTTAATATCAAGTCCAGAGAGATAGAGCTTTTACCCGATATAGTCTCTTATTTCGACGAACCTCTCTGCGACCCTTCGATTTTGCCGGCCTACCAGTCGGCCAGGGTCGTTTCAAACCACGCCCGGGTTATACTCAACGGCGAAGGGGCCGACGAGCTTTTCGGCGGCCATGAAAGATACCTGTGGGAAACGATCGCCGGCGTTTATACCAGGGTGCCGAAGCTGCTCAGAAAAAACTTTTTTGAAAAAGCGATGAAATTATTCCCCTCGTCAACTAATAATTTTTTTGAAAACGGCGTCAGAAAGCTTAAAAGATTTATGGAATACTGCGCTTACGATCCTAATTACAGGCATCTTTCTTTCGCTTCGTATTTTTCCGGCGAAAGTTTGAGGGCCGTCGTT
>MWBZ01000243.1 GCA_002069765.1 bacterium ADurb.Bin243
CGGCAGGTTTGAAACCGGCATCCATCCGCGTTTAAGAAAATAAACCGGAAAATGACGCAAAAAGTCATCCGCGAACCCTTCCGTCGATATATCTTGAATAACCCCATTTTTATTGAGCGCTCTCGCCGATTCCCACTGCCAGTACAAAGACTGCCTGAGCGAGTTGGTAAAATAAGTCCGGCCTTTTTTTTCCTCTTCTTTTCTGAATAGTTTATCATAAAGTGAAACCCACTTCTGCGCGATGAATTCGTCGAGCGATTCGTCGTACATTGCGGCGAGCAGCTCGACCGGCCCTCCAGAAGCGGGATGGAAGCTCAGCCGCCATTTTTCAACTGCGCCCGGAGATATCTTATCGCGGAACGTATCGAGTTTAATATCGAGTTTTTTAGAGACGAAAGGCACGTCCACCCTTATTTTGCTCTCATAGAAAATATTGTCGCGCACTAAGCCGGCCGAGACTGTGAACCCTCCGCAGAACTCTTCTCCGGCGGCGAACTCGACAAGGTGCGCCGTTTCCCCTTTCGCGGTCCAGTATCTTTTGACGGTTTCGCCGTCCCTGCTTATATTTATAAGTATTCGGCCCGAGTCGTATCCGCAGGCCGCGAAAGCCCTGAAAACGCAGCCGGGTTCGACGGAAGTTTTTTGCGCGGCGAAGTGGAACGGCACACTGACTCCGAAGCGGGGCGATCTTTCGTTGAAAACGATCAGTACGCAAGATGTTTCATTACCGATACCGGCGCCGGTGGAGGCGCTTTCATTATAAAGAATGGCTTTATACGCGCCGGCCTTCAGCCTTAAAAGCACTTTTGCGCGGCCGGAAGTTCCTATCAGGATATTTTCCGTCGTTATGGTTTCGACCGCCGGCCAGTGCTCAGGGTCAAACGACGCCGAAATACCAGCCTTGACGCCATCTTTACAGCGCGCCGCGGTGGCTTTTTCTTCCAGATAGCTTCGCTGGCAAAGCCCGTATTCTTTTCTAACGGGCGCATCCGGACCTCGAAGCCGGCATATTTCGAGCTTGCATTCGCCCGTGGACGGCTTTCCTGAAATATCGGCGCCGGCGATATCGATCTCGATAGTTTCGTTTTCGCTGAGCCATTCCGGAGCGCTCATGCTTAAAAATAAAGGAACGGCGCCGGCAGGTATATCGACCGCCGAACTTCTGGTCTCGCCTGAAGCCGATGTAACGTCAGCCGTAACGGCGTAAACCGCCTTATCTATATTCATATCTCTTAAAAGCGTCTTATCTGGCGAAGTGTCTATGCTAATCTCGAAACTTCCGTCCGGGCCTGCCGTTATACGGCCTGATAAAACTTCACGCGGCGATATTTTCATCAGCCGCGCCGCGGAATTACGATAATAGCCCGAATGCGCGACTCGCCCTTGGCCGCCGTCCGGCCTTAAAAATACGCGATAAGATATGGCGGCCGAATCGACGGGGGCGCCGTTGAACATGCGCGCGTTTCCGCGGACCTTAATCGTATCTCCGACGCCGTATGATTTTTCAGCCGGATCGAGCGATACGCGAAAAGAAGGGCGCTTATATTCTTCGACCCGAATATACAAATCTTCCGAATATCCTTTCCTGCCGCGCGCGGTGATCTTCATGGCGCCTGCGAGCCTGCCCGCGGGCGCGGTAAAAAATGAAGAGGCCGAACCTAATTCATTGGCCGTCAACATTTTTTCATCGACCGGCGCGCCGTTTGCGTCGAAAAATGAAACTTTCAATTCGTCGCCGGCGGCCGCCGAGTAAACGCCTTTATCGCGGTCGCACACGCAGGAAACCGCCTTGAAATCGATGCGCTGCCCCGGCCTGTATATTTTGCGGTCGGTGAATATGAAAACGGTTTCTTTAAAAGAGCTTTCATAAATATAATTCGAAAAATAATTTCCGGCAAGGTGCGACGCGCCGTTTTTATCAAATATTTCAAATCTCGAATATTTATAATTGCCGCCTTGCGCCTTTAAATCGACCCTGAAACAGCCGTCGGCGTCGGTAAGGTAATTGTCCGTTTTTTCCGAATGCAGACGGCCGGCCGAATCGAATAAGCATTCATGGACGCCGACTTTGATATTATTCACAGGCTCGCCTGTGAGCGAATCGACGACAAAGCCGTTGAGTGAATCTTTTGATTTCCAGCTGATGAGGGCGAAGTCGCTGACGGTGAAATCGAGCTGAATGAGTATATTTTCACTGGTGCAGAATTCCGGCCTGTAACTGGTAAAGCATCTGTAATAACCCGGTTGGAGACGCGGCAGCCTGAAGCGTTTTTCGGACAGCCTGAACCCGGCGGCCGGTTCGAGTTCGACG
>MWBZ01000244.1 GCA_002069765.1 bacterium ADurb.Bin243
GCCTTAAAATGCTTTTAATTAAGTCGTCAATAATAAGCGTATCTTCAAAAATAATCAACCTGTTCATCTTTTTGCAGCAAGGCCGCCGTTCGCCATGCTCAAAATCATCCTCAAATGCTGAATTTCAAATTTATTCCTGATATCCGATCAATATATTTTGTTCACTTCCAATTTGCGCGTAGATGAGTTACAATAAAATCAGGATGTGAAAATTCAAGCATGACATTCAGCGATCGTGAAACCGGAAGCCTTAAAAATTAAGGTATTATCTTAATATTACAAACTTTTCAAAGGAGGAGCTTTATGAAACTGTTATTCGCGTTAAAATTATTCAACTCGTTTAAAAACATTTTAGGTTTTATTTGCGTATTTTCCCTGGGACTTATCACAGGCTCTATTTTTTCGAGCAACGGCGCAGGGCCGCTGGCGGCGGTGGTATCGGAGGCGGCCGCCGGAATTATTACGGCAAAAACTTCTTTGCTTATGATTTTGCCAATAATCTTTGCCTTGCTTGCCGCATCGCTTTTGCTTAAACGCATCGGCGTCGGCATCCATCTGCTCAGCCGTATTTCGGGCCGATTTTAGAACATTCAAGATGACTGCTTCATAAAAATCTTTTGAAAACCCTTGTTTTTTTTTTTTTTTTTTGTGATAAGATTTTTCGGCAGCCAGATAAAATAAAGGTTTATCCATTTTTGATTTAATCACTTATAACTATATTCAAACGATCCAAGCCAAATTAAAGTTTAGAAAGGGGAATTTCAATGTCAGATCAGAACGCTATCCAGGGCAAAATCACCGAAGGCATTCAGGGCCTATTTACCGGCGTAATATCAGAGCGTAAACAGTATTATAGCAGCAATTCGGCTCCCGCGCAGCGCGACGTCGACGGTCTTATTAGCTCGTATGCCAACGAGATAGGCGCCGCGACGGCAGCCGTCAATTTAATCCCCGGCCCCGCCGGAATGATCGCTACTGTTCCCGAAGTCATCGCTATGATAAGAAAACAGGTCAGGATGATATACGATATAGGCAAGGCATACGGCAAGGACGACACCGTTCTAACGCAGGAAATGCTTCTCGGCATAGCGTTTTCGGCGACAGGCACTCTCGGCGCAGGTCTCTTTGTCGTTCAGGGAACGAAAGTATTTCTGAAAAGGGCCACGCTCAAGGTTATTCAAAAAGTATTGGCGCAGTTCGGAACACGCGTCACTCAAAAAGTGATCAGCTCCATGGGCGCGAAATGGATTCCGCTCATAGGCGCAGGCGCGATGGGTCTCTGGTCCAGATCTAGCACCAAGTCGATCGGTATGATTGCGAAGGACGTTTTTTCTAAAGAGATTATCGTTGAAGATATCGAAGAAAAACGCGAAACGTCATTTGTGGCGACTGAAGTAAAAACAACTGCATCAAGCATAGACGCGATCGAATACGAAAAGATCAAAGCATTGATCTCGATGTTGCATACATCAAAAAAATCGAGCGAAAAAAAGAAAGACTTCATTGAAAAACTGATCGACTCGAACAAATATTTCGACAGCGAAGAAGCCCACGCTCTGCGCCAACTCAACTTTAAAGGCGAAAAAGCCGACGTAAACTACGCCGTATTCGACAATAATCCCGAAGCCTCGCTGGCGCTGCTAATGGACATGGTAATGCTCGCCGTTTCCGACGGCAAGATAAGCTCCGCCGAATCGATATTCATCAAAACGGTAGCCAAGAAATTAAACATAGACCCGAAAGATGCGGAAGAATTAATTAACGACGCCAGAGAAACCATCGAAGGTCAGGACCAGAATAAGAGCATTGAAAATTCCTCGAACTGAGGCCGGCAGGAAGCAATTCCGCGCGGCGCCGGCGGCAACATAAAGGAGCGTCATGTTCTGCGTATATTGCGGCAAAAAATTCGACGGCGCGGTATTTCTCTGTGAAATCTGCGGAAACAAAAATAAATTAGAGCCCTTCGCGCCTCACATAAAGGTGAGGCCGAAGGCTCTTTCTATTTCAAATGTCGCCGAAGAAAAGGTTGTCATTGAAGCGGGCAGCAAAAACTTTAGAAAAGTGACGCTCACTAATAAGCGGATCGTTGCAGGCAATTTCTTTTCAAGCCGGCAGTTTTACCTCAACAATATCAAATATGCCGAATATACACAACCCGACCGGTCTGATTTTTACCGGGGCGGCCTTGTCGGATATTTTTCAAAGAAATTTTTCAGCGACGGAATAACGTTTTTCGGCGAGGGTGGCGTGAAGTTATTCGAGTTAAAAAGGCTCGATAACGCCGACGCGCTGAT
>MWBZ01000245.1 GCA_002069765.1 bacterium ADurb.Bin243
TCCGCTAAATTTTACGGCGAATCCGGCAGGGTATACGTTGCATGGCAGGACCGCCGCGGCGGCAATTTTGAAACGTTCGTCAGAATGATAAGCTACGACGCATCCGGCAATATCAATCTGGGTTTCGATAATCAGGTAACCCCTACCGACGGCTGGGAATCGACCCGTCCCGACATTCATTGCTATAAAGACTGGATATACCTCGCATGGAACGACTTGAGAAACGGCGTTAACGAAATTTATTTCAAAAAAAGCAACGATATGGGAAATAACTTTTCGGCTGAAATTCCGATATCCGATAACGACGGCTTCCCGTCGGAGCGTCCTCGTCTTTGGGCTAATCAGACGGGGCTTTCCATCGTATGGCACGATTTGCGCGAGAATAATTTTGAAGTATATTATAAAATGCTCGAACATAATCTGATCACATCGAAGGCGCTTGTCAACAACAAACGCTTATCGAAGAAAGATATTTATGATTCCATGAATCCCAGCGTAACCTGCGACGACAAAACCGTATATGTAGCATGGGAAGACGCGGCTGACGGCCAGAAAAAAGAAATTTTTTATTCGAGCTCTCCAGATCAGGGCAAGACATTTACGCCCACGACTATTTTAACGGGTTACGCGGCGTTCGGTTTTTCGGAATCGTCGGAGTACCCCAAAATTATGACTCACAACCAAAATGTCCATCTGGCATGGGCGCGCAAATATTCTAACAACTACGATATTTTTTATAAGGGAACCATAGTTAAACTTATAGCTACGACGCCGGCCGCAAATTCCACCACGGCAGCCGTTAATACCGACATTATTATGGAGTTTTCCAAAATGATGAATGCGGCGACGCTTCAAAATGCCATAAGCGTTCTTGGCGAGCAGGAACTTGTAAACGGCGCGCTTTCTTTCTTAAATTACGACGCGCCTACCGGCACCGTTTCTAAAGTTAAATTCACTCCTGCCAAGCAGCTCGCCGCCAACCGTACATATACGGTAAGAGTGGCCGGAACGGCCAAGGACAAAACCGGAAATTCGATGGTGGGAAACGTTATGGGCGGTTTCGACGGAATCGGAGCAAACGATTTTATCTGGTCTTTCGGCACCGGTTCCGCATCAAGGCCGAAAAATCTTCTCAGAAATATCGTGAATTCGCCTAATCCGTTCAATTACATTACGAACCCTCCGGGCACTTATTTTAATTATTCGCTCGATACGGAACAGGCTATAGGCGAAGTGGTCATTAAAATTTATTCGATGTCGGGACGCCTGATAAGGACCCTCGATATGTCGAGCAACATGAAGGGATTGAACCAGCAATACTGGGACGGGCTGGACGAATCGGGAAACCGCCTCGCTAATGGCGTTTATTTATATAAAATACACGCGGCAGTCGGTTCCGACGAATTCGTGGCGCGAGGAAAGCTTATAGTTATGAGCGAACGCAATCTTAATTAATCATAACCGTGATATTAAAGACGAAAATTGTTTTATTATGAAATAGAAACGAGGTAAGTATGGCGATTTTATATCAGAAAAAAATGAAAAAAAGAAGGAAGAATCGCGTCAGAGTTATGCTGTGGCTGTTTATGGCCGTTTTCATGGGCGCATTTATAGTGTCGGGTTTGCTTTCGTTCGCCCGCGCGTATTCCAACCCTGATTTTTTCCTGAAACAGGGCGTGGGCGCACGCCAGCTTGGTATGGGCAACGCCGGCACCGCGGTGGCCGACGACGCTTCGGCCGTATTTTTTAATCCGGCCGGACTCGCGTTTTTGAAAAATCTCGAGCTTACCTCGATGCATTCCGAAGCTTATGATTTCGACATAAAATACGATTACCTCAACCTTATACTGCCGATTATACATGGGCGCGTCATAGGCGTTGCAGGCGCGGTTTTAAAAACGGACCAGATACCTATTACTAAAGATAAAATACCCAATATCGTAAATTACGTCGAAGACAAAGAACAGGTCGCAATGATTTCATACGGCCATAAAATATCGCGCCAGGCGGCCATAGGCTTTACATATAAAGATATCAAGCATTATCTTTACTTTAAAGAAGCCGTAGGAAGCGAAGCAGATTTTGGAATTTTATATAATCCGTCAAAAACTATAAGCCTGGGGCTTAACGTTCAGGATTTTCTTCCGGGCGAGTTAAAATGGAGCACGGGCGTTACCGATTCGATCCCTCTTACGCTCAGGGGCGGCATAGCGTTTAAACTCCCCGACTGGGGCTCGATAATAACATTCGATGCGGATAAAGTTCAGGACCGCGACGTGAAGCTT
>MWBZ01000246.1 GCA_002069765.1 bacterium ADurb.Bin243
GGCTATCATCTCGTCGCAGAGCCCAGCCTTCGACATCTTTTCCGCGCCGTATTTAGCCTGGAAGTCGGCGAGCACTTTTTTCTCGTCTATACTGCGGCTGAGCCAGGGCATCCTGAGATTGCCGGAACTGTCCAAAGCGGCGGTGCATATCCTGAGCATCTTTTCTTCTTTGAACCCCATTTCCTCGTCAGTCAGCTGGTGCTCCAGATAACGGGCGTTGTCGCCTTCCGCCGCGGGAATATACATCTGCGCGTAGGAAGCGAAATGAAGACTGTAGCGCATGCTGTTGGGATCGCCCGTCAGCTTTTCCACCGCGGTTTCAAGCGATTTTAGCGGGCCCGTCATTTTAACGACGGTGCAAAGTTTGTCTTTGTTCAGATAAATGCCGTTAACGATTTTCGGCTCGACCAGCTTTTCATTCGCTTCGTCGCCTTCGGTTTCCATCGGCCATGCTTCAAATGTCCAGCCCTCGAGGTCTTTGACCCATATCGGCCCCATCCAGCCGAAACGGCCTTCCGGCGTAGCCGGGTTGGAGCCGAGCATCGCGCTGTCGACGGTTTCGCCGATCATACGCTCGAGCTTATTAGCGCTGGTAGGATTGTCGGATTCTTTATAAAACGCCTTGTAGGTTTCGACGTAAAAAGCGAAATCAAGAGGCGTTACGCCGAATCTGTGCGGCTTGGGATCGAGTTTATCGATATCCGCTTTGTTATAAGATGAAAAAAAGTTGTTGTCTTTAAACATTATAGTAAGATTTTCAGGGTTTTTCACATCTACCTTAAGGGCCGAGTTTGGATGCTTAAATCCGTAGTCTTCTACGCGTTTGTTGAATTCCGACATCTTGCCGCCGGTAGTCGTAAACAAAACGCGGTCTGAATAATAAACCGAGTCGGGAGGCATTTCGTCGATGACGAGAACCTGGTTGGCTTCGAGAGCAAAACACCATTTGGGCTGGCTCTGGTTCAAATACTGGAATTTAAAAAAAGCGAAAGTAGTCACTTTAAGAGTAATCGGGTCGGTTACGAAGCCGAATGTCAAAGGCTGGCTGGCGCCTGAATCCGGATTTTTAACCCCTACGCGCGAACCGTCCCATGTAAACGCTATCGCATGATGCATCGAATGAAAAGTCATATTAGAAAACGCGCCGCCCGCGAACGACGAAATATTAGCGCTGCTTATAAACGCCGCGGGGTCAAAAGAAAACACGGCTTTACTGTTCAGCGGCATTTTAATTATACCCGAAGGCGCCGCTCCGTCTACTTTGACGTTTAACGGTTTTACTCCGCCAAGCGAATGAAAGGGATTCATATAATCCGCGTCGGCAAATTCGCCCGAAATGCCGGCCGAATCTAACAGCCACCTGACCGCTTTGAGCTCGTCCTGCTGCTTCTGGGTAAGAGCGGGAGCCGGCGCTGGAGCGGGTTCGGCCCTGACGATAACCGCGGGAACCGAAAGAATAAAAGCCATAATCAAAGCCATGACCAGTACGGTTGTTTTTTTGGACATAAATCAGCCTCCATAATTATTTATATTTTTAAGAATCGCCATTTTATGAAACAGCTATGTAATTTTTATTCATCTATATAATATCACTAATTTCAAAAAAATTAAATAACTTAAAACAAATATTTTTAATAAAAGAAAGGAACTTTTTGTATTTCGCTTAATTTAGAATAATAACGCAATTAAATATTTTTTGTCTATTTCTCTTTTAGTACACGTAAATAAATGGTTTTGGATAAGGGAAGGCGAGTGGCCGATGGCCCCTCCCTTCCCTTATAATCCCTTCCAACCCCTGATTCGCCTGACGCTTTATTTCTGTGTTTTGGCGGCTTTTCAGCCGAAACTTTAATTCATATATGCTCTTTTCTTAAATCACTACAATTTCTTTTTTAAATTTTTCTTGAATTGTCAAAATTTCTTTTCGCTTCGCTTTGTATTTCATTTTTTCATTTTCTGTTTTTTGTTTCTGTTTTTTGCAGACGCGCGCTTACGCGCTCGTCTGCGCTGCAATAATGGCTTGCTGGTTAGTCGACATTATGGTTTTATAATAGGCTTTTGTGTTAACCAGCCTATAAAAGCGCTTTCAGGTTGTAATCTATTGTTTAAGTTGTTATTAAGCTCGTAGCAGGGGCCAGAATAATTTTTGAAGGGGTGTAGCGGAAGCGCCGAAGCCCAGGAGGGGCGGGAGGTCGGGGCATGGAGGCCCTAATGCAGCACGCGCCATGGAGGGCAACGGCGTGCTGCCGCTGAGCTC
>MWBZ01000247.1 GCA_002069765.1 bacterium ADurb.Bin243
TAAATCATTCGAACTTTATTACAATGTCAGGCCGGTTGAAAACGTTACCGATTACAGCCACAATATGGTGCTGAAGGGCTCTATTTCCGATGCGGGCTCGAATAATGCGGAATTCGTTAAAACCTGTTATGAAATCAAACCCGCTTATTGCGTCGCCCGCGATAAATAAAACTCTTATCTTTTAAAAATCAGCTCTGCGTCTTGGCGCGATACGGCGCTCCGGCGTTCCTTCGGGAGGGCCGATATCTTTCTGGCGTCTGTCTTTGTTTCTTCTTTCTTCGCCTTCATATTCGGCGAAAACCAGTGTTCCGTCTTCTTCAGAACGCATAAACACGTAATCGCACTCTAAATTTCCGCACGCGACCCCTTCGTGCACGCATCTTTGATGGTGTACTGTAAAGCATTTAGGGCATTGTACGCTTACTTCGTTTTCGTCGATGCCGAGTTTGCATTTAGGGCAGTTGTCGGTTATATAATTAAAGTCCGGAGGAGGAAATGTCATTTGATTGCTCCTTTTTCGATTTTTTATTACCTTATGAAATTTGCGATCTTGCCTGCCAGTCTTGAAATTTCTTTTTCGGTGTTATGATGGCTTAAACAGATTCTCATATAGCCGGCCGCCTCGTACTCTTCGATTCCTTTATGAATGAGGGAATCCGGGGTTTTTGCGGCCGATACGCACCACGAATACGGCGAAACCAGTATATTAGAATTAGAAAGTCTGCTGATAAGGTTTTCGGCGTTCGTTGCGGGCAGAATGAATGAAGCGTAAAAGTTAAGAGGCGAATCGGGGCCTGCCACCCATTTAACGCCTTTGATTCTTTTATTGATTTCGTCGCATAAAATAAGCTTCAGCTTTTTCAGCGCGGCGTTTCTTTCGTCCATGGATTCGAGCGCCATTCTGGCGGCGAGTCCCGCGGCCGCTATGGCGGGCACGTTGTAGAATCCGGCCCTGAGCCCGCGTTCTTCGACGCCGCCTTCTATCAGCGGAAAAAGGCGCGTTCCTGGCCTTACGTACAGCGCACCCACTCCGGCCGGCCCGCCGAATTTATGGGCCGAAACGCTCATCATATCTACGCCGAGCGAACCCGCGTCTATGGAAATTCTTCCGGCCGTGAGGCATGCGTCGCAGTGGACGGCTATTTCACGCGCTCTGGCGGCGGCGGTCATTTCTTTTATGGGAAAGGCCTCGCCGGTTTCGCCGCTGGCCATTACGAAAGCGGCGAGGGCGGCGCCATGCGGCATTAAATTAGTTTTTTCATGCGCCGACTCTGCAATTTCGGCGCAGGATGCGCGCGCGAATTTATATCCGTTTCCGGCCGCTGATTTTATAGGCGCCATGACCGATGAATGCTCGTAAAAAGTTGTTAAAACGCCTTTAGGCCTGGAAGGGTTGGCTGCCAGAAAACCTTTTATGGCAAGGTTATTTGCCTCGCTTCCCGACGAAGTGAAAATAATCTCAGCGGGCCTCGCGCCGATAAGGTTCGCGAAATCTTTGCGGGCGGTTTCGAGGAGCCCGGCGATTTTATCGGATATGCGGGTCGCCGATAAAGGGTTCTGATAAACCAGGTTTTTTATAAGCCCGGCGTAATATTTACTTACGGCCCTTTCGGGCGTTAAAGTGACGCAGCTGTCAAAATTTAACATTTTATATACGCTTTCGCCATGTTATAGCTGAAAAAACTTGAAAATAAGAGCAGCCCAGATTATCATATTGGCTAAAAACAGGGCCAGCGAGGTTTTGAGCATTTTATACTTGGCTATAAGTATCGTAGAGAGTTCGTAGTTTTGAACGCACATTTCCTGCAGTATTTCTCCGTCGTCGAGTTCGCCGACGCGGCTGAGATAGCGCTCGGCGCTGCGGCATGAAAAGATATGCTCGAAATAAGTGAGGCGTGCCGGATGGAGTTTTGTGACATGCTGCGACGGGCGGGGGTATAAAACCATAACCGCGCTCATTATCGAAATTATAGAAATAACCGCGAAAACGCTCAGCAGAAAAACGGCGGTGCCGGAAGGGGCTGAGGCGTCGATAATTTTTTTCAGCTTTTCATAGAAGAAGGGGGCGTTTATTAGAGTGGCTATCAGGGCTATATTGGCGCCGACTATCGCGCCGGCTTTGGCGTCGGCGAGAGGAACCAGGCCCTGCGAGCTTGAATATACCTGAAATTGATAGCTAATCTGGCGTTTAATATCTTTTTCCATTATAATTCCCCGTTTTCTTTTTT
>MWBZ01000248.1 GCA_002069765.1 bacterium ADurb.Bin243
TTGACATTGACGGCGCGCCGCTCCCGACCTGGGCAAAGGAGCGCGCAGACGTGATCTGTTCGCGCGATGAAAATCATCACCATCTTTATTTTTGCTTTGAGAGTACCGCGCGGGAAGCGTTCAAAAAATATAGTAAGGCGCTTGTCCGCCACGCGAACGGCGATAAGAGCGTATCTGACCCGGAGCGCGTCATCCGCCTGCCGTATTTTACGCACCGGAAAAACGGTGTCGAATCCCCCGGTTATAAAATAGTATTCATAAGAAAAAAAATCGAGCGCCTGCCGATTGAAAAAAAATTCGACTGGTTAACGCTCGATAAAAAACCTGAAGGCGCCGCGCCTGTTCAGGATTATAACTCTGTTCTCGCGTTCGTCCGGCAAACGTATTTGAAAAAGCCCGTTCTCGCGCAGGGCGAGGGGCGAAGCCGGGAGCTTTTGCACCTGGGCTTTGATTGCCACAAGTGGGGAATCTCTGAGGAGTCGGCGCTCGCGCTCGCCGTGGAAATATCAAACGCGCGGCACGATCCGCCGGAGAGCAACGGTGTAATAAAGCATCAGATCGAAAGCGCGTACAGATATGCCAAGGGGGAGTTCGGCGCGGCCCTCGCCCAGTGCGGTGAGAGCGAAGCGGCGCAGCGGAAAGTCAAACATCAATTCGACATTACGCAACGGGTCCGCGAACGGTTCGCCGACTGGACCTATATTCACGGTGCCTGCCGCCTGGCCGACTGCCGGACTGAACGGGCGCTGACAAGCCGTGAACAGATCGAGGATTTTATAAGCCGTGAGATCGGCGAGCCGGTTAATTTCCGGCGGCTTCTGTCTGACTACGCCATTGAAACGTGTGACCGCGTGGAATACGCGCCGCACCGCGCGGAAAAGATTTTTGAAGCGAACGGCGAAACGTTTTTTAATTCATACCGCCCGAATACGCAGGAAATGAAACGCGAACCGAGCTTGAAAAAAACGGCGGTAAAAATTTTCAACGACCATTTGGATTTTATCGCTATGACCGACGTGGAGCGCGAGGGGCTAAAAAATTATTTTGCGTTTTGTGTCCAGCGCGTCGGTCAAAAGGTTGACTGGACGCCGCTTATAATAAGCAAGCACGAGGGGCTGGGCAAGTCGGCATTTAGTGTGTTGTTTAGAAAAATATTCGGTGAGCATAACTGCTCGACCGTTTCAGCGCAGCGGTTACTATCGGGCTGGACCGACTTTATCGCGGAAAAACTTTTCGTCGTATCACATGAGGTTGAAACGCACGACTCCGCCGCGCTCACAGAATTAAAATCACTTATAACAGAAAGCCGGGTGCGCGTCAATGCCAAATACGCCCGGACGTATGAGACAAATAACTGCGCTAATTTTTTGCTATTATCAAATAAACTTTCTGCCCTGCGCCTGGAAAAGCACTCGCGCCGCTTTTTTGTCATCTATAATAATCGGGAACCGAAAGACAAAAAGTATTATAATAAATTGTTCAACGCGATTGAAAACGGCGCGGGGTGGATATATGACCATTTAATGAGTGTTGACCTGTCCGCGTTCGACGCGCACGGGGCCGCGCCGGAAACGGAAGGGCTGGCAATGATAACCGAGGTCACGAAATCGGACGCCGTGTCGTGGCTGGAAACGCAGTACGAACAGCGCGCGGGCGCGTTCGCCTCGCCCATTGTGGACATGATTGCAATAGAGCGCGACGTGGCGACGTTCGCCCCGCCGAACGTGTCGCGGTACATGACTAAACAAAAAATCGCTATGTTCCTTTATGGTCTGGGGTTTGCCCCGCGCGAGTACCGCTTAAACGGCGTCCATCGGCATAGTTGGTTTAAGGGTGACGATCTGGAATTTGAGCGGGAGCTAAAAAAATTACGGGAAAAGGCGGCCGAGAAAAAGGAAAAAAATGTTGCAATTTGACGATTTTTTGTTGACAAATTGACGACGAATTAGTATGTTATATTTATCAAGAGAGGGGAGGAATTGAAAATGTTAAAAAAATACGAAGTGACTGCAAACGGTAAGACTTATTATTTTGAAAACGAATCGAGCGCAAAATATTTTGCTAATGAGTTAAACGTAGATGTTATAGTTCGGGATAGCAAAGGGAATTTTAAAAAAATAATTAAAATGCACAAATAATTCCGTCAAGCCCCGCGCAGCCCTCAACGAAAGGCGGCGGGGCGCAGATAGAAAAGGGGGATGAAATGAGATTGACACGACA
>MWBZ01000249.1 GCA_002069765.1 bacterium ADurb.Bin243
TTAATCGACGAGTACGATATGCCAATACAGGCCGGATATGTAAACGGCTATTACGGCGAAATAATCGAGTTCATGCGCAATTTATTAAGCGGCGCGCTGAAGGGCAATAATTATCTTGAAAAATCCGTACTGACCGGCATATTGCGTGTCGCTAAAGAGAGCATATTTTCGGGGCTGAATAATCTCAAGGTATCGACTTTACTCGACGAGCGGTACGCGGAATACTTCGGCTTCACCGAAGAAGAAGTCGAAGCCATGGCGGAAGCTTTCAAGAACGCGCCGCCGCTAAACGAAGATAATAATCGAAGCGGCGAATTAAAAACCTGGTATAACGGCTATATATTCGGAAAAACTGTTATTTATAACCCCTGGTCTATAATTAACTATTTCGACAATCCCGGCGCCGGAGCGCGCCCTTACTGGATTAACACGAGCAGCAACGATATCATTAAAGATTTATTGAAACGAGCCGGAGCGGGTATCACTAAAGATGTCCAGACGCTCATCGCCGGCGGCGTCATTGAAAAAGTTATAGACGAAAATATAGTTTACGGCGAAATCGATAAAAGCGCGGAATCTCTGTGGAGTTTCTTTTTAATGAGCGGCTATCTTAAGGCCGCCGGCTCGCGGACAGATGAAAACGGCCTGAAAATATGTGAATTAATGATTCCCAACAGGGAAGTATTGAGTTTTTATCGCCGGAGCATATCCGGCTGGTTCGAAGAGCGCGGCCTCGAAGACAACAAACACCGCAAAATGCTTGAATGCCTTGCCGCCGGCGCCATCCCGAGGTTTGAAAAATACCTTCAAGAGGTGGTTTTATCATGCTTCAGTTACTTCGACATAACTGAATCGGCGGCGGAGAAAGTATATCACGCTTTTATAATGGGCCTGATGATCGGCGTCGAAAGAACTCACGCCGTCCGCTCAAATCGCGAGAGCGGCTATGGCAGGTATGATTTAATGCTTGCGCCAAAGTCGAAAGACGGATTCGGCCTGATATTCGAGTTCAAGAAAGTCGACGCCTTCGCCGGAGAAACGCTCGAAACCGCCTGCGACGAAGCGTTAAAGCAAATCGAAACAAAAGAATACAAAACCGAATTAAGGGCCGCGGGCGTCAATAAAATTATCGAAATAGCGCTCGCGTTCGAAGGCAAGAAAGTTATGATGAAGCACAGGGCGGCGGAGTAATGGTGAATTATGCGGTTAAGCGAATTTGAAGTCAAATCGATTAAAGAATCGATACGCGTTTTCGACCCGGACGCTCTGGTCTATTTATTCGGCTCGAGGACGGACGACTCCAAAAAAGGCGGCGATATCGATATTCTGGTGCTTTCCGAAAAATTGACTTCGAAAGAAAAAAGATTGATAAAACTCGATTTATATGATAAAATCGGCGAACAAAAGATCGATATCATCATTTCAAAAAACGGCGTAAAAAGTCCGTTCGTTAAATTGGCCGTAAGCGGCGGTGTTATTTTATGACGCAAAAGGAATATATTTCGGATCTGATATGAACCCTGACGCGGTCGAGCGTAAAATCAAGCAACGGAGGCTCCATGGCGGGATTACCTTTAAAAAAGCCTGAATATGAATTCACTTACGGCGATTACCGTAAATGGGACGATGATAAGCGCTGGGAGCTTATCGATGGCATCGCTTATGATATGACGCCGGCGCCTTTGAGGTTGCATCAAAAAATATTCGTAAAGCTCTTAAACAAGTTTGCTAACTATCTTAATGGCAAAGAGTGCGAAGTTTACGGCGCCCCCTTCGATGTCCGCCTGCCCGAAGGCGACGAAGCCGACGATGACGTTCCCACCGTCGTTCAGCCCGATATTCTCGTTGTCTGCGATAAATCAAAACTCGACCGGCGCGGTATGCGCGGAGCGCCCGACCTCGTGGTGGAAATATTATCCGAACACACATTGAAAAAAGATATGACGGTCAAACTCGACCTCTACGAACGACATCACGTTAAAGAATATTGGATAGTCAATCCCGACGGCAAAAACATAATGGTTTTTAAGTTTGATAATAAGAGCAAAAAATATAAAAGACCCGAAACATACTTTACCGGCGATGAATTAAAGGTCGGGATTTTTAAGAATTTGAAGATTAAGCTCGACGACGTGTTTAAAGAGGATTGACCGATTTAAAAGTGCGGCGGCGGAGTAAAAATGAATTACAATGAAACCCGATAA
>MWBZ01000250.1 GCA_002069765.1 bacterium ADurb.Bin243
ATCTGAATAATCAGCTCCCACGGCTGAATATTCTTTTTCCATGATATATTTCAGGCTGTTGCCGGAACCGCAGCCGAGATCTATTATAGTTTCATTGCCGTCTTTTATGAAGCTTAAAAACCGGTCTATTTGATCCGAAATCACTATATTTTTGGTGGTTTCAAAGTAGGAGCCGGAATTTTCGCTGTAATATTTTAAGGTTTCATCCATAACTTTCAAAATCTTTCTCCCGCATTTATTATCAGGATTATAACAAAACTAAAATATAAAAGTCAATCACATTAAGACGGATCTATTTTATTTAATCGTATTTTACCCGCAATAAATGAAAAAGACGGCTTTTTTATTAATTCGGAGAATTCTCCGAAAATTCGTTTTAAAATTCGGAGAAAAGTCCTATTTTCAATCTAAAAAAAAATAAAATCCATATTTTATAGCTATTTTCAATTTGGCATACCTGTTGCTTTAACTAATGGCACGAAACAAAATTTTAAACGAGGTGGTAATTATGATGAAGTCAAAATTAATGTCAACTATTCTGGCGCTTTCAATTTTATTGGGATTCACGGCGGTTTTCGCTCAAAGTTCAACCGTTTCCGCTACAGCCGATCAGCTTAAAGCCGCTTACGATAAATTTATAGCGGCCAGGACAGAGTATCAGACTACGGTAAAAAGCGGCGCCGATAAAACGGCGATAGACTCGGCTTATGCTAAATTTATCGCCGCCCAGGCCGAATATCAAAAGCTGAACAAGGCCGCCGGCAACTGCGTCACCCCCGGATCCGGCAGGCAGAACAACTCCAACGGCGGCGGACAGGGACTTAAAAAACGCGACGGTTCATGCGGTTCCGCGTCTTCGATCTCTCAACAGCAGGGCCAGGGTTCGGCTCAGGACAAAGGCAGAGGCAAAGGCCGCGGCGGCAGATAAACAATTATGCGGCCGTGATAAAAAAAGCGAAAAGGCGTTTAATAAAGCGTCTTTTCGCTTATATTTATTAAGCCTGCCTTTTTTATTATGTCGAATTTTTTATTATTGCGATTTAAAAATCTAAGTGTTATAATATCTTCAAAAATGGCTCGAATGGCCGAATGGAAAATATTATGAAATTCAACGGGCATAAAATTTTAATTACGCTGATAACCGCGATGGTGGTACTGGTAGCGATGTTCATGGCGAGCGAGCCGCAGAACAAATCCAGGGGCGGCCAGCGTTATATAACCGAAAAAATATTATCCGGCGTATTAGCGGAAATCAAATCCGGCACGCCGCCCGGCAAATACTCAAAAGACGGCATAGAATATGAAATATTAAACTATATGTCCACCGAAGACGTTTTGAACGCATGCCAGAAGCAGCTCGACTCTTATTACGACGCCGATGAAGATTCATACGTGTATTTCAGAAAATTAGGCGAGGGCGCCGATAATAAAAATGTTTACGCCCGGGTAATAATTAAAAGGGATTTCAAGCTATATTTATATTCGTTCATCAATTCAAAAAAATCTATCGTATTTTTAACCATTTTATTATTAGCTTTCATTTCGCTTTACTTCATTTTTTCATCCTATAACAGTTCGGTTAAAGCCGAAGTCGAATCTCAAAAATACAATTCGCTGCAGAAGCTTTCGCGCGGCCTTGCGCATGAAATAAGAAACCCTCTTAACGCGATGCACCTTTCGCTTCAATTGATACGCGACGGCGGCTTTTTTGAAAACGGGGCATCCGGGGTTAAAAAGGCCGAAAGCGATAAAGAATTACGGCAATGCCTGGATATTATCAGAGAAGAAATAAAAAGGCTCGATGAAACAGTTACCAGATTCATGCAATATTCCAAAGATATAAAACTTAACCGCGAAAGCACCGATATAAACAAATTGATCCAGCGGGCCGTTAATATAATGACGCCAATTTTCGAGCAAAAAAAAGCGCGCGTAAAATTCAATGCGGCAGGGGCAAATGAAAATTTAAACTGTTCCATAGACGGCGTTTTATTTTATCAGGTAATTTTGAATATCGTTAAAAACTCCGCGGAAGCGATTTCCGAAAATGGAAACGTTTCGGCCGCCTCTTACCGCGAACGCGATAAAATTAATATTAAAATAGCTAACGACGGCCCGGAAATACCGCAGGAAAATCTTTCGAAGATATTCGATTTTTATTTTACCACTAAAATCGAAGGCTCGGGAATCGGCCTGGCGC
>MWBZ01000251.1 GCA_002069765.1 bacterium ADurb.Bin243
TCGCAGATAAATTCGCTGGAAAATTTAGAAAAAATATCGCAGTCCGAAAAAATATATTCTCAGCTTTCCGATTGCGTAACTCCTTACGACAGGCCCATGAATTATATTCAGAGGGCTTTTTTCATGGCCGGGGCCGACTCGGTTAAAAAATACGATTTGAATTACGGCTCGTATAAAACTCTAACTGATTTTTTTAATTCATCGGCTATCAGGCAGGCCGCCGGATGTTACTTTTCATTCGAGCAGTTTTACCTGAACGGAATGATGGCCGCGATAAATTTTTATAAGAAATAAAATATTTTATAAAAGTTAAGGCCGTTAAATATATTTTTGTAGAAAAATATAGTGCCGATATGTTATAATCACCTTACAGGGTGATTAAAGATGCAATTCGTTAAATGTCCGCATTGCGGCATGAAAAACGTCCAATCGGTAAAGGTTTGCAAGAGCTGCCAGAAGCCGGTGGACGAAGCCGAGCCGGTTGAATTAAAGCCGGTTAAGGCGGAAAACATAGAGCAGATAAATAAAGCGAAGCCTCCTGCCGAAGGGTTCGGCGACCTTATAGAAGGCGGAAGTTCCGGCGACGCTTCGGACTCTTCTGAGCTGGACTCTATCGAGGTCGTTCGGGACGATCCTTATGAGCAGGCCCTGCCGGAAAAAAGCATCAATGTTTCAAGAGGCGCCAGAGGCCTCGATCATATCAGAATCATAGAAAAAGAAGACCCTAAAGAAGAGGCTGCGAGCAACTTCCGCAGAAATATTCTGCCGCGGCTTATTCAAATTTTTTTATTGGCCGTGTTTCTTATTTCGGCCGGCACGTGCTTTTTCATATATAAGATAATGGACCTTCCCCAGTATTATAATTACTTTCACATGCGTAAGGAATGCTCGAAAAGTTTCAGCGAAGCGGTAGTCCAGCTTAACGTGTGTGAAAACGCCCGCAAGGACGTTAAGCTTAATTTTCAGGTGTCCGAAATAGAAAACAATTTTTTGAACGGATATGTTTTGTGGAAAGTGCTGGTGATGGGAGTAAATCAGATAACCAGCGATCCGCTTTCCAGAAACGCTTATTTACTGACCGTCAAATCCGAAAGGGCCGCTAAAAACAGCCATTTTATAAGGCTGTATTTGAACGATAAGATGGCGAATAAACTCAAGAAAAAGGCTTTAATTTTTAAAGAACCCCGTTCCATGGCTATAAATGGAAGGATAATAGCCTGGTCTCGTTCGAGCGACGGGGTCACTCTTGAAATAGAAATTTATGACGCGGAAATAGTCGAAGGATATTAAAAACAGATATAATTAAAACGAGGGGTGGTTGTTAAATGTTTGAAAATGAAGTATTCGCGGAACCATATAAAATTAAAATGGTCGAAAAAATAAGAAAGATAACCAAAACCGAGCGTGAAAAACTCGTGCGCGAGGCGGGTTATAACGTTTTTAATTTAAAGTCCCGCGACGTTTATATAGATCTTCTTACCGATTCAGGCACGGGCGCGATGTCCGACGAGCAGTGGTCCGAAATGCTCAAGGGCGACGAGGCGTATGCCGGCTCGGGCTCTTTCGAAAAATTGCAGAAGGCCATAGACGATATTATGGGCTTTAAATATGTATTGCCCACGCACCAGGGCCGCGGCGCCGAAAACGTCCTGTTTTCGGTCATGGTAAAAAAAGACGACGTCATAATAGGCAATATGCATTTTGACACTACCAAGGCCCATATAGAAGTAAGGGGCGCACATGCGATAAATTGCGTAACCAAAGAGGCCTTCGACACTAATTCCGATTATCCGTTCAAAGGCAATATAGATACCGATAAACTCGAACAGCTTATAAAAGAATACGGCCCCGAAAGAATTCCGCTGGTTATGATAACTGTAACGTGCAACAGCGGCGGCGGCCAGCCGGTATCCATGGAAAACATCAAAAAAACGGCGGCCATATTAAAAAAATATAATATACCCATGTTCTTCGACGCCGCGCGTTTCGCTGAAAACGCTTATTTTATAAGAACGCGCGAAGACGCTTATAAAAACGTTCCAATAATACAGATCGTGCGCGAAATGTTTTCGTACGCCAACGGCGCCACCATGTCGTGCAAAAAAGACGCCATCGTCAATATCGGCGGTTTCGTGGCTTTGAACAGCCCCGACCT
>MWBZ01000252.1 GCA_002069765.1 bacterium ADurb.Bin243
ATTCATCGCGCTTGAACGCGGAAAACGCAATTAAATCAAAAAGAGCTGGCTATGAAAAAAATAGTGATAAATAAAAATTCATCGAAAAAAAGCAGCGGTGATAGCGATATCTTTTTCATGTCGTTTGAAGAGCTCATAACGTCTATCAGAGACATGAGCTTTTTAAAGCATTTATTCAAATATAAAAGCGCCACGCTTCTGACGTATAGGATCCATTTGCTTTCCAAGCCACTGCTGACTTCTTTAATACTTCTGGCGCTTTCGCCGTTCAGCTCTTCCATCGAAGACGATGCCGGTAAACGGATTAAAATCAATTTTTATTTTTTATTCGCTTATTTAATGAATTTTATTTACTGCTGGCGGAGAAGGAACGCAATATTAAAAGAAGCCGCTGCCGAGATTGAACGTATTGAACGCTATGGTTCGCTTAACGATGAAAAAAAAATGGCGCTTTCCTTCCGGCCTTTATACCTCAGAACCGATATTTCGTTCAACGTCGTTTCGGGAGGCTCGGTCGGGCATATCGCAGGCGTCATAAACAACCTGCGCCATTTTACGGGCGCCCCTGTGTTTATTTCTTCTGATGCGATATCCACCGTTTCTAAAAAGATAGATACTTATCTTATCCAGCCGGACCGGAGGTTTTCCGATTTCCGCGAATTGTGGCCTATTTACTATAACAGGGTTTTTGAAAGCGCGTTTGAAAAACTGAGCGTCGATTTTCAAATCTCTTTTATTTATCAAAGGTACAGCATCAACAATTACTGCGGATTAAAATTGGCTCAAAAATACAATGTGCCGCTCGTGCTCGAGTATAATGGGCCTGAAGTATGGGTCAACAGGCATTGGGGGAGCCCGCTTAAATATGAATCGCTTTCGGAGAAGATCGAGATCACCAATTTAAAATTCGCGGATCTGGTCGTTGTGGTGAGCAAGGTGCTTAAAGACGAGCTGATCCAGAGAGGCATCGAAGAAAAAAAGATACTCGTCAATCCTAACGGAGTGGATGCGGACAAATATTCCCCGGCAGTCGACGGTTCTGCGGTCCGCCGGAAATATTCGCTGGAATCCCGGATCGTCATAGGATTTATAGGCACGTTCGGCAAATGGCACGGCGCCGAAGTGCTTGTAGATGCGTTCGGGAAAATGCTGGCGGCCGATCCCGGCTATAAGGGAAAAGTCTCGCTTCTGATGGTAGGAGACGGGGTCACCATGGCGAAGGTCAAAGAGCTCATTGCCAAACACGGTATCGAAGGCGATTGCGTGATAACAGGCCTGGTTCCGCAAAAGGAAGGTCCCGGTCATCTGGCGGCGTGCGACATACTCGTTTCGCCGCATGTGCCGAATGCCGACGGGACGCCGTTTTTTGGCTCGCCCACAAAACTGTTTGAGTATATGGCGATGGGAAAGGGTATAGTCGCTTCCGATCTCGAACAAATAGGCGAAATACTAAGGCACGGCGAAACCGCTTATATGGTTAAACCTGGCGACGTGGACGCGCTGCACGCTGGAATGAAAATACTTATTTCCGACGCCGTCTTGAGAACGAGACTCGGCGAAAATGCCAGGGCGGAAGCCGTGGCTAAATACACCTGGAGAGAGCATACCCGGAAGATCGTGGAACGGTTGAATGAAATAATAATGAAGTGATCTGCGAATTGATTTATTCTATATATTGGGCGGAGTATTTATGAAAAACATTCAAGACTGGAAGTATTCTTCGAAAAAGGTATGGGGCGCGTCACCCGCCGGAACCACCTTTGCCCGTGATTTAAAACCGTGCACCAAAGAGTTTTTCGAAAAAGTCATAGGCAAAAGATTCACTGTCGAGCAGGACTGGCTCCTGAAGCTGGTCCCGTTCCCAAAATTCAAGGGCAGAAGAGTTCTGGAGATCGGCTGCGGCGCCGGCTACGACGCCTATATGTTCTGCCTGAACAAGGCCGATTACACCGGCATCGACATTACTCCTGAAAATATCGAGCGCGCGGGGCGGCATTTAAAATTTTATAACTTCGAAAACTTCAGCATCGCCGAAGGCGACGCCGAGAACCTGAAATTCGAAGACGGCTCTTTCGACGTTGTTTTCTCCAACGGCGTGCTGCATCATACGCCCGACATAAAGGCCAGTTTCA
>MWBZ01000253.1 GCA_002069765.1 bacterium ADurb.Bin243
TATGACACAAAAGATATGATACTCGCCATCGATTCCAGGTTTAAAAACGTCGGCCGCATGATGAGCTGGGGAGTTCAGATAGAGCCCGGTTCGCCGATATTCGAAAATCCCGAAAAATTCGGCGCGGTAACCGACAGGAAAACTTTCATGGATTTTTATAAGATACATTCAGGCAAAGCTTCAGACACATATTCGGCGCTAGGTTATTCAATAGAAAATTATTTTCTGGACGGCGTTTTATATTCGCCCGAAGAGTTTTCGGAAAAGATAATGAAGATCAAATGCGCCGATTTCTGCTTTTTGCACAATAACTGCGCCTCTTACAACCTGCCTTTTTACGGCCGCATGACCTGCCGCGCGCGCGAATTAAAATTTAAGTTAAAAGGCTTCGGCGCCGGTAAATATAAAAATATGGCAAGGCCGGAGTTTAAATAATTTTAATATCGTATTTTTCTATTTTATTTCTTACGCTTTTTTCGTTTATTTCGAAGAAGGCGGCCGTGCGCGTTCTCACGCCTGGACCTTTCATTTTATCGACGGCCCATTCGATCATATTTTTTTCGAGCCCGTCGATGAAATTTCCGATATCTAAAGTCTTGCCTGAATCGTAAATGTTGTCCAGCATGCTGTTTATGGCCGAATTTATATCCTAAATTCCTTCAGGGCCATGATGAGCGCCGGGTATTTTATGAGAAGTTATTTTTTCGGGAAGGTTCCTCGAATATATGGCGTCGTCTTCGGGATTCATCAGCACCATGGTGTTTTCTACGATATTTTGCAGCTCCCTTATGTTGCCGGGCCATGGATATTTTATAAGCCTGTCGAGCGCGTCGCTAGATATTTCTTTTACGGCCCTTCCGAGGGAAATATTGAATTTATTTATGAAATATTTTAATAAAAGCGCTATGTCTTCTTTTCTTTCACGAAGCGGCGGCAGGCTTATAGTTATCGCGTTGATCCTGTAATATAAATCTTCCCTGAATTTTTGATTTTTAACGGCCGTTTCCAGGTCTATATTGGTGGCGAAAATAAGCCTTACGTTTATTTTTTTAGGCTTGAGCGAGCCTACCGGCTCTATTTCGCGCTCCTGTATGGCGCGTAAAACCTTCGCCTGCATGCCCATAGACATTTCCCCGATTTCGTCGAGAAAAAGCGTTCCGCCGTCAGCCGCCTCGAATTTTCCGATTTTTTCGGAATATGCGCCGGTGAAAGAGCCTTTGAGATGGCCGAACAGCTCGCTTTCTATAAGGTCTTCAGGTATGGCGGAGCAGTTCACTTTTATATACGCCATATTTTTTCTATCGCTGTTATAATGAATCAAGTTGGCAAAAACTTCTTTTCCGGTACCGCTTTCGCCTCTTATTAAAACGCTCGAAGCCGTTTGCGAGGCTTTTACGGCTTTCTGCACTTCGTTCATGAATTTTGGGTTGGTGCCGCAAATGTTTTGCGCGCTGTAGGCGCTTTGCACGTCGCGGCGAAGCTGATTCACTTCTTCGACGAGCATTTTATTTCGAAGCAGCTTGAATATTACCCTGTCGAGTTCCTCTAAATCGAGCGGCTTGGTCAAAAAATCGGCTGCGCCGTTCTTAAGGCATGAAACGGCTATATCTACGTCGCCGAAAGCCGTCATGACGATTATAGTTATTTCGGGATTAATGCCGCCGATTTCTTTTATGACGTCAAGGCCGGTTGCGTCCGGCAGTTTGTAATCGCAAAGGATAAGGTCGATCCGGTTTTTTGAAACGGCCTCGAGCGCGGCTTTTTTTGAAGCGGCAGCAAGCGCGTTAAAACCTTTTTTTGAAAGTATTTTAGATATTAGCTCGGCCTGGTTTTTTTCGTCTTCGATAATCAGTACGTTATATTTCATATTAATCACCTTCTTATGCCTTCAACGATGCTTCATTCGGGAAGTTTTTCAGGGAAAAACATTTTATTCGGCGCGGCAGGGTATCGATATTAAAAAGCATGTTTCATTTTTATCGCTTTTTACGGATATATCTCCGCCGTGCGCTTCGATTATTTTTTTACTGAGCGCCAGGCCGATTCCCGAGCCTTCGATTTTAGTGGTAAAATAAAAATCGAATATCTTCGAAAGATTTTCCTGCG
>MWBZ01000254.1 GCA_002069765.1 bacterium ADurb.Bin243
TTCATAATCATAAAATCACCATTGATTGTAAGGGATACCGTTTATTCCAGTATAGTCGGTAGAGCTTCTGATATCAAATATTTTTTCATTGTAAGTTTTTACTTCTTCGTCAACTAACTCTGTATATGTCTGCGTTTTCATCGACAGGTAATTCACCGATGCTAAATAAGGCTTATCAGTCATAATAGAAACAACAAAATCTTTCCATTCGTGAACACCAGTTTCTCGCTTATATTGCCATCTGTTACCGAATGGTTCGGGATCTATTCTTCTTAAATAACGGTTTTCAAGCAGCTCATCAATAGATTCCGGGTAGTTTAGCACGACTTCGCTTGAGTGAAATGCATCGATAGCCGCTCTTATATCGTAAAGGTTTTTTTTCAGAGTTTCTTCGCGCTGCGATACTATATAAATTTTACTTACCGGCAATACCACCGACACCGCTATGGTTACTATCGTCATCGTAAGAAGCGCTTCCAGCAAAGAAAGTCCGCGGGCGCATTTTTTTATATTGGAATTATTTATCTTATTAAAAAATAATTTAAAAATAATCATTACACCTCATCAAGTTATATCGGTTAATTTTTGCATTATTTAATAAAAATAATTTATGTAAACTTGACAGAATTAATATCACCAATTATAATTGATGTAACAAGCTAAAAATCGTAAAAAATTAATTTAAATATATTATTATTTTTTGGAGGCTAATTTATGAGTAGAAACTACCTGAGATACTTATTGCTGGTTATGGCCATTGTTTTAATGACGGTTAGCACGCCGCTGGCTTCAACAGCGGCAGATTCAAACGTAAAAGCCGCTTACGACGAATATTTAAAATGCTATAACGAATTCAAAGCGGCCGCCGATCAAAACCTGGATTCGGAAACGCTCAAAACATACGCTGAAAGATATAAAGAAGCTCTCGATAAGTATCAGGCGCAGTTAAAAGGCGCCCAGCAGTCGGCCGAATCAGCTCTAGACCGGGCCGCGGCACAGGAACCTTCAGCGCGAATCGCCGATCAGCCCCAGGCCGAATCCGCCCGCGCAACCAATTTGAGCGGTGAGCTCGGTTCGCTCGTCAAATCGCTTCATTCCACCGGCGCGCGCGACAGGGCCGACGCTATAATAGCTAAATTAGAAGAAATAATTAAAACCTCCTCTTCCAGCGAAGAAGTTATCGACGCCAAGATAGAACTCGCAAACGCATACGCAAAATTTAAACTCGACTATAATAAAGCCGTCGAGCTGCTCAGCGACGTAGTAAAGACGGCTTCCGGCAAAAAACTCGAAGAAGCTAACCGGGCCCTCGAACGCGCCAAATACTCGCAAACCAAAACTCAGCTCGCCGGCCTTATCACACAAAAAAGGACCGAAGCTCAGGCCAAAAAACAAACTTATCAGCAATATGAATGGCTTAAAAACCCTATAAAAAAAGTCGGCTCGCTCGCGTCATATTACAAGTCGCTTTTCACTTACCGCAAAGCCGTAGCCGATCACCGCTCCTACCGCGAAACCGGCGAAAAAGATCCCAACTACGTTAACTATGAATTCTTAAGCGACGTTTTCGGAAAACGCGCGGTATTCGGCGTGGCCGATACCTTCGATAACACCACCATGCCTGTCGACGACGCTTACGCGCAGATACGTTTGATAACCAATAACAACGAAGCCTGGTACGCCCGCTGGTATATGCTCAACGCGGCAAGAAACACCATCGACATGACCTACTTCATATTCGAAAAAGACGCTTATGGAAAAGCCATGCTCGGCCTTCTCATGAAAAAAGCGAACGAAGGCGTTAAAATCAGGCTTATGATAGACGCGCGCGGCAGCAAGGCCCTCGCAAAAACATTCATGGGCCAGGATTACCTTCAGAAATTAATGACGAATCCCAACGTTCAGATCCGCGTATTCAACCCCATGCACAAGGCGCTTCCCAGCACGTTCACCAATATTAGAAACTTAATAGGTTCCAACCACCAGAAAATAATAGTAGTCGACGGCGAAATCTCGATGACCGGCGGCCGCAACGTATCGCTCAATTACTTCGCCGACCCTGACGACGATCCCAACGTATTCCGCGATACCGACGTA
>MWBZ01000255.1 GCA_002069765.1 bacterium ADurb.Bin243
TGGTATCTGGCGGAATGCGGAGCGGACGTGACAATAGAAAATCAGGAAGGCGTGAACGCTCTTATATGGGCCGCGCGTCTCGGGAATCCGGACGCTGTGGAAAAACTGTTGGAAGCGGGAATGGACGCCGGGAGAATAATGAAGAACGGTTGGAACGCTTTGTGCGCCGGGGCGAGGGCTGTCGATTTCGCTGAAAAAATATGCGAAAAACTTATAGCCTGGGGAGCGTCGGTCAATCCGGAAGGCGCTTGTCAACCTCTTTTGTCCGCTTGTTCCGCTCCGACGGAGAACGTGGGAATAGTAAAAGCGCTTGTAGGTTGGGGCGCTGAAATAGACGCCCGCAACAACGAACAGCAAACCGCGCTTATAAAGGCGTGCGAAAACGGATACGGAAGAATCGCTAAATACCTGGTTGAAGCGAGAGCGGAAGTGAACTGTTCCGACGCATTCGGAGGAACTCCTCTTATCTATGCAATCGTCCGGCGTTCCGACGAAATAACCGGAATGTTGCTCGCGTCCGGAGCGAATCCTAATATGAAAACGCGCATGGGAAACGCTTTTTCTACTCCTCTTACAGTAGCGATAATAGAACAAAACAACGAGGCTGTAGAATCTCTTCTGCGTTTCGGAGCCGATCCCGGACTCGAAGCCGGCGAAAAAGACGTTTCCGCGCTGAAAATCGCCGAAGAAATAAAATCGGAAAATCTTATCGAACTTCTGAAACGCTATAAATCCGGTTAATCGAGCAACGGAAAAAGTATGAAAAATAAAAAACTTTGGAAATAATAAGCTCATTTTTCAAAAAAAATAATATAATGATAAACAAAAAACGAACGAAACGAACGAAACAATATCCGCGTTGTTGGTAAATAAAAAAGAGGAGCGATTGAAATGTTGCTTAAAACGAATATATACGATAAAATAGGAACGTAAAAAAAATCCGATATCTTTATGGTCGAGCAATGCGAACGAGCAAAGGCGGAGCAACAAAAGTGAAACAAAAATACGAAATCGGGAAAGGAGAAATCAATGACGAAAAAAGATAAAGCGAATCAGGAAATGAAAAATCAGGAAACGCCGACGTCCGAGCAACGCGAAGTTGAAGAAACGGACGGAAACGTCTGGAACGAAAGACTTTTCGGTGAAGGAAACGCGGCGATAGCCCCGGTAGAACAACGCGTCGAAGGCGAAGCGGTAGAACAACGCGTCGAAGGCGAAGCAGGAAAGGAAAAAGATAAAATGAAACCGCATATATTCACCATGCGGATAGAGGACGGGAAAATGGAGAGAATAGACGCGGAGAGTACCGATATAGAACAAGACGAATACGAAGGCGAACAAATAGATTACGATAGCGGAGACTATCTCGATCGTAAAACTCTTGCCAAGGCGTTGAACGTAACCGCGCCCACGATCCTCAATATGATAAACGACTATCTGACGCCGGAAGAAAAAGAATATCTCGTTATCATGACATACCGCGGTCTAAAAAAGAAATACTACCACAGACCGGAAATACTGAAAATACTGAAAGAAAGACTCCACGCGGAAAGAAAAAAAAGAGCGAAAATATAACAAATAAACTGTTTTCAATGAATGCGGGACGTTCCATTTTCAACGTTCCGCATTTTTTTATTTCCGAATACTAAGTGATAATATTCACTTAGTATTTTTTATGAAAAAAATCCGAGAATCCGAAAATCCGGGAATGGAAATCAGGCTTATCTTCATGGTGAACGGGCGTTATTTATAATATTTAAAAGTTAAAAGAAAAAAAAGACATAATTTCGGAAATACTAATATACTATAAAGGTAAGTAAAAATATAAATACAAGAAAAAAAATAAAAGATTGAAAGAGTGGTAAATATGGTTGCTAAGACGAAACGGATTGTTGAAAGCAAGTCCGGGAAAGCGAAAACAAAAGCGAAAACAAAAGCAAAGCAGAAAGTGAAAAAGGGCTGTGAATCTTGTTGGAGCGCGGCGAAGCGGACGGGCGTTTATAAATCCGATTTCGAGCGGACGATCGCTGAAAGTATAGAAAAACGAACGGGGAAAGTTTCC
>MWBZ01000256.1 GCA_002069765.1 bacterium ADurb.Bin243
GGACGCCTCGGCGAAAGCGGCGTCCAGCGGTATCCTTATTGAAATCGCCGATATAACGCTTCCTAAAGGTTTTTCGAAACCGGCGGCGCTTCCGTAAGATTTGATCATATCGCCGGGGGCGGCTTCGGGCTTACTGTGGCAGCGCATGCACGATTCGTCCATTACTTCGCCGCGCCTCAAAAAAACCATATACGGCTTTCCTGCGTACTCTTTGATTTCTGATTTTAAAATCAGGGATTTGTCACGGTTGGTATCGGCTATAAATGAAGCCTCGAAAGAGTCGGCCTCGTTTTCAGGGTTTCTCGCGTTCACCGCGCATTCTTTATAATAATAATCGGAATTTTTCGGATTTATGCCCGTCATTAATTTATGGACTTCTTTATTCACATAAGTGGAAGACATCCACGAATGGTCGAAGTAGTCTTTGCTCACGCTTTTTTCGATTAATTTAAAGACGGCGGGTTTTAATACTTTCGAAAAATATTCGTGCGTCGCGAGATTGCGGTCCAGAACTCTCTGGGCCTGTATTTTAGCGTCGGCGATGCATTTCAGTCGTATATTGGCCTGAACGAAAAAAATAGCGACAGTAGCCATTATTATGAAAAGAATGGCCAGAGAAACAAT
The DNA here is from genome assembly GCA_002069765.1 of bacterium ADurb.Bin243. GTDB lineage: Bacteria > Muiribacteriota > UBA9980 > UBA9980 > UBA9980 > UBA9980. The sequence goes on from MWBZ01000256.1 coordinate 625, forward strand.
AAGAATGGTTTTAATTTTAAGGTTTTTAAATATAAAAAAACTCATATCAACCAAAATTTAAAATTTGCATATAACCCGTAATATGCCAGCGTATTATAGCATAAAGGCCGGAATATGTAAATAAATTAATTCTTTCTCATATGGAAACAATTTTTTACGCCTGCGCTTAAAACCTTTTTGTAAGCGTCATTTTTCCGATGCGGGCTTTATATCCTTCTTCGTAAGAAGTTTTTCCCGAATCGACAAACTTATAATTGGCCGATAACTCGGTATCGCCGCCCAGGTCGTAATCTATGAAATTATCCAGTATCGCCCGCCGCCTTTTAGTGACGTCGTCGTCTTCTATGGAATAATCCAGATTCGAACGCAGCGTCATTTTAAAGCGCTTTGGAATCAGGCGGAAACCGCTTAACAGCGACACCTTGTTGGAATCGTAAAAAGGCGCTATGCGGTTGATTTTAGCGTATGCCAGGCCGGAGCTGACGCTGAGAGCCGCGCTCAAGTCTTTTTCGAACCTCAATCCCTGGCTGTATGTGTCGGTATTTTCAAGCGGCCTGAAAACGTCGGTTTTATAATCGACTTCAAGGCTTGATATCAGGGCCGTTTTCACGTTAATCGTTTTTCTCAATTCGAGATTGTGGTTCAAATTGCGGCTTGCCATCAATTCGCCCACGTTTTGCGTGTTTTTGGAGTTCATTATCCTGTATATGGATGAAAGCATGCGGTTGGGAGCGTATTTGAATTCCATCATGGCCGAGTCGGAAACCGACATGCGCGCCCTGGTATTTATATTGATGAGGTTTTTAAACTGATACTGAAGCTGGGAGCGAATTTTGGATGAGGGCATAAGGTCCACGAGAAACGATCCCGTCTTTGTGGTCACCGGTTCTTCGACCGTGATGTAATTATCTTCATTTGTGACGCCTTCTTTTAACTGGAGCACTTTTTCATTATACGATTTATCGAGGAGGAATTTTTTTGAATGGCTTTCTTTATACCTTAACTGGCCCTGCACTTTTTTGGAAGGGTTGTATCTGAGCTTGGCGTCGGCGGCCGTAAGATTGTCCGTTCTGTTGGTCTGCACGTTGTTTTCAACGCGGGATAAAAATACCGTGTTAAGCGATAATTTTTTCGTTATATTTGAAGTTACGTCCAGCGAGTAGTTTTTGATATTCGATATCAAATCTTCATTCTGGCCGGCGTCGGTTTTTATATTGGAAAATTCAAGCGAATAGTTGAGCTTATCCCATGCGTTCGACGAAACGCCCAAATTCTGGGTGTATTCGTTCTGTTTTCTCGTTAGATCATATTTAGAACTGATGGTCCTTAAATTATATCTGAGCCTTTCGGTGGTTTTATTGTGCTCGTTTTTAAGTTCGCCCTGATAAATCTGTTCGTGATAATCGAGCATGCTCGAGTCGTTTCTTTTAAGCC
>MWBZ01000257.1 GCA_002069765.1 bacterium ADurb.Bin243
CGTGCCGCCGGGACCGCCGGTGCCGCCGCCCGGAACGGGGTTAGCGGGAGAAGGAGTTATTTTCATGCCTTTTTCTATTTTAAAATAAGCTTCGGCCGTTTCAGAATCGATCATTTCGGGTTTGTACGCTATTGCTTTGATAAGCGTCGGAACGCCGGCCTTTATAGGAGAAGAAAAAACGATTCCGTTAGTCCGGGACGGGTCCGAGCCGTCGATGGTATATTTGATAACGGCGCCCGTAGTGGCGCATTTTATAGTTACCGACTGCGTGGAATCGTAAGTTCCGGGCAAAGGAGTGAACTCGGGCCTGGCGGTTTTAATTAATTCCATTCCGGTTTTAGCTTCGCCCGAAATATCTTCTGCGGACATCTGGCGGCCGTAAATTTTCAACTCGTCTATCTGGCCTTTAAAGAAATTAGCGTCGCCGTGGCCGTCGTTGCCTGTATCGTCATCGGCGCCTATCACTATGCTTCGAGGCATGCCGTAAGTAATGGCAACCGGTATCTGTTTTTGGGCGATCTGAACGCCGTCGCAGAACAGCAGCAAATTAGCGCCGTTTTTAACCATCGCCACATGATGATATCTATCCTGCAAGTTTTCAGGCGCGTTGATATAATTCATGCTGTACGTGTAGCCCTGAAGAACTTTAGAATCGGCGCGGTACGCGAAACGCAAAGCGTCGTCCCAAACGCTGTAGCTGGGAACGGAAAGCATCGTATCGCTCAAAGACGCGTCGGAATCGACTTTAACCCATGCGCACAGGGTAAACTCGTTGTTTCTAAATATTTCGTGCCAGTTGACCCTGACGTACGAGCTCACGCCGTCGAGTTTCAGCGAATTGCCTATAACGCCCGTAGAATATTGGATATTTCCATGAGCCATGCCGTGCCTGCCGTTACCGCTGTAGTCGTTGAGATCGCCGTCGAATTTATAATAAGCGATGAGCCCCGACACGGTGTCGGCCGTCGAACTTCGCCTGGTGAAAACGGAACTTTTCACTTCTGAAGGCGCCATGCCTGCTTTTAAAGCGATAGCCCTGACAATAGCGGAAGATTTGAGCGTCACCGGCGCGGTATATGTAAAGCCGTAAGAATCGGTGGGAATCGAACCGTCGAGTGTGTATTTAATAGAAGCTCCCGCCGTGGCGCATGAAATGGCCGCTATTTGAGAATCAGTAAAAGCGCCGCCGCCGGGTGTTATTTGAGGCGCCGCGACTTTAGCCGTGACGGGATTTCCCCATTCGCATATAAAGCCGCCTTTTTCAAGTATGTTTTTATCGTCGTTCGCCGCGTCGTTCCATTTAGGGCCGAACCGCTGGCCGAAATGCAAGTAATGCTCTCTGGCGCTGCCGTTATCGGGCTGAGCCTGGTCCCAGTTGGAAAAATTATACGCTTCGCCGGTGACCCATTTCCATGAGCCTTCAGAGCCTTCGTCGGTGGCGCCGAGCCAGCAATGCATAACGCCTTCAGGATCGGCCGCTTTATATATGCCGTAAAGATAATCGTTTTCAGCTTGCGTGGTGGCCGTGGCAAGGTAGCCGCCCATATTTTCGCAGAAAGCCCTGGCTTCCTTCCAGGTCATGCAGCGGTTTATAATTGAATATTCGTGGCTGCCGATCGGATCTACGGTTTTGACGACAGCCGCTTCTTCTATTTTCAGGCTGAAATCGGCCGCCTTCGAAACGCCGCCTTCTTCATAAGAAGCCGACAATATAACAACTTCGGAAGAAAGCGGGGCCGTGAAAATTTTACCGTTCAACGCGCCGCCGCCGGATTTTTTTACCCACAAAGCCTTAGCGGTAACCTCGGCGGAGCTTTGATCGCTGTAATCGGCGAAAACTTTTAGCGCGCTTAAATTATATATGCCGGCCGCAGCAACCGAATCAGATTGCACGCCCAGCCTCAAAGCCGAAAGATTTTTTATTTTTGGCGCCTTAAAGA
>MWBZ01000258.1 GCA_002069765.1 bacterium ADurb.Bin243
CCGGGAAATCTTATCACAAAAAAAAAAAAAAAAAACAAGGGTTTTCAAAAGATTTTTATGACGCCGTCATATTGAATGCTTTAAAATTTGCCTGAAATACGGCTGAGCAGATGGATGCCGAAGCCGATGCGTTTAAGCAAAAGTGATGAGATAAGCAAGGCAAAGATTATTGGCAAAATCATTAGCAAAGAGGTTTTCACCGTGATAATTCCGGCGGCCGCTTCTGATAGCGCCGCCGCCAGCGGCCCTGCGCCGTTGCTCGAAAAAATAGAGCCTGTGATCAGTCCCAGAGAAAATATGCAAATAAAACCTAAAATGTTTTTCAACGAGTTGAACAATTTTAATGCGAATAATAGTTTCATAAAGCTCCTCCTTTGAAAAGTCTTGAATATTAAAATAATACGTTAATTTTTCAGGCCGCCGATTCCACGATCGCTGAATGTTATGCTTTAATTTTCACATCCTGATTTTATTGTAACCCATCTACGTCCAAATTGGAAGTGAACAAAATGCATTGATCGGATGTCAGGAATAAATTTGAAATTCGACATTTGAGGATGATTTTGAGCATGGCGAACGGCGGCCTTGCCGCAAAAAGATGAACAGGTTGATTATTTTTGAAGATACGCTTATTATTGACGACTTAATTAAAAGCATTTTAAGGCGTTTAATTTTATGCCTATTTTACATGAGCTAAATTTTAAGCTTTTTTAACGGAAAAAACGGTTTTATGCTGCACGTAATACATCATCGCAGATCCGGCTATAAAAGAAGCCAGCAGAGCGTATTCAATAAGCGCGAGGCCCATCGCTTCTGTGAAGCGGCCCTGCACCCATGAGATCACGGCGAGGCCCGCCCAGGCCGTGAGAGTATTAAGGCTTCCGAATATAGTTTTATTGCTCGCGGAAGCGAACATTTCGGGTATCGATATGACCGCCGTCACCATATAAAGCCTGTCGAGCACCATAAAAAGCGCTATGAGCGAGACCGTCGGGACCAGCGAAAACCGGCCGCCTATGAAGGCCGCGAAAACGAACCCGGAAGAAATTATGCTCAGAGTAAAAAGGTTTTTATTGCCGAAAATTTTGATGAGCCGCGGAACGATAAAATTGACGAGAGTTTCGGCGAGGCCTATAAATAAAAGCGCCTTGCTGATCACGGCCACGCCGACGCCGTAATGCCTTACGAACCAGAGGCCCATGAAGGAATAAAAACCGAAGTAGCACATTCTGTTGAGAGTGAGGCCCAGATAAAAACCTGGAAGGTACGGCACTTTAAACGCGTCGTAATAACCCGTGAAAACTTTTTTGAAGTCGAGTCTTTGCTTTGGCGGCTCGTTAGAGTCTTTTATTGAACCGAAAAGAACGGAGCCCGAATATAAAATCAACGCTCCGAATATAAAGAACGGCCACTGCCAGGCGTAGTTAGAAGCCATGAACCCGGCCGCCGGAACTCCGAGCGCGAGCGCGAGCGGTCGCGCCGCCATCAAAACGACCACCATCGAAGGATAATAATGCTTTGAAACGCCGTAATAGGCGATCCACCACATGGAAGAAGCGGCGACGCCCAGAAATAATCCGAATATAAAACGGCATGCCGCGGCTATATAAAAATCGGCCGTTAAAAGAAATAAAGCGAGGGAAACGCACATTCCCAGAGACGACGCCAGCACTACTTTTCCCGCGTCAAAGCTCGAGGTCATAGACGGCCCCACAAAAACGCCGGCGATTATTCCGAACGTGCAGTACGAAATAAGCAATATGACGCTCTGCATGGGCACCGAATAAAATTTATGCAAAATCTCTACCATCGGAGATATCGAATTATCGATCGAGCTGAACATAAATATCAGCGCGAACGAAAAAATCACTATTATTCTGTCACGGTTCATTTGAGCCGCCTTTCAACATTTTCATAAATTTCACGGGCGCGATCGGCGG
>MWBZ01000259.1 GCA_002069765.1 bacterium ADurb.Bin243
TACTACAAAACCACAATGCTGACTTACCAGCAAGCCATTATTGCTGCGCAGACGCGAGCGAAGCGCGCGTCTGCAACTGAACGAAAGGCAGCGTGAAGAAATTTGAGGCAACCACCGAAAAGAGCAAAGCAAAATTAAAGTTCCGGCAAAAAAGCCGGCACTCCACAAAAATAAAGCGTCAGGCTAATAGGGGGTTGGAAGGGATTTTAAGGGAAGGGAGGGGCCGTGGCACCTCGCCTTCCCTTATCAAAAAAAATAAATACATTTTAACCGCATTAAATTAAAATAGTTAAAAAGCATAAAATTTTTGAAAAGAAGATAAGTTCAATTCTTTTATTTTTAGTTTTTTTATTATATAATAACGGCAATCTTTAATTTATATTCTGTGGAGGTCTTGCCATATGAAAAAAAACGGGTTTAGAATTTTTCTCGCTCTACTGGCGGCTTTATCGGTGCAGACATGGCCTGTAAATTTAGTTTTTGCAGGCGAGTTGCTGGACGCCATCAAAAAAACGGACGTTCAAAAAGCGGCTGCGGTTATTAAAAGCAAGCCTGAATCGATCGGGGAAATCGAAAAATATGAAACCGGCCCGCTTCATATGGCGGCTTTAAAAGGCTCCACGGAAATAATCAAGTTATTAATAAACAATAAGGCGCCGGTCAACCAGCTCGATTACTTTAAAAAAACGCCTATTTTTCTTGCGGGTTCCGTTGAAGCCGCCGAGCTTTTGATCTCCGCAGGAGCGGATATCAACGTTAAAGACAAAAACGGAAACGGGCTTTTACACGAATCGGTGAAGGGCAAAAAAGCTGAAATGGTTGATTATTATATAAAAAAGGGGCTCGATATAAATTTAAAAAACGGCGCAGGCCAGACGCCGCTTACATTAAGCGTTGAAAATAACGAGTTTAAAATTTTCATGAGTTTAATAAACGCCGGGGCCGACGTAAACGCAAAAGAAAATTTTTTTGAATGGAGTCCGCTGCATATAGCGGTAATGAACGGGCATAAAGACATGGCGGAGGTCCTTATAGATAAAAAAGCCTGCATAGAGGCGGCGGACCGTTACGGCAAAACGCCCATACATTATGTTAAATCAAAAGACATGGCTGAATTTTTAATATCTAAAAAAGCCGATATGGCGGCAAAATCTAAAAAAGGCGAAACCATCGTCCACAGCGCGGCCGCGGCCGGAAACACAGAAGCACTGGCGTATTTTATCGATAAAGGCTTCGATATTAACGCGCAGGACATGGAAGGTAAAACTCCTTTTTATAATGCTATTTTGCATAAATCAAAAAGCGCGGCGAAACTGCTTATAGAAAAGGGCGCGGATGTAAACGCAGGCGAAAACGCTTTATTTAATGCCGTTTATTCCAACGACACCGAATCCGTATCTATGCTTCTGGAGCGTGGCGTTAAAATAGACTCCGTAGATAAATTTAAAAACGGGGCACTGCATATCTGTGAATCTATTGAAATGGCAGGGCTTCTGTTAAAGAGCGGGGCCGATATTAACGCGCGCGACGATAACGGCGGCTCCGCGCTTCATAAGATCAGAAAAGCGGACTTATGCGGCTATTTAATAGAAAAAGGGGCCGATATTAACGCGCAGGACGCGCTGGGTACGAGCCCTTTAATGGAAGCCGCGGGCCGGGCGGACATCGAAAAAGTAAAGCTGCTTTTAGCGAAAAAAGCCGACGTAAATTTAAAATCGGCCGCCGGCGAATGCGCGATACATTACGCCGTAAGAGGTTTTAATGAAGAAAAAGCCGCGGCTTACAAGCAAGTGATAGACGAGCTGGTTTCGGCGGGAGCCGATATAAACGCCAGGTCAAATTTTGGTGAAACGCCTATATTTTCGGCGTTCCAGCCCGAACTTTTAAAATACGCCATAGAAAAAGGCGCCGACGTGAAAGCG
>MWBZ01000260.1 GCA_002069765.1 bacterium ADurb.Bin243
TTTTTTATAATAAAGCGACACGCCATAAACCGATCCGCCGCCGGCATCTACGACCTCGGCCTTTATTTCCAGCGGGCTACCCGCTTTTATCTGCGGCTGTTTGTGAGAAATTCTGGGCGCCTTGTCGTCGGCGAGAGAACCGATAACGTTGATAGCGGCGGAAGCTTCCAGGCCGTTGAACTTTGCCGTAACCAGCCACTGGCCTGGCGAAACGGCCGCGAAGGCGCTTTTTTCTATCATGTAAAAGCCTTCGCCGCAGCTCCATTCGGCAAGCGACGGCAGAACCACTCTGGTTTCAGAGTCGCTGTAAACGGCTTTTAGCGTAAAGCGCTTGATTTCCTCCACGTAAAGGCTGGCCCTGGAAGGCAGTATGCTCAAGCTCACGAGCCTTTTTTCGGTGGATATGACGTTGATTTTAGCTTTCGCGCTTTTTCCGCCGTAAGAAGCGGTCACTTCGCAGGTGCCGGGGCCTTCCGCGGTGAAAAGCCCGGTAAAATCGACTCTACCCGTCTGAGAAGAAGACGCGCTCCATGAAATGGCGCGGCCGTATATATTGGCGCCCGAAGTGTCTTTAAGCGTGGCGATAAACTGGAACGATTCTCCCTGTTTCATCGTCAATTCGGACAAATTCAAACCGATAGTTTCGACGGGCGTAGTGTCGAGGTTTTCAAGAAGGCCTTCCACTTCTACGGCCTGGTCCTGCGGCACTTTGAAAGTAAGCCTGTCTTCGATATAGCCGGCTTTTTTTATTATAAGCGTATATTCTCCGGCTTTGATCAAAAACGAAAAGAAGCCGTTATTGTCCGTAAAGAATTGCTCGGTGGGCGGAATAGTCATAACCACGGCGTTTCTTATGGGAGATCCCGTAACCATGTCCCTGACGTATCCGCAGATAAGGCCGAAACCGGTGCCGGAATTTTCGATTTTTTCCATAGCGGCGTTAACGTGTTTTTCTTCACCCGTCAGAAGCTTTACGGCCGTTTCCGAACCTTTGTATCCGTCTCTGGCGATAATAAGTTTATAATCGCCGCCGTTCAATCCGGCGAATTTGAAATGCCCCGTGGTAGTGGTTTGGCATGCCAGATCGACGGTGGAATCCGAAGAAACCAGGCTCGCCAGCGCGGCGGGAACGGGCATGCCGTCGGCGTCGGTAACATAACCGTCTATATAGCCAAGGGTGGATGTAATATTCACTTTTCTTAATATAACTCTGTCGATCTGGTTAATTTCGTTCGCCCTGACCGAAACTTCCTTTTTGAGAATTTCGTAGCCGTACATGCTGAAAACTATAGTGAACGTGCCTTCGGGAACGTACATAAGGGAGAACGATCCGTCTTCGTCGGCTTTAGCGAACATATTTGAAACGTCGGCTATATATACGTCGGTTCCGATGGGCGAAAGGCCGTCGTATAAAGCCACGCGGCCCTGAATCGAGCCCGCTTTTTTAATGACGGCCGGCCCTATGTAAGGCTTTAAATCCAGTTTTTTCTTTTCGAGCACGGGGACGTTTTTGATTACGCCGTTGAATTTATCGGCGCCTTCGATTTTTTCGTATTCTATGGTATGGCCCTGCCCCTCTGGCGCGGCCGGAACGTTTTTAAGCTCGAACTTGCCGTTTTCATCTGTCTGTGCGGTTATCTCAGGCTTGTTTTTTATCCAGACCTTTATATTGGTGAGGCTGACTATTTTAATGGCGCGGTCCGGACCGCCGGGAGCGGCGGCATCGGAAGGAGGGGCAATTTCGCCGGCGATATTGCCGTAACCCGTAATCTGCTCGGGCATGGGGATATCGCTGAGCGCCGAAGCGGGAATAGCTAAAGACGGCTCCGAAACGGCCGAACCGTCGCCTATTACTATGGAGCTGCCGCTATAATCGAGAACGGTATCTGAAGACACATAAGCGAAGTAAGACTGGCCGGCGG
>MWBZ01000261.1 GCA_002069765.1 bacterium ADurb.Bin243
AAAAAGTATGAAGCCGCCGGCGACGTTAATAATATAACCGCCGGAATCGCATCGCTTTACATGGGAAGATCGATGTTCGAAGAAAATCATATAGATTGGGCGCTTGAATATGCGCAGCGCGCCAGAATAATATTTCAGAATGTTGGAAGCCATGAAAACGTCAAAGACGCCGATGAGCTGATTGGCGATATACAGAGAAATTTGTAGCCGCAATGTTCATTCCGATTGGATATTGTTAAAAGCTTATCCGGTCCCGCTTCGCTCATAGGCGCAGGAAAGCCGGTCTTATTAAAAATTCGACACAAAAATTTTATAAATAATTTCATAGTCCCGCCAGGCCGAAAAGGCAAGGCGGGATTAATTTTTATTTATTTTGCGTTATATTCCGGCCGGCAGTCGGCCGGAAATTTTATTTTTTATCGGATTAATTTTGAAAAGTCAATTTTAAAAAATACTTTGATAATAAATGACTAAAATTTTAAAAACAAAAACGCTTTAGGGGCCGCTGCGGTTCGGAGCGTGAGGCATGAAGGGGAAAATAAAAAGGAGTGTGCGATTATGAATAATAATATAAACGGCCGGGAAGATTTTAACGGCGTAAAAGAACCGATTGAAGGGTTTTACGCAACCCTGAAGGACTTTAAAACCTGTATCGCGGCTTCAGCCTCAGCAGTCGAAGCGAAGAAAGAGGAGCTTTCCGCCGTTCTGTCCGATTTTATATCGTCGTCTAAGGCTGAGCTGGCATGGATTTCAAGAGTATCCGACGAAGAGCTCAGGGCTATGGTCGCGGGCAATAACGAAATGCTTTCCGAGATAATATCGAAATGGGCGAAAGAACTTTCCGACTATATCAAGATCAATGATTTTGTGAGCGAATTCGAGGACAGTTTTCTCGTAATAGTATTCGGCAAGGTAAATTCCGGAAAAAGCACGCTTGGCAACGTGATTTCAGGGATCAAATATAAACTCGGCGGCCCCGCCGGAGAAGTGAATTCGGTCATAGAAACATTAGCCGACCCCGAATTTTTTATGTATGACAGGTCTAACATCAAAAACCACATAGACAATCTCGCCGAGCTTGAAAGCGACGGATTCAAAGTCAAGGAGACCGAATCCACTTCGTCTATCCAGGGATTTACTTTGAGCGGCCTGAGCTGGGTTGATACTCCAGGCATTCATTCGCTGACCAGGGAGAACGAGGAACTCGCAAAAAAATACGTGAGCGGCGCCGATCTTGTCATATATGTAATGAGTTCAGATTCGCCGGCAAAAGCTTCCGACATGGCCGAAATCGAGAGCCTGATCGAAAAAGAGAAAAATTTCGTCGTTATCGTTACTAAATCGGACACTACCGAAGAAGATGAAATAAACGGCGAATTCGTGTCGTGTATAGTTCCAAAAAGCTTCCGAGACAGGGATGATCAGTCGCGTTACTGCGATAGCGAACTCGCGAAGCTTAATTGCGGCGACAAGCTCAGGAACAGAAAGGTCATACATACCTCATATCCGCTTTATATTGCAGGCCTTGAAGAAAACGATGCTAAGGCCGTGAGTTCGAGCGGATACGACGAGTTATACGCCGCGCTCGGCAGGGTGTTTTCGACTGAGGCGGCCGGTTTGAAGGCTAAATCGCCTATAAACAGGCTGAACGGATTCATCAATACGGTCCTTTCCGAAAGGGGCGTCCGCAATATATACGGCGTTAAAAAAGCCTTTGCGGACAATCTTGCGGAGATAGAAAAACGCATCGCAAAGCTCGCTAAGATTAAATCCAGAATAGCGGGTTCCGCGATATTCGCGGTTGACGCTGAAATAGACTCCATAGTGAATCGCTGCGCCGATAACGGCACTCCCGCGGCTGAAATGATGGCCATGACAGGCGGGGCCGTTGACGAGGCTA
>MWBZ01000262.1 GCA_002069765.1 bacterium ADurb.Bin243
CAGCTCCATCGCCATTACCATTTACGACGGCGAAAAGGACAGCTTTAATTATATGGCCCTCAGAAACGTAGAACCGGCCATAGACGCAAAGATCAAAAACATAATCGGCGACGGGCTGGCCCACTGGTCAATATCCCAGAAACGCTCCATCGTGCTTCCCGACATGGAAAACAACGCGGAAGCCACGGTCCTCATCGTGCCTCTGATAACCCAGATGGAAACGGTAGGCGTCATTTTCATGTACTGCAAGAAAACCGCAGAAAGCTTCATGCAGCAGGACCTCGAATTTTTAAATATCCTCGGCGCGCAATCAGCCATAGCCATCAAAAACACCTTTTTGTACAACGAAATGGGCCTTAAAAACCAGGACCTGGCCGATCTTAAAAATTATTTAAACGACGTCATAAATAACATGGTTACGGGCATAATCGTTCTGGATATGCAGGGCGTTATAAAGACGTTCAACCATGTGGCGGAAAATCTTATCTGCGTAAGCGCGAACGCGACGATCGGAAAAGTTTATAACGAAATACTGCCTCTTTCCATAAGCGAAAAGCTGAAAGAAGCCTTTACCGAAGCCGCCGCCGCCGATCTTCAGCATACGAAGCCGTTCAACGAGCTGGAAGTGGATTACAGCGAAACGGGCAAGATAATTCCTATAAGGATTTCATATAATTGCATCAAAGACAGCAATTCAAAAATATTCGCGATCATCTTCATGCTTCGCGACATGTCTGAATCGCGCGAAATCCAGAGATTGCGCGAAATAGACAAAATAAAATCGGAGCTGGTCGCAAACGTTTCCCACGAGCTCAGAACGCCTCTCACATCTATAAAAGCTTATTCGGAAACTCTTATCGACATAGTCGGCAGCGAAGACGTAGACACGCAGAAGGAATTTTTAAATATAATCTGCCAGGAGAGCGAAAGGCTTACAAACCTTATCTCCAACCTGCTCGATCTTTCAAAGCTCGAAGCGGGAGATTTCAAGCTCGTGCTTTCGAGCGTCAATCTTTCGGAAATAGTAAAAAAATGCGCTTTGCTGGTCAAAGAGCTCGCCGGCCAGAAAGGCGTTTCCATTTCAGTGGAGATACCGCAGCAGGCCTCGAACATATCATGCGACGCTTCAAAAATAGAGCAGGTTATAATCAACCTGCTCTCGAACGCAATCAAGTACAATAAGCCCGAAGGCGGAAAAGTAGACGTCAGCCTCAAAGAAAATAAATCCAACTTTGAGCTGGTCATCAAAGACACCGGCATAGGAATGCCCAAAGAGGCGCTGGGAAAGATTTTCGAGAAATTTTTCAGGGTGGACTCATCGCTTACTTACCAGGTTTCCGGAACGGGTCTGGGACTTGCGATAGTAAAACATATTATAGAAAAACACAACGGCCAGATCACCGTAGAATCGGCAATTAACGCAGGCTCAAAATTCACGGTAACGCTGCCTAAAAAATGAAAATTATTAATCGCCATGACATAAAAAAAACGATTGATTACAAATGAAAATGGAAACTGGCATAGAACAAAATTTTGAAGAAATATACTATTACGAGTTTATTAAGTTCGTAAGCGACAAACTTTTAAACAAACTCGACGGCGGAGTTTTTACTTTTTTAAAAGACTGCGGCTATATCGACGCGATTAATTTGCAGGGGTTCAGGTTCAACCGCGAAACCGGCGAATCGAAGATAATCGACCAGACGCAGTCGGATTTCGTAGGTTCTCTTATCCAGAAAATAAGCCAGGCTGAAGCTTGCGTTCAAAAAATGCCCGCGGCCGTTTCAGGCTGCTGCGATATGTACAAATTCGATTTCGAAAACTGCGCATGCGTGGCGCTTCCGCTTTACAGGCTCGACGAGGCCACCGTTTATGAAAAA
>MWBZ01000263.1 GCA_002069765.1 bacterium ADurb.Bin243
ACACCGGCACGAAAATCTAAAACAATTACAAATAAAGGATTTTAAAATTTAATTATAAAATTTTTATTTCTAACTAAAAAGATTACGATGGGCCGTGGGCGTGAAAAATGATCGTAACAATGGAGTTAAAAAACAATTACTGATAAATATTTAAATTTAAAGGAGGCGCGTTATGGGATCGTTAATTAGTCTGGCATCAGCCTGCTTCATCGCGGTTCTCGGCTGGAATATCCTTGTACATATAGTGGTTCCCCTGATCGGCTTCATTATATCAACCATCATAGGGATCGTAGTTTCGTTAATCACCCTCGCCATACAGGGGGTCTTTTTAGGATTCACCGCCTTTATCGCTTTCTCGTTTATTAAAAAAACTTTGAATTCAAATCAGGCAAATACCTCCACTTCGGTCGATCAGGACCGAAACGATTATTATTCAGTAAACCGTGATGCCCGCGAGAATAACGAATTCCGCCGCCGCGCAGAAGTTTCTGAAACTATCCAAAACGCAAAAAACTTTTTCAACATGAACTGATTCCAAAATCCAAATAAAACAACTAATATAAAAAATAATTACCCAAATTTTGTATAAAAACTAAAAAGCGGCCATAATAAAAATTAAATAAAAACTATAAAAAGTAATAAATAAGGAGGAAACACTATGAATAACAACGCTAATTCCACGGTGATTCCAAGGGGCTCGTTTTGCATAACCGTCGAGGAGCTTAAAAATCAGCTAAAAAACGGCGCGGTCAACGCCGGAACCGACGGCATCACAACCCGCGGCGCGGGCGGGATCAAGATTCCCAAAGGCACGTTCCACTTCAACGAAACTCCTGAAATAGCGCAATTCAAAGAATTCGCGCCCAACGCCATTTACGTCGGCAAATGCAGTGAAGGCGATCTCTGGGTGGAAGAAGTTATCGACGAGGTAAGCGACTTCACGATAACTATTGCCTACACCTCGGCCGACGGCGGCAAGAACGCCAGGGCGTGGTGCGTCAACCCCGACATGCGCAACCACAAAGAAGATCCGCACTCGTGCCACTGCTACAGTAACGGCGAAATCTGCACCGACCAGCACGGCGTCCGCCGCAACCTTGCAGAAAAACGAGCGCGCGCCGTTCTCTGGGTAACCGGATACATCAATTACCTGAAAGAAGGCGTTTTCGCCATTGATAAGGTTTAATAACTAAAATTTTATTGTCAATGAAAATTTATCGATGAAAAATGAAAAGTATAAAAATAATTGTTATCGCTGGTAATTTATAAATATCTAACTAATGATAACTTAAGGAGGAAGCGCCATGATGTATAATCCTGAAGATTTAAACTGTGATCCTTCCGGCAGCCCGATGCCCGATAAACTACCCGCTAAAGCAGGCGAAACCGTCAACACCGAAATATCTTTGCCTCCCGCCTCATCGTTCAACGCATACCAGCCCGCAGCCAACGATAACCCGGCGGCAGGCGCGCACCCCGCTACGGAAACCCCCGCGACTCCCGTAATTAAAACCACCGAAGAAGATATACGCGCGAAAGACCACCAGGACTCTCCCGCCATTTTATTGGCCGAAAAAGAAGCGGCCGCGGCCCTGACCGGCGGTGAAAGCTCTAACATCATACGCAATTCCAGCATCAATGGCTCGGCCTTAATAAAATGCGGCGGACTCAAAACCTCCGCAACGCAGTCATCAATGAAAAAAAGCTCGGAATCGTTTTCCAAAAAATATTCGACGGTCGTACACATCAGCCGGAGCGCCCTGGATGAAATCATCGAAAAGATCGGCTCTAAGC
>MWBZ01000264.1 GCA_002069765.1 bacterium ADurb.Bin243
ATCGCGGATTTCGCCTATCATTATGACGTCGGGGTCCTGACGCAAAATAGATCTCAACCCCATCGCGAACGTCAGCGATTTGGCCGGGTCGTTCTTGTTTATGAAAACCTGCGTCTGGTTGATTCCTTCGAGCTGAAATTCCACCGGGTCTTCTATCGTGATTATTTTTCTTCCGCTGTCGTTAATTTGAAGCAAAGATGAATAAAGCGTGGTCGTTTTTCCGGAGCCGGTAGGACCCGTAACCAGTATCATGCCGTACGGTTTAGCTATCTTTGCCTTGTAATTTTCAAGATAGCGGGAATTAAAGCCGAGCTTATTCAAATCCAGCGGAACGACGCGGCGGTTTAGCACACGGATAACCACGTTCTGACCGTAAATCGAAGGAAAGATGGAAACGCGGAAATCCACGAACGAGTCTTCTATCTTAAGTTTGAAACTTCCGTCCTGCGGCATCGATTTTTCTGTAATATCAAGGCTTGAAACGACTTTTATACGCGAAACGATGGCTTCGTGCGCTTCCCTTTCCACGCTGTATTGATCGTAAAGCTCGCCGTCAATACGGAACCTTATGCGGCAATGGGTTTCAAGCCTTTCAAAGTGAATATCCGAAGCCTGTTTCCTAACGGCTTCGAGTATGGTTTTATTTACGAAAGCGATAACAGGCCGCTGTCTGGATTCTATAAGCGCCTCTTCGAGGTTTACCTGCTCCTGGCCTGAAGTTACGAATTCGAGATTCAGGTCGTCTATGACTTCGCTTATATTTACGGATTTGATGGGCGTTCTGCGGTCCGCCGTTTCAGCCGTTCCGCCGAATAGTTTCGCGTTTCGTTCAGCGGTCTGAGTTTTAGCGGCAGTGCTTTCGTCGATTATTTTATTTTTTATCCTGATTATTTCATTTTTTTGCGATACTACGAGTTTAATATTAAGACCGGTAACCATTCTGATGCTCTGCACGGAAAAAAAGCTGGAAGGATCGCAGGTTGCTATCGTTAAAATATTTCCGTCTTTTTTAACCGGAATCAGATTTTGCATTTTTAAAAGGTTGATCGGCAAAAGCGAATACAAAAGTCTGGGGACCTCGTAATTTTTCAGGTCGAAAAATTCGAGGTTCGACTGAGTGGCAAGCGCTTTGTACACGCTAGTTTCGTCGAGCAGCTTTTTTTCGAGAATGACTTCGAGCAGGGATTTCCGGCGCGTCTGGCATTCGCTGACAAGCGCCGCGATATCCTCTTTTTTCATTAGATTCATCGAGATCAAAATGTCTTCGAGTTTTTTAGACTGAAAAAGCTGCGTAAGTTCGCTCATAATCATTCACCTTAAAAACTATAATACTTGGGATTTGGGGATTTTATATCGTAAATGGTTCCTGTATATTCATCGCTGGATATCGCAGTATGACCGTTTTCCTTAATTATCAGCCAGACGGTGCTTCCGCTCGTCGGATCGCTCGGATAGTTTCTTAAATAAACAAACTGGCCGTTTACCAGATCGTCAAGTTTAGCTGGATAGGTTCCGTTGTTTTTATAATATGTGTCGATCGCCTTTCTGGTTTCGATTAAAGTCTGTTTAAGCGCGCTTTCTTTGGATTTTTCGACCGCGCCGCCGTAGTAATGGACTGCTGTTCCGAGAAGCACTAAAGCTATAGCCATTGAAAACGATAATTCTATTAGCGTAGTGGCGCGTCGAATGCCGGTATTTTTAATTTTAAATATATTCATAATCATAAAATCACCATTGATTGTAAGGGATACCGTTTATTCCAGTATAGTCGGTAGAGCTTCTGATATC
>MWBZ01000265.1 GCA_002069765.1 bacterium ADurb.Bin243
CCCGTGCCGTCGAATTTTTCATGATGGTATTTAACGAAGTCGGCTATCGCCGAAACTTCCCCGGGAAGGTCTTTGAGTATAATATTCGCCGATTTTATGGTATGATTGAGTATTTTATCTTTTTCGAGGACCGAAATGGAATCCGAAGTGGAAACGGTAAAATCGTTATATCCGAAAGCGCCTATATCGTGCAAAAGGCCGCTCCAGAAAATCTCCTGAAGGTTGGTGGAGTTGAGGAGCTTTCCCATTTTATAGGCTATGGCGGCGACGCGCCAGCTATGATAGGTCTGCCTGTGCTCGTCTAAGTCGAGCACGTTGGCCAGCTGCATGAAGCATTCGGTATAAGCTTTAGAGTTGGTTATAATCATAAAACACCTTTTTTTGATTTTCTGCCGCTTTTATATCCCGTATTTCTTCTTCCGTGCGGCGTTTCTATGCCTTCGAGCTTTCCTCCGAGCGAAAGGATCTTATCGCGGCACGCCGAGGCTTCTTCGAAATTAAGCGCCATGGCGGCGTCATACATTTTTTTCTCCAGATCGGCTATAAGTTCGGCTATTTTTTCGGGGCTTTCACCGGAGCCTATAAGCTCTGCGCCGTCGTATCCTATGGTGGCCATGCTTTCGAAAATATTCTTTATAATGGTCTTCGGCGTTATATTGTGCTTGAGGTTATATTCTATCTGGATAGCGCGTCTTCTGTTGGTTTCTTCTATGGTTTTGCGCATGCCGTCGGTTATCTTGTCGGCGTAAAATATGACTTTACCTTCCGAATTTCTGGCGGCTCGCCCGCATGTCTGGATGAGCGAACGGTGTGAGCGCAAAAATCCCTCCCGGTCGGCGTCGAGAATAGCCACCAGAGAAACTTCCGGAATGTCCAGCCCTTCGCGCAGAAGGTTTATGCCCACCAGCACGTTAAATTTTCCGATGCGCAGATTTCTGATTATTTCGGTGCGTTCGAGAGTGTCAACCTCGGAATGAAGGTACTGCGCGAGAACTCCGGCGTCCTGAAGATAAACGGTAAGGTCCTCCGCCATTTTCTTGGTGAGCGTGGTAACGAGCACGCGTTCGTTTTTATCGACGCGTTTTTTGACTTCGCTTATAAGGTCGTCGATCTGGCCTTTAGTTTCGCGTATCGTGATTTCCGGGTCGAGAAGCCCCGTGGGCCTGATTATCTGTTCCGCGACGCGCCCCCTGGATTTATTGAATTCATATTCGGCCGGCGTGGCCGAAACGTACATAACCCTGTCGACCGCGTCTTCGAATTCGTGGAATTTAAGCGGCCTGTTATCGTAGGCGCACGGCAGGCGGAAACCGAAATCCACGAGGTTTTTCTTGCGCGCGTGGTCGCCTCTTTGCATTCCGGCTATCTGCGGCACGCTTATGTGCGATTCGTCGATTATCAAAAGATAGTCGTCGGGGAAATAATCTATAAGGGTTTCCGGCGGGGTGCCGGGCTTTCTGCCTGAAAGTATGCGAGAATAATTTTCGATGCCCTTGCAATAGCCTATTTCTTTTATCATTTCGATATCGTAGGCGGTCCTCTGTGAAAGCCTCTGGATTTCCACGAGTTTTTCCTCTTTCTTTAACTCCATGAGCCTTTCTTCGAGCTCGTCCTGTATCTGCGCCACCGCGCGGGCTCTGAGCGTTTCGGGCGCCACGAAATGCGTCGCCGGAAATATGGCGGCCTCGTTGAGGTCTTCTATTATTTCTCCGCTCACCTGGTTAACGGTCGAGATTTTTTCGACACGGTCGCCGAAAAAGCTTATCCTCAGAACGTCGCCGCCGGA
>MWBZ01000266.1 GCA_002069765.1 bacterium ADurb.Bin243
CGGATACCTGAGCCCGCTGGCGGTAAAATTTTTCAAAACTTTTTCAAATGAAACGAATCTTATTTACAGGTTATTCGTGGGGGAATTCGGGCTCATAACTATGGGGCTCACCTATGCCGTAGCGATAGTTCTGCCTATAATGTTCACTTTCTTCTTCGCCTTCAGCTTCCTGGAAGACTCGGGCTATATCCCTCGCCTTACGGTGCTTTCGGACAGAATCTTCAAGCACGTCGGCCTGAACGGAAAGGCCGTGCTGCCGATAATCCTGGGTTTCGGCTGCGGCACGATGGCCATTCTCACCACGAGGGTCCTGGATACGAAAAAAGAAAGGCTCATCGCCACAATAATACTCGCGCTCGGCGTTCCGTGTTCGGCCCAGCTCGGCGTAATGATGGGTCTTTCCGCGAAAATAGCCTGGTACGCCACTCTGGCTGTTTTTATAACGGTTTTTATGCAGGTGGTTATAGTCGGCAAGCTTTCATCTTATCTCATAAAAGGCGAACCGTCGCTTTTTCTCATAGAGCTTCCGCCGATGCGCTGGCCTCAGCCCGGAAATATCTTCAAGAAGACGTATAACAGGGTCATCTGGTATCTGCAGGAAGTCGTTCCGCTTTTTTTGATAGGCACTTTCGTTCTTTTCGCGCTCTCCGAAACGGGTTTGCTAAAGATTATCGAAAATTTGTCTGCGCCCATCATAACCGGCATGCTGGGGCTTCCTCGGGAAGCGACTTTCGCTTTCCTGATGGGCTTTTTAAGGCGCGACTACGGCGCGGCCGGCTTATACACGCTTTCTGAAAAAGGGCTGTTATCCCCTTTCCAGATCATGATATCGCTCGTCGTAATAACCCTTTTCATCCCCTGCGTGGCCAGTTTTTTCATGATAATCAAGGAACGCGGCATGAAAGTCTCTTTAATGCTTCTGGCTTTCATAACCCCGTACGCATTTTTCGTTGGCTATGTTTTAAGGATTTTCATGTCTTACTGCTTTCCGTGGCTTGCTTACGCCAGGTGAAGAGCCCGCTTTTTATCGGCGAGGCGGCGCCGGAGGAATTCTTTATTGATTAAATTTTCGTTTTCTGTTATAATACGGCATCATGAAAATTCATTTAATTGTATCGGAACTCATAATTGCGCTGATTAAACGAAAACTTTATTATATTTTCAAGTTTTCTTCTTCGCTTTTATCGCTCATTTTAAAGTCGTTCCTTTTATTTATAAAACTCCTGAATAAAGTGAACGCCGATTCATTTATCTTCGCCGCGGCTTTTTTCGCCCTGGGCTTCTTTCTCTACGGCGAAAAATTCAAACCGGACGCAAGGAGAAAGGGCGATATATAAGAGCAAATTCCTCTCAGTTCGCGGACTTTTTCTTTTGTTAATTTAAAAATTCGTTAATTTCAGATTGACATATAAGTATATATTTTGTAAAATTGAGTTGAGGGATATAAATTGCGTAAAAATGGTTTTTCCACAATTGAATTAATACTTTCAATGATTATTTTTTCTCTGGTCGTCACCGGTTTTTACAGTGTGATGCAGTTTAGCACAGCCGCAAACAAGTCGTCGCTCAAAGATAAAGTGGAGCTTCAAAAAAACACCCGGCGCGCGCAGATGAAATTAATCGACGAAATCTCCTGCGCCTCCGAAATCGTCAAGCCCGAAATCGGTTCTTCCGCGCCGTTTCTTGTTTTAGTCGATAAAGAGGGCATGATAAGCGTCTACTATCAAAAAGAAGAGCTCTACAAACTGGAAGACGATAAAACCGAAATAAAAGGC
>MWBZ01000267.1 GCA_002069765.1 bacterium ADurb.Bin243
CATGCGAAGTGGCGGCGATAGAAAACAAGCCTCTGTCGGTAGTTTATAAAAACCTGCTCGACGAGTTCGGCGAAGTTTATACCGACCGCATTAATATTCATCTTAAAAACGACGAGCAGAAGAACAGCATCATGCACAAACTCAAAGTCGATCCGCCTTCGTTTATAATGAACGTCAAAGTCAACTCCATAAACGACGTCGACGGCTATAAATTCCTGCTCAAAGACGGTTCGTGGGTGCTTGTGCGCGCTTCGGGAACCGAACCCGTGCTCAGGATTTACATCGAAGGAACTTCAAAAGATATGCTCAGAAAGCTCCAGAAATTCGCCGAAGACATTCAAAAGTAGCCCGCGGCGAGGTCAGTAACGAAAGTTGAAAAATAAATAATATAAGAGGTGTTTGATTTGGTTAGAAAGCATTATTTTATCAAAAAAGGTCTGCAGACGCGTTTCATAGGAACGGTTCTGCTCATAGTGGCCCTGGTAATGGTAGTTATATTCTGCAACCTTTACTTCTTCGGAATGTTTCTCGCCCAGGACAGCGAATACGGCGCAGGCTACGCCGAAACGTTCGAAAGGCTCAAAACCGATCTCAGCACTAAATTGATGGGAAGGCTCGTCCTGCTGGGGCTCGTGAATGTGATCATAGTCATTCTAATTTCTTTGTTTTTTTCGCACCAGATAGCGGGGCCCGTTTATAAGCTGGAAAAGACGCTGCAGAAAATCATCGAAGGCGACGTCAACGTTAAATTCTCTTTCCGCCAGAGCGACCGCTTTGACGAACTGGCAGAGCTTCTCAACGACATGAAAGACAAATACACCGACGCCCTTAAAAACGCCAAAGACGTCAACCGCAAATCGATTGCGGCTTTAGAAGAAGCTATCGCTAAAAAAGACGTTTCGGCTCTCGCGGGCCTTAAAGATATGAATATGCAGCTTGCAAACGCGCTCAACGAATTTAATTTCGAAGCCGCTTCCCCGGCCGCGTCGCCAGCGCCGGAACAAAAGACGGGCGAAACCGGAGCGTAAGGGGCCGCCGGCGGCCTTTCGGCTGCCGGCTTAATTTATAGAAAGATCGTGTTTCTCAATTGATTAAAATCGGTATCGGCGGGATTGCGGGGGCTGGAAAATCGGCCCTCAGAGACATGTTTAAAGACGACGGCGCTTTCGTCGTAAACCTCGACGAAGTGGCCCATGGATTTTACTCGAACCCCGAAAGCGATATCTATGCAAGAATAAAAGCCGAATTTGAAAGCCGCGTCGCCGGGCTTATTAATCCCGATAAGTCGATCGACCGTAAAAAACTGGGCGAATTAGTGTTCGCCGACAGGGCCGCGCTGGATAAGCTAAACGCCATATTTTACGAAGCTTTCAGAGCCTATATTGAAAACCTTATAAGCGAACTCGAAAAAAAGCCTCGAATCGCAAATAACGGTTCAGGCCTGTTCGTTCTCGACGCCGCGGTTTTATTCGACAGCGGCCTGGACGCGCTTATGGATTTTAACGTATGGGTCGGGGCGAAAAAAGAAACGCTGGTAGCGCGCCTGGCGGAGCGCAGGAAGATCGGAGAAAAATACGCGGAAAGCATCGTCGAAACCCAGCTTAAAGCTTATGCTCCGTTTCGCGCAAGGGCGGATTACGTCATAGATAACGACGGCACCCTTGCCGCGCTTAAAAATATGTATCTTAAATTAATAAAGGAGATTCGAGAGAATGTCAACAAAAGTTAAATGCGTACGTTTTATTATTATGGCGGCC
>MWBZ01000268.1 GCA_002069765.1 bacterium ADurb.Bin243
TGCTGTCAATAAATATGCCGAAATATTTATATACTTTTTTCAAAAATCTAAAGCGTTGTTTTCACACAGTCTGTTATTCTGCTCCAACGTCCAGCTCTCGCTTAAATTCGTCAATATCCCGTTTATACTTTTCTAACGCCATGTCCATTTCCGATTCATCAGGCCTTTCCACCGAACATTTGCCGGCCAGCTCGTTTATGATTTCTGAATCCGGCGCTTCTATTCCGCGGTCGAACAATTCGCTGACGAGCTTTCCTATCGAGTAGGTCAGGCCGAAGGCAAGGGGCGGGCCGACAAGATTTTTGACGCCGGGAAAGCAGGATATTATGAAACTGCAAAGCGTTCTTCCGGCGAAGCTCATGCCCACGGCGCTTAAAATCCCCTGAACGGCGCTCTGGGTAAGCGATTTGCCGTAAAGGTCGCCGAGCTTCTTTATCATGGCGATTTGAAGCGGGGCCAGCACCAGAGCGTCGGACGCGGGAACAAAATTAGCCGCTACGGCCGCCGAGCACAGCGCCGAATACTTTTTTATAATGCTTTGCGCCTCGGTTTTAAGCAATTTCTTATTGAGCGTCGCCGCGGCCAGGGCGCGCGCGTAAACCGTCCTTACCGATTCGGGAAGCGTCGCGTATATTTTTTCGCGGAGGTCGTCGATGCCGAACTGATAATCGTTATCGTCAAAGCTTTCGCCTGCGCACACGAGCAGAAAGCACGAATCGGGTATCCGCTCAAAACTGTTAAGGGTTCTGATATATTGCATGAATTTACGCAGGTTCTTTTCTTTTTCCCTGACCGGCGCGTAAATATTGAAATTATTTTTCAGTTCGGTCCAACTTTCACGCACTGGCGGAACCGTGTCGATTTTATTCACGCACACCAGCACCGGAATTTCACTGAGACGCGGATTATTGAACCAGTGCTTGAGGAAAGTGTCTTCGGCGGAAAGCGCCCTGGAATTAGCGTCGAGAACAAGTATCAGCAGATCGACTTTCATTAAGGCTATTTTATAGATATTTTGCATATATTCGTCCTTGTTTTCCCCGGTTATTTTTTCGGCTTCGCCGAAGCCGGGGGCGTCGATCACTACTATATCTATGCTCTCATCGGGCGCGCGCCAGAGTTCTTCGGAATTTTCGCGCGTAACGGGCCGGCCGAAATCAGCTTCGAACACTTTCTTCTGCAGCAGAGCGTTTAAAAGAGACGATTTGCCCGACCCGGTGCAGCCTCCCACCATTATATGCGGCGGCAGCGAAGGATCGCGATTGAATAATATTCTCGATTTCTCCCAGACTTCCTTGAAAGTTTTGATTTTTTCCTTATCCATAGCAGTTTTCCTCCTCGATATTTTAATTTCACTCAGATACCGTTTTAAATCGATTTAGTTTTTATCGCCGCTAATTCAATTTTATCGCAAACCCAAATAAATTGGTAGTGAACAAATATATTCCGGAACTCCCATGCGCGGGTTTCAAAAAAGCACTTTTAAAGGCACTTTTCAACCGTTATAAAGTTTAAAACAGTTAAAAATCAGGAACAATAATTTTGGCTCTTATTCATTTATGTGGGTAAGAAAGATAAAACACATGAAATGTGGGGATCAGAATAATTTTTAAGGGGTGTAGCAGAGTAGCAGAAGCCGGGGGGCCACATTCTTGCCGTCAGTGGCATCGGCGGCGCTAAGGCATCCGTATCTGTCGGATGGGCGAGAGGTTGGGGCGTAAATGCCATGATGCGGCAAGCGCCATAGATGGCA
>MWBZ01000269.1 GCA_002069765.1 bacterium ADurb.Bin243
CGGAGCATATTCCGGTAAAAAGAAAAGTTCGTTTCGTTTAAAAGTTTCCGCCTCGCTGGTGGATATCTGCATGGCATTGGCTATGTCCAGAGTGAAATTATAGCCTCCGATATAGATATTTTGCATAAACCTTAAATGCGTCCCTTTGAAAATAGATACCGACGTAACTGTATTTCCCATATTAACTATAGCTATGTTGGCGCCCGGTTTCGATTCTATATATGGATAAAGCACTTCATGCGCCAGAAAAGACGAACACGACACATAATCCGGCTCGGCCAGCTCGTTGCTTACCATTTCAATCACGTTTTCAAGATTCTGGCGCAATGTCGCCAGCACTATCATATTTATTCCATTATCAGTTTTATCGACTATATCGGCGGTAAATTCCCACTGATCGTATGGATGCGGAAGATCGGGCTCTATATTTTTACGTATTACGTCTTCGAGTTCTTCTTCAGAAGGAGTTTTTTCCAGCGAAAGCAGCTTTATTATAGAAAAATTATCGGGCAGGCATATTACCAGATAATCGGATTCGGCGGCAAAACTCTCGAGCAAAATTTCCAGCTTGGTATTTATGGCTTCCATATCGTCAGAAATATCTTCGAAATACGATATTTTATTCATAAATGAAGGCGCAGTGACCTTGTTATGGTTGCTCACCGTTATTATGTCGCCTTCGCGGCGGCCGGCCATAACCTTAATAAAAGTCGAGCCGATATCGACTACGAACACCGACCCTTTCAGTTCTTCGTCTTCCAGATAATCGTTTCTATTGAATAAATTAGTCAGTTTCGCAATAAATCTTTTTAAAAACAAAAATTAATCCTCCATCGATATGCTTTTCAGCTCTTCGATCGTTGTTTCGCCGAGTTTGACTTTTTCGACGCAGGCTTCGCGAAGCGTGACCATGCCTTCTTCTATGGCTATCTTTTTTATCTTGAATATGGATTCTTCCGCGCTGATATTTTCTTTTATCTTTTCGCTTATATCGAAAAATTCGAATACGCCGATACGCCCCATGTACCCCGTATAAGAGCACAGCTCGCAGCCGGCGCCCTTATATATTTTAGCGTCTCCCAGATCAACGGGAACCATCTTCAAGGTTTCGAATTCTTTTGCCACGTCGGTTATCAAAGTCTTGCAATTAGAGCAGATTTTACGCACCAGACGCTGGGTTATTACAAGATTGACGCAATCCATAAATAAATTCACATCTACTTTTAAAGATTTTATACGCGATAAAACTTCTACGGAGTGGTTGGCGTGGACCGTCGAAAACACAAGGTGACCGGTCATAGAAGCGTTGATGGCTATTTCGGCGGAATCGTGATCGCGGATTTCGCCTATCATTATGACGTCGGGGTCCTGACGCAAAATAGATCTCAACCCCATCGCGAACGTCAGTGACTTGGCAGGGTCGTTCTTGTTTATAAAAACCTGAGTCTGGTTGATTCCTTCGAGCTGAAATTCCACCGGGTCTTCTATCGTGATTATTTTTCTTCCGCTGTCGTTGATTTGAAGCAAAGATGAATAAAGCGTGGTCGTTTTTCCGGAGCCGGTAGGACCTGTAACCAGTATCATGCCGTATGGTTTAGCTATCTTAGCCTTGTAATTTTCAAGATAGCGGGAATTAAAGCCGAGTTTATTCAAATCCAGTGGAACGACGCGGCGGTTCAGCACACGGATAACCACGTTCTGACCGTAAATCGAAGGAAAGATGGAAACGCGGAAATCCACGAACGAGTCTTCT
>MWBZ01000270.1 GCA_002069765.1 bacterium ADurb.Bin243
AGCCAACGGATATTTCATGGGCTGCATCAACCGCGTGGGAACCGAAAAGCCATGGAACATAGGTAAATTTTACGGCTCCAGTTACTTCGTCAATCCGCGCGGCGAAATAATAGCTCAGGCAAGCGAAGACAACGACGAGCTTTTAATAAGCGACATCAACTTCGATCATATCCGGCAGGTTCGTGATCTATGGCAGTTCTACCGCGACAGGCGCCCCGAAACTTACGGCGATTTAGTCGAACTGCTTCCATAATTTAAAATATCCCGGGCAGGGCGGCTTAGTAATTTTGCGCGGGCCGTCAATTAATACTCTGGAGGTACCAATGGCTTTAATCATTAAAAACGGCACTATATATACCGCTTCCGATTCATACAGGGCCGATATACTCGCCGAAGGCGAAAAAATAACGCGTATAGCCGATAAAATAACGTCGGGCAGGGGCGATGAAGTAATCGACGCGTCCGGCCTCGAAATATACCCCGGCGCCATCGACGCTCACACGCATCTGGATATGCCTTACGCAAAAACCTCAACGGCGGACGATTTCAAATCAGGCACCATCGCCGCCGCCTGCGGTGGAACTACGTCGCTGATCGACTTCGCCAACCCGGCCAGGGGCCAGACGCTCGGCGACGCCGTTAAAATATGGCGCAAAAAGGCCGATGGAAAATCCGCCATCGACTATGGTTTTCATATAACCCTGGTCGAATTTAACGAGCGCGTGGCTTCAGAAATACCCGCCCTGATAAAAGAAGGAATAACGAGCATCAAATGTTTCCTGGCTTACAAAGGCGCGTTGATGATCAACGACGGAGAATTTATCCGGACGCTCGAAGTCGCAAAAAGACACGGCGCGCTGGTTTCCGTTCACGCGGAAAACGGCGAAATGCTGACCTATCTGGCCGGCAAACTCGCAGCCGAAGGGAAAACCGGGCCCGAATACCACGAAGCCTCGCATCCCGCCATAGCCGAAGGCGAGGCCGTTCACCGGGGCGCCGTCCTGGCCAAACTGGCCGGAGCCCCGCTTTACATCGTACATACCAGCTGCAAAGAGGCCCTCGACGAAATCAAAATCGCAATGGCCGATCAGCAGGTTATATTCGGAGAAACCTGTCCGCAATATCTCCTTTTATCCAACAAGCTGTATCACGGCAACGGATTCGAAGCGGCAAAATGGGTCATGTCGCCCCCGCTGCGCGACGTCGAAAATAATCAGATCCTGTGGAACGCCGTCCGCGACGGCTTCATAAAAGTAATCGCCACCGACCACTGCTCGTTCAACTTCAAGGGGCAGAAAGACGCCGGAATATCGAGTTTCACTAAAATTCCCAACGGCGCGCCCGGAATCGGCGACCGCGTCAACCTCGTTTATTCTTACGGAGTGGCGCAGGGCAAAATTTCCAGAAATAAATTCGCCGAAGTGGTATCGACGAATCCGGCTAAAATATTCGGAATGTTTCCCAAAAAAGGGGCGGTCGCCATCGGTTCAGACGCCGACTTTACGATAATAGATCCCTCGAAAAAGGGTAAAATATCAGTCAAAACCAGCCATCACAAAGTCGATTACAATTCATTCGAAGGCTTCAAGCTCCATGGAATGAACGTAATGACAATTTCAAGAGGCCGGCTCATAGCCAGGGACGATAAATTCCTCGGGACCCTTGACCACGGGCAATACTTGAAAAGAAATAAATTCAATCCGGTCGAATGGTCGGCTT
>MWBZ01000271.1 GCA_002069765.1 bacterium ADurb.Bin243
TAAGCTTATCAGCGCCTCTTTCCAGCTGCGAAGCTTTCACCATGAAACTTTTCGGCGGCCATTCGGAGCCCGCCCCTGAAACCTCAAAAAAAATCGAAACGCCCAAAGCTGCGGCCTCCGTGAAACCGCCTGAAAAAAATGAAACGCAAAAAACTTCGGAGATAGCTCTGGCATCGCCGCCCGCGGCGCACGGCGAAACCGCCGAAGTGTCGGAAACGGAACAATTCACTCAAGCCGAGCTCGATATCATAAATAAAATCAGGCAGAGAGAAGAAGAAGAAAAAGCCAGAATAATAACCAATTCGCATACCATTCAGCAGCAGCAACAAGAGCAGCAGAGCGTTTTAACGCCATTTTCGGCGCCCGCCGAAAGGCCTCGCAGCGCAAGGCCTCAGCGCCCCTATAAACCGCTGGAAATCACCGGCGAAAAGGTATTCATATTAGACGACGTTTCCGTAAAGGGCGATTTTTCGAGGTTCGCGGCCGATAACTTCGGTTCTTACCCCGGCTTTAAGTATTCGTCGGAGCTCAGGCTCAATATAGACGGAAACATAGCTGATAATATAAGGGTTTCGGCCAATCTCGACGACACCAATATCAGCCAGGAAACTAAAAAAGTGACGCTTTATATCGACGGGCGTTACTGGAACTTCACTCTCGGCGATTTCACCACTTCTTTCAACGACACCGAATTCACTTTATACAATAAAAAGCTCAAAGGCGTCGAAGCGGTGGGGACGCTTTCGGACGGCAAATATCAGATAAAAGCCATAGCGTCGCGTTCCGAAGGCAAATCGCAGGCCGACGTTTTTACGGGCGGCGGGATGCAGTCGGAGTATCAACTCTCGCAGAGGCCGGTAGTGCAGAATTCAGAAAAAGTCACATTGGACGGGCGCCTGCTTAAAAAAGGAAGCGATTACACCATAGATTACGAAGACGGATCTATAATAGTAAAGCCGCATCTGCTGCCTCTCGAATCCAGAAACCGCATCAACGTGGAGTATGAATATTTCGAAAACGGAAAACTGTTCAGAAGAACGTTAGTAGGCGTGCGCGGCACGGCCGAATTTAAAAACCTCAATAAAATAGGCTTCAGCGTAATAAGGGAAGAAGACGACAAAGGCTCGGTCAAAGGCGTTTCAGATGCGGAAATACAGGTCAAGCCGACTTCATCGACCATTTACGGCTTCGATTATAAACTAAACCCTGCCGCTAATTTAAAGCTCGACGGCGAGATAGCGCTTTCGGCGCTCGACCGCAACACGCTTTCCAACGAAAAAGAAGAAGACACCAATCTCAACGCCGGCGCTTTTTATACTAAAGCTTCATACAGCGCTAAAAAATACGCGCTCAACCTCAAAAAGCAGAAAATGGGCGAAAATTTCATATCCATAGGCAAAAACAGGCTGGATATCGACGAAGACCGAAACGAAGCCGTGCTTAAGCTTACGCCTCTGGATTGCCTTAATTTCCAGTTCGATTATGAAGACAGCAAAAGGGCGTCCATAAACGATCCCGACCTGCCCTCGAGCATTAACAGCAGGGTAAATTTGAATAATAAAGCGCTCAGGACATTTTCGACATATTATTTCAGAAACAAAAAATCGTCCGCCGATTTTTCAACTTACGAGCGGCTTAAAAGAAACGACTCGAGCATGCTCGATTATCACGAACAGATTTATCAGGGCGAACTTAAAAACGAGCACA
>MWBZ01000272.1 GCA_002069765.1 bacterium ADurb.Bin243
GAAACGGTGGCCGCCAGCATATTTAAAAGGTCGTAATCGCGCGAATCGAAGGCGTTTTTATACTTTGAAGTAAGCGATATAACGCCGATGGCTTCGTTTTGAGCGATAAGCGGAACGCACAGCATCGACTTGATTTCGGGCATATTAGAAAGCACGACGAACGTTTTATCGTTTTCGCAGTCTTCTATTATAAGGCCTTTTTGCGTTTCAAAAACTCTTCCCGCCACGCCTTCGCCTATTTTAAACTTTACCTTTTTCAGATCGGGATCTTCGAAATTAGATATTACTTTTAATATGAGTTCGTTTTTATCGTCGTTTATGAGAAAAATATTGCACAAATCGCACGGAATAAGGCGTTTGGCATGCATTACAATCAGCTTTAAAAGCTTTTCAAGATTGATGGTCGAGTTGATTTTCTGGTATATTTCGTTTACGATGAGAAGCTCGTTGCTGAAAACCTGCGCGTGATAATTTTTTACCCATTGATGCATCAGCGGATAGAACTGCGGTAAAATTTCATCGACTATTTTATATGCCTTTTCTTTAATATTGCCGCTCGAGATTATATCGATCATTCCAATGACTTCCTGCTCGTATTTTATAGGAATGATGATCCTTTCCTGATAAGAGTCGAGATATGTGTTAAGCGTGGCTTTTGAAACTTTATTCATGCTGCGTTTGAAATGAATTACCGAGCCGCAATTAATGGCGTCCTGAAGCATTTCGTCTTTCAGCGAATAATTTTTATATACGTCGCCGCAATTAGCCGAATTAATAGCGATATAAGCCGGTATGGGCACAGCGCTCGCTGCGTCTATAAGCGTTAAAACCGCGCCGTTGAATTCGAATTCGTTAACTAAAAGCGTCAGCGTCTTTTTTAAAAACGGATATGGCTGGAATTTGGCTTCTATTAAATACTTCGATATTTTCTCTATCATATTAATTAATTATATCATATCTTGCATTAATTTCAAATTAAATTTTATATTAATTTTGACATTTTATATATAAAGCTCTCAGAGCGAGCCCCGGCCTTAGCTATTCAATTTACCGATAAACTTGCTCGCAATGAAAAAAATAACGGAGGCGCGGTAAGCCGGCCTCCGTTTATATGAATCAACTTAACGAACCCTTTTTATTTGACCCTTTCGATCGTAACATGATCGTATCTGAGGGCCGGGCGTTCGGCGTCAGATTTTGGCGCCCCAAGAAATACCAGTATTCTTTTAGCATCGTCAAGATTATTGACTCCGTTGGTTTTTCCATCGTTTGCAGCGGCCAGCGAGTCGATCTTAAATCTAAGTTCGCTGTAGAGCATATGAACTTCGCTGTCAAGTACGCTGCCTGCATCGGCATTTCTCATATATGCTATGCCCACGTATGCATGAGCCGGCCTTGAATCGGTAGAGTTATTGCCCGTGGTATAAAGGAACGAAAGCTCGTATTCTCCGTTTTTATCGAGTTTATCTTTGTCGAGTTCCTGATAAATACACGGGAAATCGAACAATCCAAAATTAACTACCGCGAGATATCCCTTTTCTTCCTTCTTTATAATAACTCCCGTTTTGCGAATGTTCGCATCTTTTGGAGCTGAGAGTTTTTTGAAGTTGGCCTGCGCTTTAACAGTTAGATCCACAGGTATCGGCGTGCCGGCAAGCGGATTCAAGCTTTCGGTAGCCGTAAATAT
>MWBZ01000273.1 GCA_002069765.1 bacterium ADurb.Bin243
TTTTTTTCGTGTCCTTAGTTACTTTCTTTTTCATGATGATTACATTATACCACATTAACACGCTTTTTTCAAGTACATTTTGGCAAGTGAGATGACCGGAAATTCGGTGGCCGCAAGCATCATTTTCTGGCAACGCCGCCTGTCCGAAATTTAGTGTTTACTTTTCTAAAAACGAAATTTAATTGAATTCTATCGAAAAACGAAATTTTCTATGCTCCAGAATTAAAAAAAAGACATCCGTGGCCTTTCGTTCGTCGAAATGACCTCAGATGCCTTTTTATTTATTTTATGCTTTTATTTGCGTTCTATTGAAGTTTTAGAGTGTGCCTGCCGGGAAGATTAAGCGGCTTTCTTCGTCGGCTTTTTAGCTAATGATTTTATTTTGGCTTCCGAAATACCAGTTAACTCACTGATGGTTTGAACGTCCATACCCTTATCAAGCATCTTTTTAGCCGTTTCGATTTTACCTTTTTCAATACCTATTTTTTCAGCATTCGTTATTATCGGCATTGCCTTTTCCTCCTCAGACTCATTTATTTCACAGACTAATTTCTTCTCTAAATCAACCGGCAGCGTTACGATCCAGTCGATGAATTTATACTGCGCGCCGTCGCCCTCCTGGCGCGCGCAGTAGTATGGCGTCCGTGCCAAGATATAGCTGCCTTACATCTTCCTTTGTGTAGCCCTTCCGGTACAGGCTTTTTATCAGCGTAAACTTCCAGAAGTATTTCTTCGCGTTGTCGTTCTTCGCTTCCATCAGCCGCAGGTAAGTCAAAGTGATTACAGCAAAAGGGTTTCTGCTCTTTTCGAGCTCGGCGATCTCCGGCCTGTAATCGAGCAGCTTTATCGAGCCGAATCTGAATGTATGCTGCGTGTCCGGGTATTTTACCTCGTACTTTTCCGGTCTGAACTTTTTATTATCGTCCGTCAGAATTACCAGTGTTATTACGTCTTTATGGTATCTGTCGAAGATGCGGTAGTTGTAAATATAGAGGCGTTCCTCGAAGTCCCGCTCGACGGCCGCCTGTATTTCTACATGCACCAGCAGCCACTTTTCACTACCGTCTTTTAAAAATACCTTTACTAATTTATCGACGCGCTTATTGCCGACTTCGCCTATTATTCCGATCTTCTGGAACTCTTTATCAAGAAACTCTATCGGCCTCTTAAAATCTATGATCCGGTATGTCTTCGGAAAGTAAAACGCCATGAATTTCGGGAAATAATGCTCGTCAAGGATTTCTTTCCATGCGTTATCGTTATCAGCCACCGACTTCTTTACGGCTTTCGATCTTACGGCAAGTTTATTCAATGCCGGTTTTACAGCTGTCTTTCTATGTTTCGGCTTCGTTTTATACATGCGCGCATCGCCCTCCTGGCGCGCGCAGTAGTAGCGCCTCCGTGCGCCGATTTACAGTTTTATTCGCTTTTTTATTTTGCATGTTTTATTAAAAATCAGTTTCTTTCAGTCCAAGTTTCGCCGCTATTTCTGCTTTAGAGAGCCCAATCTCCAGCATTACCTTCGCAGCTTCGATCTTACCTTCGTTCTTGCCGTTATTAAAAGCCGAATGCATCCTCGTTGCTATTACATGCTCGGCTTTTTCGCGCGATTCTATTATACCGCGCATCTTTCCATTCGAATTCGCTTTTTTTAGA
>MWBZ01000274.1 GCA_002069765.1 bacterium ADurb.Bin243
GGAAAATGAAGAAGAAGTCATCAGCGATTTTTCAAACTATATCGACAATGTAGTAAAGGCTAAATCGCGCCCGGCTAAAAAGCTCGTGACGTCAGCCTCGGAGGCCGACAAAGCTTTTTATACGATATGGATAATGAAACTGGCTTTGTTTTTCAAATGGCTCGCCCTGCTTCCGTTAAAGTTCGCTTATTCTCACAAATATAAGTTCGGCGCCGCCGTGGTTGTGATGATAGCGTTCTATATTTACGTCTGCCCGCAGATCATATTGGGCAGCGGCCATTTCAGCGAATTGAAGCCAGTCAGCCAGCAGAGCCTGGATGAATATCTATCGAAGCGCGGCTATAAAATCAACCGCGATTCTTCCGATAACATGCTCGCTTACGCTCATAATTACTGGTACAACTCTATAGGTTTTCTGGACGATTACTTTGGAAAATCGGTAATCTTTTCGGCTTATGAGATCAATTTGAAAAACTCCGAAATATTTGAAGGCATGGCCTTTTTCGATAAATTCGACGCTGTCGGATCCGTTTCGGGGATCAAAAATCTCACAGAAACTTCAATGGCATGTGAAGATGAGCTTATAATCCTGAAAAATTCGTTCTCGTATTTATCCAGTACGGACGACGGCCTGAAAATACTTACTATTCAGGAAGGCGATTATACGAATAAGCGGCAGTTCCTCTTTAAGCAGAATATCGAAATAAGCAATATTACCAACTCGGCCCTGGCGGTAAACCTGATAAAGGTAGAAACAAAAAAAGGCGAAAATCTGCGCAACGTTTCATTGAACGTGGATTCGGGCAACATCGACCCGCCGGACTTTCCCGTGGAATATATTCCGAATATCGAAGCGGATGAGCCTTTCGTTCCGAAGCTCGTCGAGAAGGTCAGAAATTTAGGGTTCGTAGGGCCTGAAAAAATTGCGCGCCTCGAAGATTTTTATTATAACACTACGGATTATTTCAAAAGAAAATTTTACTCCGGCTATGAAGAAGAGGAAGATTCGGCGAGGATAGTAAAAGGCCGGGAGTCGGAAGATGAAACCGCGCCCGTCGCTATCGAAGCTAAAGCTGCCGCCGATAACGCGGATGCCGCCGCAGGCGTTGTCAACGGTACGGCCTCAGCGGAGCGGGTTTCAATTTATGGCGGGATAAAAAATGAAGTTTCGGCTTATTGCGAAAATTTATTAAAAAGCCGAATCGGTTATATTTGCTCTTTAGCAGGTGAAAAGCAGCTTTCATTCGAAGAGCTTGAAAATAATTTTAAAAACGCTCTAGCGCGGATCAACGCGCAAATCATAAGCGGCGCCGTCGCGGGCGCAAAACCGGCGGCCGTTTCGGCGGACGGCACTCTTGAAGCGTCTCTTAACGGAGTTTATCCCGCCAATATAGAGCCTCTGCTGAAAAAGAACCCCATGAAAGACGAAGGCGTATGGTCGAGCGTCGAGGTGGCGGTGGCCAATCTGACGCAGCCGATAGCGTTCAAGACGAAATTAAGGGTTGATTCGAAAAGGTCTTTTGCCGTAATGCATTTCTTATGCGTCGATCTGTCAAAAACGGACTTGCGCCTGGTAGCCGGAACTAACGAACCGGTTTCGTCGATCGGGTTGAAAGGAAAAGGCGTTATACCCAAAGACGAGTTCACTTACAAT
>MWBZ01000275.1 GCA_002069765.1 bacterium ADurb.Bin243
TGCCATTTTTCTTCTTCGTAACGGCTTTCGCGCGCTGAATATTTAAAATAATTATCCTGTAGCGGGCATTCGCCTGCTTTGTCGCAGATGGGGCAATCCAGCGGGTGGTTTATAAGCAAAAATTCGAGCACCGCCGCCCTC
Organism: bacterium ADurb.Bin243; assembly: GCA_002069765.1. Classification (GTDB taxonomy): domain Bacteria; phylum Muiribacteriota; class UBA9980; order UBA9980; family UBA9980; genus UBA9980. The sequence continues at coordinate 142 of MWBZ01000275.1, forward strand.
GCTTTTTTTACTTTTTCGGTGGAGGTTCTGACGATCATGCCTTCGCTTACCATCGTTGAACAGGCGGTGAGCAATTTTGGCGATTTTTCGACCTCTACCATGCACATGCGGCACGAGCCGGCGTAATGAAGTTCGGGGTGATGGCAGAAATGAGGAATTTCAATGCCGGCGCGGGAAGCGGCGGAAAGTATGGTGTCGGTGGCCAGGGCCTCTATTTGATTGCCGTCTATGATTATATTTGGCATATTCTTTCCTTATTTAACGAGCGCTTCGAATTCATGCCTGAACTTTTTTATAAACGCGATCGAAGGCATCGCGCAGGCGTCCGAAAGCACGCATATAGTTTGTCCCATCATATTGGAGCATACGTCTAAAATTAAATCGATATCTTTTTTTTGGCCGCGGCCCTGATAAATCTTATTGAAAAGCTGCGATACCCAGCGCGTGCCTTCGCGGCACTGCGTGCACTGGCCGCACGATTCATGGGCGTAAAAGTCCGCTGTCCTGGCGGCTATTTTAGGTATGTCTGCGCTTTCGTCGATCACGATTACGCCGCCGGAGCCTGCCATGGAACCGGCTTTTGCCAGGGAATCGAAATCGAGCGGAACGTCGAGCTCTTCGGCGGTCATTATTGGCGCGGAAAGCCCGCCGGGAATAAACCCTTTTAACTTTTTACCGTTTTTTACGCCGCCGCATATTTCGTAAATGAGCTTTCTGGCGGTGATTCCAAGTTCCAGTTCGTAAACGCCCGGTTTTTCGACGGAGCCCGAAACGCCGAACAGTCTTGTGCCGCTGTTTTTTGGAGTGCCTATCGAGGCGAACCATTCGCCGCCTTTATTTATGATAGAAGGAACGAATGCGAGCGTTTCTACGTTGTTTATGACGGTCGGGCCCATGAACAGGCCTGAAATCGCGGGAAACGGCGGTTTTAAACGGGGCTGGCCGCGGCGGCCTTCAAGGGATTCTATAAGGCCCGTCTCCTCGCCGCATATATAAGCGCCGGCGCCCGCATGAACGTGGATGTCGAGTTTATAATTTTTGCCGAATATGTTTTCTCCGAGAAACCCTTTTTGATAGCATTCTTCGATGGCATTACGGACCGTATCGAAGGCTTTTTTATATTCGCCCCTTATGTAAATATAAGCGGTTCCTATGCCGACTGCATAAGAGGCTATCATTATTCCTTCGAGAAGGAGGTGAGGGTCGAGTTCGAGCACCAGGCGGTCTTTGAACGTGCCGGGTTCGCCTTCGTCGGCGTTGACGGCAAGATATTTTGGAACGCTGGATTCTTTGGGCACGAAAGACCATTTCATTCCCGTAGGGAATCCTGCGCCTCCACGCCCGCGCAACCCGCTCTTTTTGACCTCCTCGATCACGTCGGCCGGTTTCATTGAATCAAGGCATTTTTTAATGGCTTCGTAGCCGCCGCCCGCGAGGTAGGTTTCGAGTTTATATGAGTCTTTTTTATTGAAGTTTTTGCTTACAATTAATTCCATGATATAGCTTTAT
>MWBZ01000276.1 GCA_002069765.1 bacterium ADurb.Bin243
CCTGGTACCCGCCGGGCCCGCGGGAACCTCTACCAATGTGGGCGGAACAAATATGGTAATATTTAGAAACGACAGAAGGCCCGCGGCGAAAATACGCGCCTGCTACGATTTTTTGCGTTACGTCACTTCGTCCGGCGTGCAGGCCGAATGGGCTTCCAAATTACGCCAGATACCCGTCAATTTAAAAGCCTACGAAGGCATAAAAATCGACGACGCGCAGGAAGAGAAAATACTCAAGGTTTTCATGGAACAGATGAAGACCGCGCAGCCCCGGCCGAAGGTTTTAAAATACGCCCAGCTTGAAACTATAATAAATCCGGAAATGGAATCGGCGCTTTCCGGCAACATCACTGTCGAACAGGCCCTGGGCAACGCCGTGGAAAGAATCAACCGCGAAGTATTAAAGCGCTGAAACATTTTATTGAAAAGCGGAAATTTTATAAAATATGAATATACTTGGCATCGACCCGGGCAAATGTAAATTCGGAGCCGCTCTCGTATCCGACGCAGGAGCGATTTTATTCCGTTGCGTCAAAAGGTTTCAGATTAATCAAAACGCCGACGAATCGGCGGTTTTTAATCTGATATACGCTCCGCTGCATGAAATCATGAGCGAAATTTGTTCGTCCCACGCCATAGACGCCATAGCCCTGGGCGATAAAACCGCTTCAAAAGATTATCTGAACGCTATTTCGCTGATTATTAAAAAAAACGAAAAATTCGGCCGCATATCGCTTAACATGGTCGACGAATCGCATACCACCGAAGCGGCCCGCGCGCTTTACCATAAGAATAACCCGCCGTTTTTTCTTATAAGATGGCTTCCGCACACTATGCTCCCAGTCTTTTGCGACGTCGACGATTACGCGGCGGTGGCGATAGCGCTAAAATTCATCAAGCTGTCGTTGAAAAAAGCTTAAATAAACAGGAAAAGAGCCGCAGTTATGGATATTAAAAGCGTTTATAAACCTATTCTTACGAGCAACTCGAAACCTCAGAAAAACTTCAGGAGGGCGGATTACGTCTATCTCGACAGCGCCGCTTCCACGCCTCTGCTGGTAGAGGCGAGAAACGTCATGGAAGAATATTTTTTCGATAATTTCGCGAATTCGTCCTCCGCGCACGCCGCCGGAAGGAACGTTAAAGAAGCCATAGAAAAGGCCCGCGCAGATGTCGCCGCATGCATAAACGCCGGAAGCGAAGAAATAATATTCACATCTGGCGCTTCGGAATCGCTGAACATGGCGATTCTCGGTTATCATCACCTTGCCTGCCGGCGGGCGGCGGATAAAAAAGTCGCTGTGGGGGCGATCGAACATCATGCATCGTTATACCCTGCGCTCGAGGTAAAAAAATACGGCGCCGCGGTTTTAGAAGTGCCGCCCGAGGCGGACGGCGCGGTCAGCCCCGAAAGGCTCGCCGGCGCGGTTGAAAAGATGGGCGGACTCGATTTCGCTTCTTTTATGCTCGTAAATAACGAAACCGGCGTGATCCAGCCTGTGGCGGAACTTGTCCGCGAGGCAAAAAAACACGGCGCCTGTTTTTTGTGCGACGCCGTGGCGGCCGCCGGAAAAGTGCCGATAGACGTTAAAAAGCTCGGAGTGGATATGCTGGCGCTTTCCGCCCATAAGTTTT
>MWBZ01000277.1 GCA_002069765.1 bacterium ADurb.Bin243
CGGCGCCACCATGTCGTGCAAAAAAGACGCCATCGTCAATATCGGCGGTTTCGTGGCTTTGAACAGCCCCGACCTTTATCAGCAGTGCACGCAGTTTTGCGTCATTTACGAAGGTTTCGTCACTTACGGCGGACTTTCCGGGCGCGACCTGGCCGCGATAGCGCAGGGCCTCTACGACGGCATCGACTATGAATATTTAAAAAGCCGCATATACCAGACCGAATATCTGGGCAAAAAACTCCGCGAAGCCGGAGTGCCTATTATATGGCCTATTGGCGGCCACGCCGTTTACGTCAACGCGCGCGAGTTTTTGCCGCATATTCCAAAAGAAGAATTTACGGCGCAGGCGCTCGTTGTTCAGCTTTATATCGAAGGCGGCGTGCGTTCCGTAGAAATAGGCACGGTCCTTGCCGACCGCGATCCTATCACCGGCGAAAACAGATATCCCGAGCTCGACCTCGTCAGGCTGGCTATTCCGCGCCGCACTTACACGCTTTCGCATATGGACGTAGTGGTGGATGCGTTCGAAAAGGTAAAAAAAGTAAAAGAGAAAATAAGAGGACTGCGCTTTACTTACGAGCCTAAAGTTTTAAGGCATTTTACGGCGCGCTTCGAATTCGTTTCATAATATAGATTAAAGGGTGATTTTATATTCTTAAAAATAATCAAAAAGCCGTAATAGTAGGCATATCCATTAATTCGACCAGGATCGAGAAAACATTGAAATACCACAGCGTTTACGAGGCGGACCAATCGCTCGCTGAGCTGGAGCTTCTGGCTAATACGGCCGGCGCTGAAGTTTGCGGCCGTTTTGTCATAAACCTTTCAAAGATCAACCCGCGCACTTTTATAGGCTCTGGCAAGATCGAAGAAATTAAAGAGGCCATAAAAAACGATATGGGCGAAACGCCGCCGGACCTTATAATATTCGATGAAGAGCTGTCCGGTGTTCAGTACCGCAATCTCGAAGAAGCCTTCGATATGGCTATACTCGACCGCACGCAGCTTATTTTGCACATATTCGCGATGAGGGCCAAAACGCAGGAAGGCATGCTCGAAGTAGAGCTCGCTCAGCTCGAATACCTGTTGCCGCGCCTTATAGGGTTCGGCAAAGTGATGAGCCGGCTCGGCGGCGGCATAGGCACGCGCGGCCCCGGCGAGACCAAGCTCGAAGTGGACAGGCGCAAAATCAGGACCAGAATAACCAAGGTCAAGGCGGATCTCGAGCATATTAAGGCCCATCGCGCGCTTCACAGAAAGCAGCGCGACGAGTTCCCCTATCCGCAAATATCTCTTGTGGGATATACTAACGCCGGTAAGTCCACGCTTTTAAATTCGCTGGCCAATTCAGATATACTGGCTAAAGACCAGCTGTTTTCCACGCTCGACACGACCACGAAAAAAATTAAACTGCCCGGCTCCGCGCTGGAAGTATTAATAACCGACACGGTAGGCTTTATAAATAAGCTGCCGCATAAACTCGTTATGTCGTTTCGCGCCACGCTCGAGGAAACCGTTCATGCCGACCTTTTGCTGCACGTAGTAGATGCGTCCAACCCTGATTTTATGTCTCAAATAGAAGCCGTCAATATAGTGCTGTCCGAGATAGACTGCAAAAATAAG
>MWBZ01000278.1 GCA_002069765.1 bacterium ADurb.Bin243
ATGTTGTGCACGACTACTTTCGAGTTTTCCGATGAATTATATCCGGAAGAGCCGCCGTAGCCGTAAGCGTCATAACCGTAGGCTTCTTTACGCTTTTCCGGAAGGGAAAGGGTTCTGAGGGAACTAACGTAAGAAGGGGTTTCTGAAACGCTTAAAATGTAGTAATCTTTGAGCTGATTGGACGTTACGCTGATTTTTTCATCAAAAATGACGATGTTGGCCGAATTTATTATGCTGACTTTTATCGAATAAGTGTATGAAGCGAATTTTGCGAAAACGCTGTATTTTTTAGACGAGCGGGGGCCTACCAGCACGTTGGTGATTCTGTAAAAATTTCCGGCGGCCTCGACGAGTATTTCGCCTTCGAAATTGCCCGCGGTGCCATTGTTGACCGTAACATCCACGGGATTGAGGTGGTTGGGAAAGAAGGAATTATCGATGCCGACTCCCGCCGATAACGTTATTTCGTTTTGAAGGTTTTTCGGCAGATTTTTTATTTTGCGCGTCTGGGCGAAAGATTGCCGGGGCCAGACGGCGGATGCGAAAAATATAAAAATTATAATGAAGGCGGCCGATATAAAAACGCCTTTTTTCTTTACGGATAATAATTTCATGATATTTTTTTACTTCCCGCTTTAACTTGATTTTTCATAAAAACAGCCATAGCGCTTACTCGTATTTTAACGTGACGTTTATGCCGGAATTCGTTTCATTCGGCCGCAGGGCCGAGCACTTAATATAAAACCTCATAAGGTCGTTATTATCGTAGAGGTTGTAGTTTAAATAATGCTCGAAATTTTTTATTTTAAAAACGACGCTAATATTGTTTATATTATACTCGAAATTTTTCTTATTGTCATGCATTAAATTTATAAAAGTTGTCGCGTAAATACCCTTGAACGGAAATTTAAGGCTCGAAGCGTTGTAAAACGAATCGTAAATGTTCAAATTATCCGAGAAAGCGCTGATAAAAGAATCGCAAAAATTTTCGATGGTTTTCCGGCCGTCGTTAATAGTGGCGTTGAGTTTTATATACGCGGTCAGGCCGATTTCGCTCGTGGCGTCTGAATTTAAAACGCGTTCTTTATATCCCGAAAGGTTGAATGTGAAAGTTTTATATGCTTCGTTATTTAAAAATACGGTTTCTTTTTTAAACGAATAATCCGCGATTATGGAATTTTTTTCGGTTTCGATATCGAGCGTTACCGCGAATGCGTCTAATCTTTTGCATGCGGAGGCGTTGGCCGCGCCGTCATATTTGACGGCCGTTTCGCCTGCGCTGAGAATAAAAAGAACCGAGGCGGAAGAATCGGGGCTTTTTTCTTCATAAACGCGCAAAAGGTTTTTTAACGAATTTGCTTGCGCTTCGCTTATTTTGAGGCATTTTTTAGCGGATTCGATCGCGGCCTCGAAATTTTGAATGGACGCGTCGTCGAAAACGTAATCGCCGGTTGAATCCGAAACCTCGCGGATAAAATATCCGCCTGGCGTTTTTATGAGGGCCGCCGCCGCGCCTTTGATCCCCAGAAATTCCAGCGATCCGCGGCCGAATTGAAGTGTGAAGCCGGGCTTGCCGGCGGGCCTTGCGGCGCGCACCGAAAAGCTTTTATCGGTAACGG
>MWBZ01000279.1 GCA_002069765.1 bacterium ADurb.Bin243
ATAATACTTTGAAGCTATGTTCGAGTAGTGCTTTAACGCTTCGGCATAATTTTTGGCGTTATAGAGCGAATCGGCCGTGAATGTTACGAACGATGAAGCCAGAGCCGAAGACGCGAAAACGAGAACTATCAGGACGGATAAAAATAGATTGACGGTATTTTTTTTCATGTTCAGTTCCTCCGTTTGAAGTTTTTGATATAATTATAAGTTATTTTTCAATTGTTATGCATAAATTATACAACTTAAAAAGCGTTATGTCAAGGTTATTTTATGATTTGAACGGCGCAAATAAAATTAAAAAATCCGTGATTTTTATAAAGGAATGTGGTATAATAATACCTGATAAAAAAAGTAATTTTTTATGCGGACGGTGAAAAAGTATGAAGTTGACTCGAAGGGAATTTATAAAACTCGGGCTGGGCGCGGCCGTTACCATGGCGGCGAATCCTTTTTCAAACCTTTTATTCGCCGAAGAAAATAAAACTAAAGAACCCGATATAGTGGGCGTGCAAAACGGCACCGCGGCCGAAATGTTCGAACGCGGAATCAAAGAATTCGGCGGCATGTCGAGGTTCGTGAAAAAAGACCAGATAGTAGTCGTAAAGCCCAATATAGGCTGGGCTAAAACGCCCCAGGACGGCGCGAACACCCAGCCGGAGCTCGTGGCAAAAATTATAGAGCACGCTTACGGCGCAGGCGCCAAAAAAGTCTATGTATTCGACAACACCTGCGACGGTTGGCGTGAATGCTATAAAAACAGCGGCATAGAAAAGGCCGCGCAGGACGGAAAGGCTTCGGTAATGCCCGCAAATAAAGTAGAAAGCTATAAAAAAAGGGACGCTAAAGGCGGAAAGCTTAAAGACGTGCTCGTACACGAGCTTTATCTCGAAGCGGACGTCGTTATAAACGTTCCGGTTTTAAAGCATCACGGAAGCGCCACTATGACTTCCGCTCTTAAAAACCTCATGGGCGTCGTGTGGGACAGACGGTATTACCACCGTAACGGCCTGCATGAATGTATCGCCGATTTCACGGCGGTCCGCAAACCCGACCTCAATATAATCGACGCGTATCAGGTAATGACTAAAAACGGCCCGCGCGGCATGTCAAAATCAGACGTCGCCATGCGCAGAATGCAGATCATCGGCACCGATATGGTCGCGCTCGATACCGCGGCGGCTAAAATACTCGAATTCGATCCGGCGCAGATAAAATACCTGCCTATGGCCGAAAAACTCGGCGCAGGCTCCATGAACCTGGAAAAGCTGTCTATTAAGAGAATAACCATATAAAAAAACTCTCACGGGGCGTATAAGTATCGTTCGTATTTTTCGAAACTGCTTATTGAAAAATAATATGGAAAGGCAAAAAAACTTTGGGCGGCGTTAAACTTCGCCGTCTGAAGTTTTTAATATATCGCAGCTTATGTTTAAAATCAGAAAACTATACCAGACGGTGTTTTTAATCTTCACTTTATATATTTTTTTCGGCGGAGATTCACTTAGCGAACAAGCAGTGAGGCTTTTTAACTCTTTTCATATATTTCCGTCGCTTAATTCGGCAGTTAACGGTCACGGTTCGCGTTACATGGCGGTCGCGCTTGTTTTGTTCGCCGCAGC
>MWBZ01000280.1 GCA_002069765.1 bacterium ADurb.Bin243
TTTATCGGAGTAAGGCACCAGGTGCGCGCCCGATATCGCCCCGGAAACCACCGCGCCCGATAAAATCGGGATCAAAGACGCGCCCGCATGGGTGACCGCCATTTGATAGGCTACCGGCATCATTATGGCCATCGAGCTCCAGCTGAAGCCGGTGGCTATGGTTATAAGGCATGAGGCGAAAAATATTATGGCCGGAAGCGCCCATGCCGTTATGAATCCGCCGGCGATTCCGGTTATATAAGAGCCGGTGCCGAGGTCCGCCGATATTTTGGCCAGGCCGTTAGAAAGCATTATAATAAGCGCGGCGTGGGACATTCCGAGCTTTCCTATTAAAAATATTTTAAAGTAAGACCTGCCGGCGAGGACGCCGTCTTTTTTCATGAGGTAAACGCAAAGCAGCGTCGCCACCACGGCTGCAAACAATAAGACTTCTATGGTGGGCGCGTTCGATAAAATGTTGATAAGCGAAACGGCTTCGGAGCTTTTTTGCCTGAAACGCCAGTAGCCGCTAGCGAAAAGTCCGCCGAACGCAAGCGCTATGAGCGAAAGTACCGGCGTCAGAAAATGGTGCGCGCGCACGCGGCCGTCTATTTCATCTTTTGCGTTATCGGCGGTTTCGTCCGCCGTCGCGCCGTCTTTTTCGAACCCGGCGCCAAGCCATTTTCCGCTCCAGGCGGTTAAAAAGGCGAATATTATTCCGAGGTAAGTGTAAAAATGATACGGCAGGGAAGCTATCAAAAGCTCCATCGAGCTCTGGTTTACGTTGAATTTAAGCGACGATTCGAACATTATGGAGCCTTCATAGGCGGCCCATGTGGAAATTATGGCTACCGAGGCTATTTCTGAAACGATATCCACTATATATCCCACCTGGGCTATCGAGGCCTTATTCATGAGGTTTATTTTTCTCATGGAAGAGCCCGCTATTAGAACGTTGGCGTAATCGTCGAAGAAAATGAAGACGCCTATCAGCCAGGTGGCCACCCTGGATTTTTTCGCGTCGTGAAGGCGGCGCGAAAGCGCGTCCGCCAGCATGTAATAGGCGCCCGAAGCCGACATTATCTCCAGCAGGCCGCCGATCAGCATAACAAAAAGGGATATTTCGACCCGCTCGAGATCGGCGAAAGTGGCTATGGCGTAGTGTATAGTTTTTTCGTATATCAGCGCGGCGCCGGAACCGGCTATTACGAACACGCCTGATAAAATTCCGAGCGCGAGCGCTAAAGTGACGTTGTGAGTTGCCACCGATATCGCGATCGTGGTAAGGGCCGGTACGAGCGAATAAAATGAATAATCTGTCATTTAAAACTGTACATCCTTTATGTCTATTCCGCGGCGGGTCAGCTCCTCTTCTTCGCTTTTTTTCATGACGCTTATTTCGCCGTTATTGAGCCCGTGGATTTCCACGCCGTAGTCTCTGTAGAATTCGAGGATCTCAATTATTTCCTCGGTTATGAGCTGGCCGGGCACTAAAAGCGGTATTCCCGGAGGGTACGGGACGATCATGGCGGTGGATATGCGGTTTTTCGCTTCCCGCAGCATGAGCTTTTCGCCGCTGCAGTAAAAAAACGCGTAACGCGGCCTGAACTTCATGGGCGAAAGCGTGAGCTT
>MWBZ01000281.1 GCA_002069765.1 bacterium ADurb.Bin243
CCGCCACAAACAGAGACCTTCTTTCTTTGATCCGTGAAAAAAAATTTCGCGAAGACCTTTATTACAGGTTGAAGATCGTTAATTTAAAGGTGCCTTCCCTGGGCGAGAGAATAGAGGACATAGAACTATTGATACAGCGTTTCATGGAAGAGCTGAATTCGAAATATGCTAAAAGCATCACAATGATTTCACAGAGGGCCTACGAGTTTTTAATGATGTACGATTATCCGGGAAACGTTAGAGAGCTGCGTAATATGCTCGAGCATGCGTTTATTTTCTGCCACGACAATGTCTTAAAGCCGGAAAATTTCGGCGAAGATTACCAGAAAAAAATCGTGAATATGCTTGCGCCGCCTCCCGGAAAGAAAAAAAGTTCATCCGGAGTCATAGAGCCCGACGTTTTGAAGCAGACCCTGAAAAACAACGGATTTAATCGCAATCTTACCGCCGCGGAGCTTTCTATAAGCCGGATAACGCTTTGGCGCCTTATGAAAAAATATGGGATTATTTGAGAAGGCGGCGAATAAAACCGCGAGCCTAAAATCTTTTGAAATAAGTCATAAGCAAAAGTCCGAACGCTATTGCGAGAAGGCCCGCCGCGGCCTTTATCCTGAATATCAAGCCCAGGGAAAGGGCCAGAAAAAATCCTGCCGCGAACGCCGTTGCGCCGGGCCTTCTTCCGTTTTTTCGCATTTCAAGGCATCTGAACAGGAATCCCGCCCCCAGCCCGAGTATAAAGCCTTCTCCGGATTTTAAAAAGACGCGTCCCAGCGCGCCGAACAGGAACATGCAAATCGGGACTATCACGAAGCCGAACTCTTTGACCGGTTCGGCGACATTGGTTTTTATATTCGCCGTATCGGGAATTGCCTGTTGATTGGCTTCTCTTAAGGAGCGTCCCGGACCCGGTTTCGCCTCATGCCCTTCGCGGAGCACCTTGAAAATTTTTATCTTATCGGGAATCCCTTTAAAAAGCCTGTAGCCGATTTCGGCGGTCGGAACTTCCGAGCGGTTCATCGCCAGATATGTGGATTCCGTGAAATATACTTCGTTGGCTTCGGATACGCTTTCAAGCCTTGCGGCTATGTTTACGGCTTCTCCGTAAATATCGTTATCTATCACGCTGACTTCGCCCGTGCTTATGGCTACGCGCACTTCGAGCCTGTCGGTTTCGGCGGTGTTGCCGTTGTGCTCTTTTAACTTCTGCTGGAGCTGGATTCCGGTGAGAACCGCGTTGGTGGGACTTTCGAATACAACAAGAAACGCGTCGCCTATGGTTTTGATTATTTTTCCGCCGCGCTCTTCGAAAATTGGCGCCAGAAGGTCGTTGTGCTGTTTTATAAGTTCGGCGGTAGCGATGCGGCTTTGCAGGCTTGTGCGCTGAGTGAAGCCTTTTATATCGGTGAACATTATCGTTAAATTTTTATTTTCCATCGTTTTTCCTTGGCCTTTGCTTTGGATTATTTAATGCCGAGTTCCTGCTTGAGTCTTTTTATTTCATCGAATTGGCCGGATAATTCTTCTGCCGATTTGCCGGCTTTTAGAGCTTCGTAATATTGTTCGACCAGTATTATGTATTGGCGG
>MWBZ01000282.1 GCA_002069765.1 bacterium ADurb.Bin243
GGCTCGCTCTGGCTCATTTTCGCGGCCGCCTCGAACAGCTCCTTATCGCCGAAAAGGTTTATTACATAAGGCTTAAAGATTTTCGCGAAAGTTAAAAAGTTTGAATTGTCGAGATTATTGCGGGTCTGTTCATTAAAAGGCATGAGTATGATACCTATTGCAATCACAAGGGCCACCAGAGTACCTTTTACAAAACCCGCGAACATGCCGGCGGTTTTATTGGCCTGCGTCATGGTTTCGGATTGCGCGATTTTTTTTTCGATAAGGTATTTAGCGACTTTCAGCAGTATATAAATAAACGCGCATATAATCGCGAACGAAAGTAAAAAAGCGGATATATTGGCCAGGCCAAACATATCGGTAAGCACCGAAGCCAGTTTGTCGTAGGTTTTCATCGAAACGGCAAAGATTACGAGCAACCCGAGAATGTTAAACACTTCGGAAACGCCGCCGACAAAGTAACCCCAGCCCACCGCGAAACCTATATATATTATGAAAGCCAGATCGATTAATTTTGGATTGATAATAATCACCGCCGAAGTATTTGAAAAATGGCAATTTAAAACGCCCGGCCGGCGGCGTAAATCCGCCGGCCGCGGCTCGAAAGGTTAATTTATACTTAAAATCCTATGAGCGAAGGTTTCCGCCCAGCGAATTTTTAATTTCGTCTATCACCGCCGCGAAATTTTTTTTGGTTTCGGCGTCGTTGAGCGTTCCTTCGTCGCTCTGGAAAGTGAGTGTGACGGCCACGCTTTTTTTGCCCGGTTCCACTTTATCGCCCGTGTACTCGTCGAACGCGGCCACGGATTTGAGGTTCTTTCCGCCAGCCTTATAGCAGGCCTTTTCGATAGCCGAATAATTTACGTCGCGCGATATGAGAACCGCCAGATCGTAAACGCTGGAGGGGAACCTGGATATCTCTTTCACCTTGAAAGTTTTCTCGAGCGAAGCCGCAAGAGGGTCCACGTCGATTTCAAAAACTATTACTTCCTGCGACATTTCGACCGAATAATTCTGCGCCGTAAGAGGGTGCAGCACGCCGATATAGCCTATGCACTCCCCGTTTTTAAGGTGGATGGAAGCGGTCTTTGCGGGATGCATATTGATTTTACCCGCTAAAGGCTTGAAATCCACTAAAAGTTTAAAGGAGCCGAAAAGGTTTTCGAGTACGCCTTTGAGGAAGTAAAAATCCATGGGATCTTTACGGGCGTTCCAGAAGCCGTTTTCGAGAGGCCCGTAAACGAGTCCGGCCGCTTTATTGGTTTCGATTATTTTATAGTCGGCTCCGTCGCGCGATACCATGGGCTGGTGTTTTGCCGTTTCTCCGGCCGCTTCCTCGAGCCTGTAAACGTTTCCGATTTCGAATATTTTAACCGAAGCGGCTTTCTGGTTTAAATTATACTGCATAGTTTTTAAAAGCCCAGCCAGCATGGAAGGGCGCATAATCGAAAACTCCGCGCCGAGCGGATTGATGATTTTCACGAAATATTTTTCATCGCCTTCGAAGTTTTCCTTTTTAAGGTCTTCTTTTCCGATGAACGAATAATTCATGCACTGGCAGAA
>MWBZ01000283.1 GCA_002069765.1 bacterium ADurb.Bin243
CGCTATTAAAAAATACGATATAAAAACAGGCGACGTACAGCTGATAAAAGCCATAGAAATACTTAAAGGCGATCGACTCACGGCCACTACGGTTTACGACGGCCCGCAGAAGCCTAAAAAATTTATAGCTTCGAACGATATCGATGAAAAATAAAGAAGCGTTTTATTTAACGAAAGCGAGCGATCATGAATGAAAAACTGAAAAAAAATCATAGCGCCCCGAAAGGTTTCACTCTTATTGAAATGATGATAGTTATAGCCGTAATAGGCATACTGATGGCCATGGGATTCGGATACTATCAGCGGGCGAAAGCGCAGGCCCTTATCAAAACCTGCAAGAAAAATATGTTCACTCTCGAAGGCGCCATAACCCAGCATTCATTGAACACGAATAACGAAAATTATTCTGAAACCATTTCCGACAGTTTTATAAACGAACTCGTCAGCGCCGGTTATTTAAAAGATCCAGTCAAGTGCCCGTTCGGCGGAACGCTCAAGCTGGAGAACAGCTCGAGCAATAACATAAAGGAACGCACGATCAGATGTTCCATTCACGGAACAAGGCACGAGCCCTGATTTAAAATTTGAAAATAAAGGTGGTAATTTCCATGGAATTTGAAGGTTTAAGGCCCAGATTCGGTTTCGGCGGCCTTGATGAAGAATGCTGCGGCTATGAAAACTCTAAATATATTATTCTTCCCGTGCCCTATGATTCTACTACTTCCTACAGGGTCGGAACGCGCGAGGGGCCCGCGGCCATCATAAGCGCATCCATGAATATGGAGCTTTACGATATAGAAACCGCTTCGAACCCTTACGAGGCCGGCATATGCACTCTTCCCGCCGCCGAGCCGCATATGGGCGCGGTGGATAAATTTTTAAAAAATCTCGAAAAGATTTGCGCCCGGATCCTTGCCGATAAAAAGTATCTTATAACCCTCGGCGGCGAGCATTCTATTTCTTACTCTCCCATAGCCGCTTACCATAAGGCGCTTAAAAAAGCCGGCAGAAAAATGGCGGTCGTGCAGATCGATGCCCATTCAGATTTACGCGCCGATTTCGAAGGGACCGAGTATAATCATGCCTGCGTTATGCGCAGAGTAAGGGAAGAGTTCAAGCTCGAGACGGTCCACGTGGCGATACGCTCCTACTGCGACGACGAGGCGGCATATATCAAAAAGAGCCGCGTTAAAATATTTCACGGCCATGAAGTGGCCGGAAGGCTCGTGGAGAAAACTCCCGATATAATCAAAGCGCTTGCGGGTTTCGACGACGTTTACCTTACCATAGATATAGACGGCCTCGATCCTTCGATCGTTCCCGCCACCGGCACTCCGGAGCCGGGCGGCCTTTTGTGGTATGAAACGCTTCATTTCATAAAGGAACTGGTAAAGAGCAAAAACGTCTGCGGTTTCGATCTTATGGAGTTAATGCCGATACCGGGAAATCACGCGTCGGACTTTCTGGCTTCAAAGCTTGTATATAAAGTGATCGCTTACCTTGAAAAATATGCGAAGTCCAAAAAATAACGGCAGGAACTGCTGGAT
>MWBZ01000284.1 GCA_002069765.1 bacterium ADurb.Bin243
TGCTATCACCTTATCGAGCCGCAGGACGCCATGAGCGCGGCCGGAAGGGCGTTTTTAAAAAGCGGCCGGCATGCTGACGTTCATTTCGTGGACCGTTTTATCGACGACTACCGCCCTCACGCCGACGCTTTCCCCGATTCATACTCGCTTTATGGCGCGGGGCTTGTCAATTACTGCGCGCGTTATTATTCCGCCTGCGAAAACATGCCGCTTAACGAGCGCGAACACGAAGACCTCATGCGCGAACAATATATGGCGGCGAGCCTTCAGTCGCTTTCCGCCAGGCATTCAAAAATCTTGTTCGTATGCGGCCTGTATCATTATCCGGCTATTTTCAGAATGCTCGATTACGATAATGCTATCCCTTTTTATAATAAAAAAATAGGCAGGGTCTATCTGGCCAACCTCGCGGGAAGCTCGCACGAAAGCGTTTTGAGCGAGCCGCCTTTTGCGATAAAGCATTTCGAGCGCCTTATAAACCCGAAGCAGCCATTCGCCGCGGCTCCCGCAGGGGCTGAAAGCGAAGAAGAGAACGCGCCTGATAATATTTTAAAAGTGGATTTCACGGCGAAGGACGCTTTGATTTTTCCCTGCTCCGCCGGGGCCGAACATCGCGTTCAGCCGATGCCGGCGATCGAAAAATCAAAAATCACGGACGGCGAATATGAGCTCGAGCGAAACGAGCTGGAGGGGATTTTTAATTTCGATTCGCCGCAAAAGCTCGACCGCGCGAGGCTTAATTTAAAACTTCTGAAACTGGCCGCCGTAAAATATCATAAAAATTCCGACGCGGAAATCAGCCATACTTATTTTAACATTATGCTGAAATTCCTTTCCAATTATATTAAAATAAAAGGCAATCTGGCGGCCCGCCTTTACGATATCATAATGGCCGCCCGCTCCTGCGTTGACGATAATTATGCTTACGAAGTCTTCGAAGAGGCCGTCGAATATCCGTGGATCGACGATTCGCATAAATTAGTAACGCTCGAGCTCGGCCTTGACGACCTTAAAATCGACGGCAAGCTGGTAAGGTTCCACCGTAAGCTCAAGTCCGTAAAGCAGATGTTCGCGCCTTATCTCAAAAAGCGCAAAAAAGAAGAAAAGCCCGGCGAATGGCTCAGGGAGTGGAATGAAAACGAGGACTCGATCTGCTCGTATCCGCCGGAAGATATACTGATCGAAAATTTCGGAAATTACCTCAGAAAAAAAGCGAAAACGGTTCTCAACGACGAGCAGGCGAGGGTCGAGCCGTTTTCCACCTCGCTTATGGACGGGGTGGACATGCGCGAAACCATAAGAAATTATCATGTGGATAAGCGCATATACGTCAAAATAGGCCGTAATGTTCACGGCGCGGCCGGCTGCGTCGTGATGATCTTCGATGACGATTCGCCCCGGAACGGCGGCCGCGAAAAGTATCCTTATAAAATGACATGGCTGGGCGAGCACGGCCAGGAATCGGATATGGCTTTTTACTCGAGCGTTCCAGGCGATAAAATCGTGGGGCCGGGAATTTCACGATGCGAGTACGG
>MWBZ01000285.1 GCA_002069765.1 bacterium ADurb.Bin243
CCGCCGATATCGGCTTGCAGTCGCTTTCCGGCATGTTCGAACGCGGCCACGACGTTTTATATATTTGCTACGACAACGAAGCTTATATGAACACGGGCGTTCAGAGAAGTTCGCAGACTCCTTTCGGAACTTCTACTTCCACGTCGCCTTCGGGCAAAGTTTCCCTCGGAAACCCCACCCGCAAGAAAAATATGGCTAAAATAGCCGTAGCCCATGAAATTCCTTATGTGGCCACCGCTACGGTAGGCTTCGATATGGACCTTAAAAACAAAGTTAAAAAAGCCCTCAGCATAAGAGGACCGAAATACCTGCACGTTCTGGTTCCGTGCCCGCTCGGCTGGAAAGTCGAAAGCCGCCTCACCATAAAAATCGCTAAAAAAGCGGTTACCACAGGCTTGTTCCCGCTCGTAGAATGGGAAAACGGCAAAGTTACGAACGTGCGCAAGATCACGCCGGAGCCCGTTACCGAATACCTTAAAATGCAGGGCCGTTTCAAACATTTGTTCGCAGATACAGACGAAGCCCGCGCTCATCTGGCCGGCATACAGAAATACGCCGACGAGAACATCGAAACTTACGGTTTGAAATCGTAATTTAATTAAACCGCGCGTTTAAAAAACTATAAAAAAGAGGCCGCTGAAAATGCGACCTCTTTTTTTGCCGTATGCGATTAAATATTTTTAATGATTTTTAAAAGCGTATAAACGCGGCGATTTTTTTTCCGATATCTTGAGCGTGAAAAAGAATAAATTTAATTTCAACGATATTCTAATATTGGCGTTCTGCCTTTTCATATTGGCTTCCAGCGGCTGTAAGCCGGGCGGCGGCGGGGGCGTTGGAAGCGCCATCGTTCCGGTCACGGGCGGAGATATCCCTCATAATCAGGAGCTGGTTATCGATGAAAAATCCATCAGGGTGGACAGAATAACTGATAAAAGCTGCCGCATATACTGGAAAACCAATGTGCCGGCCACTTCCTGCGTTGAATACGGCCGGTCCGCCAACTACGATAAAACTACGGTAGAAGATAAAAATATGGTTCTCGAGCATTACGTAGAGCTATATAGCCTCGCTCCTCGCGCCAGGTTTTATTTCCGCGTGATTTCTTCCGACGCGTTCAAACATCTTGCGCAGTCTATCGCCGAGATTTATTTCGATACTCAGGACCAGAATTTCGCTCCTGCCGCCGTTACTTTAAATCAGCCTTCTTCGGTGACATACGAATCCGTGACGCTTAACTGGACGCAGTCTTATGAAAGCGATTTCCTGCGTTATGAGCTTTACCGCGACACTACCGCCGCG
The DNA here is from genome assembly GCA_002069765.1 of bacterium ADurb.Bin243. GTDB lineage: Bacteria > Muiribacteriota > UBA9980 > UBA9980 > UBA9980 > UBA9980. The sequence goes on from MWBZ01000285.1 coordinate 1,303, forward strand.
GTTTCTTTCATGTCGCCTAAAATAAGCGTAATAACTTCTAAAATGCAGACGCAGTTCGTAGACGCTAAATTAACGCCCAATACCACTTATTATTATATTTTATACGTTCTGGACACGGCGGAGCTTTCGACGCCTTCTAATATTGTGTCCGCCACAACCG
>MWBZ01000286.1 GCA_002069765.1 bacterium ADurb.Bin243
GCGCCAGGCCGATTCCCGAGCCTTCGATTTTAGTGGTAAAATAAAAATCGAATATCTTCGAAAGATTTTCCTGCGCTATTTCCGGGCCGTCGTTAGCTATTTTAATATTAATTTTATCGCGTTCGCGGTACGAAACGGCTGAAACGTTTCCATTTTCGAAAACCGCTTCCGCGGAGTTTTTAACGATATTCAAGATTACCTGATAAAATAAAACGCCGTCTATGGAACAGTTTAAATTTTCATTTGCCCCTGCCGCATTGAATACTACGCGCGCTTTTTTTTGCTCAAATACTGGCGTCATTATATTAATGGCCCGCTGGATCAATTTATTGATATCGGTACTTTCACGGTTGAGTTTTATATCTTTGGAATATTGCATGAACCTCGTCACGGTTTCGTCGAGCCTTTTAATTTCTTCTCTGATAATATCCAGGCATTCCTTTAATTCTTTATCGCTTTCGGCCTTTTTAACCCCGGACGCCCCGTTTTCAAAAAAGCCGCCGTCGCTTATCAATTGAAGCGAAAGGTGCATCGCGTTGAGAGGGTTTCTTATTTCATGCGCAAGGCCGCGCGAAAGCTTTTGCAGCGAATTGTATTTTTGAGATTCGACTTCGGCTTTAACCGAACTGTTATAGGATGAAAAAATGAAGTAAAGCGAAATGAAAGCTAATAATAAAATGGTCAAAAATACGATCGATTTTTTTGAATTGATGAACGAATATAAATAAATTTTGAAATCCCTTTTAATGACTATTCGCGCGTAAACATTTTTATTATCGCCGCTTCCATCTATTTTTCTGAAATACACATACGAATCTTCGTCGGCGTCGTAATAAGAGTCGATCTGCTTCTGGCATGCGTTCAGAACGTCTTCGGTGGACATATAGTTTAATATTTCATATTCTATGCCGTCTTTTGAGTATTTGCCGGGCGGCATGCCGGGTTTGATTTCCGTTAATACGCCCGATAATATTTTCTCGGTTATATAACGCTGGCCGCCCCTGGATTTGTTCTGCGGCTCGCTCGCCATGAACATCGCTACCAGTACCACCATCGCGGTTATCAGCGTAATTAAAATTTTATGCCCGTTGAATTTCATAATATTTTCCATTCGGCCATTCGAGCCATTTTTGAAGATATTATAACACTAAGGTTTTTAAATCGCAATAATAAAAAATTCGACATAATAAAAAAGGCAGGATTAATAAATATAAGCGAAAAGGCGCTTTATTAAACGCCTTTTCGCTTTTTTTATCACGGCCGCATAATTATTTATCTGCCGCCGCGGCCTTTTCCTTTTCCTTTGCCCTGAGCCTGGCCCTGGCCCTGCTGCTGAGAAATCGAAGACGCGGAGCCGCACGAACCGTCGCGTTTTTTAAGTCCCTGTCCGCCGCCGTTGGAGTTGTTCTGCCTGCCGGAGCCGGGGG
>MWBZ01000287.1 GCA_002069765.1 bacterium ADurb.Bin243
GAATTTGACATTAGATATTCAATTGAAGAAATAAAATATTACACAACGGTTTCTTATAAAAAGAAATACAAAACGGCTATTCAACATTTTTCAGAAAAGATAAATATAGTAAATCTTTGCGAATACGCAGCACAAATCTACAATCTCATAAACCACACAACTTACATATATTGTCTTCCACTCGGCTATACATTTTTACTTTGTAACAATAAAAATAAAAAATTTCCCAAAGAAATCGCAAAACTTATTGCACACAAAATACTATTTTTTCTTCCACAAAAAAATTGAAAAAGAAAAAAGAAAAAAGAAAATGATGTCGCCGAAAGAAATGCAGGAGGTATTGAGTAATAGTAATGTGATGATTAAAAAATATTTGTGTAAATTCTTGAAGAAAAAATATAATTTTAATATATTGAATATTAGTGTCTGTACGGGGAAGTGGGTTTACATTTATTTAGAAAATTATTTTTATATTCGTATTTCTATTGTGGATGATGGTAGTTATGGAGCGAATTTAATTAATTGTCAAAAGTGGTATATATTATATAATTCTATTATACCATCTATACCAGCAATAGAAGTTATTAAACACAACGAATATTATAAAGAAGAATATTTACCAATTTTTATGTATTTTAGTACATTAGAAAATATTTCCAACATATACAATTACATTGATGAAAATTATAAATTCTTATACTTTACAACTTACATTCAAAAATTACCTCTAGCTTATACGTTTTTACTTTGTAACAGCAAAACAAAACAATTTCCTCGTGACATTGCAAAACTAATTGTTCAAAAAATTTTATTTGCTTCGGATGCTTCGCATCCTCGCCGCCCTTGACGACCGCGACATTCCCGCCGCCCCGGCCTCGGTCACGGATGCCGAGGCCGGACGGCGCTACATCGCCCGCGCGATCGACTTCTTCGGCCCGGCGCCCTTCGCCGGGGCGCGGTTCGGCGTCTACCAGCACAGCTCCGCCGGGCGCGACCTGCTCGTCGAGGTACTGGAGGCCCTCGGCGCGGAGGTGGTGCCACTCGGCCGCACCGACGGCTTCGTGCCGATCGACACCGAGGCGGTGGCGCCGGAGGATGCGGCCCGGCTCGCCGGCTGGATCCTTGAGAACAATCTCGACGCGATCCTGTCGACCGACGGCGACGGAGACCGGCCGCTGGTCGCCGACGACACCGGAACGGTGCTGCGGGGCGACACCGTGGGGATGCTGGCCGCCCGGCTGCTCGGCGCCGACGGCGTCGCGACGCCGATCAATGCCAACACCGCGCTAGAGAAGAGCGGCTTCTTCCCGAACGTGCTGCGGACGAAGATCGGCTCGCCCTTCGTGATCGCGGGGATCGAGGCGCTGCAGGACGCGGGCGCAGCGCTCGCGGTCGGCTACGAGGCGAATGGCGG
>MWBZ01000288.1 GCA_002069765.1 bacterium ADurb.Bin243
TTCCGTAAGGCTTTTTATTGTTTTTATACCGGCCTGTTTTTGAGTTTTTCTAAAATTCTACGGTAACCTGGGTGTCCAGGCGGTCGTTTTTAACTTCGGGAGTTTCTTTTTGCTTCTGATATACCATCTGAAGTTTTGCGCCTTTTTTGATGAACCAGTTGAAGCCGCCCGCGTTAACGGTTCTTTTGGTGGCCGTGTTGTCGTTGTTTGGCTGGAATACATCGTGTTTGTAGGTCATTTCGAGTTTGGGCATAACGAAGTACCCGGCCTGTACGAACATGCCTTTGCCTTTCAAGTTTCTGGCGCGTCCGGCGAGCCCGGTTTCGAGCGCTTCAAAAACTCCCTGCAGAGTCATTTTTTCTTTTTTAAACCTGAAATCGAAGCCCGCGCGCTTGCGGTCGAACGATTTTGCGGGGGTTGCCGCGCCGTCCGCGCCGTAAAAAGCTACCTGAGCGGCCGTGGAAGCCGCTTTAAAGCGTTTGCCTTCGGTCGCGTAGAGGCCGAGCTTTAAATCTTTGCTCGCATCGACGTCGAGTCTTGCGGCTATAGTTTTAGAATCGTTGGAATCGTTTTGGGTATTTATGCCTTCGCCGTTGGCTGCGGCTATGCTGAGTCCCCATGTTTCGCCGGGTTTGCGGTAGTTATAGGTAACGCCGAGATCGCGCAGGTCGTTGCCGCGGTTTTCGTGATCGGCGTTTATTATGTGCTGGCCATAGTTTATCATGTATAAATCGCGGGGCGACATTATAGCTTCGTAATTGGAAGGCATTACGAACTGGCCGAGCATTAAATTTTGCGTTTTGTCGAGATTGTATTGTAAAAATAAATCGGTTACCGTCATCTGAGCGCCTTCGGCGTTATTTCCGGCGACGTTAAACTGCGAAAAAAAGTTGAGGTCGTCGTCGAGCTTTCTTTTGAATACGAACCTTGTTCTGGCGATATTAAAGCTGTGGCTGTCGGCCGGAACGTCGCTTACGCTGTGAAGGATCTGAGTGTAACCAGCAATGGCCATGGGGTTTGCGGGTTTATCGGCCGGCGCCGCCGCGGGCATCGGGGCGGGCGCGGGAACCGCCTGCTGAACGACGGCTGGCTGCTCTTTTTTTTCAGTGTCGGGAGGCGGGGTTTTAACTTCATGTTTTTCTATTGAAACAGCTTCGGATTTAACCGAAGGTTTGGCGCATTCGCCGAGATTGATTTCGCTGCTTCTTTTATGGACTTTAGCCCTTATTTCTTCGAGAGTTTTATGAATTTCGGCTTTGTCCATTCTTTTGGTTTCGCCCGAAGCGGCCTGCGCTCCGTTTACGCTGAAAAACAGCGAAGCTGCGACCGCGATAGCCGTAATTTTTTTAACTGTCTTTTTCAAAATATACCTCCGCACGTAACGATATTTTTCTTTTTTGTAATTATCGG
>MWBZ01000289.1 GCA_002069765.1 bacterium ADurb.Bin243
TTACGGATACGGCGTCACGCCGGGAAAATTTGTGGCCACCGGCAACAAACTGCAACTCGATGAAACGCATTTTCTGGAATATTTATTACAAGACGAGAAAACCGAAATAATTACGGCGTATCTGGAAGGATTCAAGCGTGGCAGAGATTTTTTTAATCTGGCCATGCGCTCCCCCAAGCCGATTATTGTTTTAAAATCCAACCGCAGCCGGGCGAGCGAAAAAATAGCCCAATCTCACACAACGGCTCTTTCCGGCAGCGATGACGTGGCGGACGCGGTTTTTAAGCAAGCCGCGATAATCAGGGTGGAAGATGAAATCAATTTAATCAACGCCGTAAAAATCCTCGGGCTTCCGCTTATGCGGGGACGGTGCGTCGCTGTTCTTTCCCGCTCCGGGGGACACGCCGTTTTGACCGCGGACGCCTGCGCTAAATTCGGCTTTGAAATGAAGCCGTTTCCGGAATCTTTTTTAGAAAAACTGAAAACTATTTATCACACACGAGTAATTGCGCATCAAAACCCTTTAGATTTAGGGGAAATTTTCGATTACACGATATTTATCGACATACTGGAAGAAGCTCTGAAACTGGATACTTTTGATGGCGTGCTTTTTAACCATCTTTATATCGCGCAATATGAATCGCATATGTCACGCACTTTTTTGCAGGGCGTGGAAAAGCTGGTGGCTAAATATAAAAAACCGGTCGCGCTGGCGATGATTTCCGAACGGGAAGAAATGCTGGATGTTTCCAAAAATTATTCTTTCCCGATCTTTACATCGCCCCTGGAAGCAGCAGACGCCCTGCACACATCGCTTGCCTATTATGAAAAAAGGCTTTTCCGCGACAACAGAGGAAAAGAACCTGTTTATAAAATTGATAAAAATGTTATTCAAAATATCAGGCAACGATGCGACGCGGAAAAAAGAATCGCGCTGACCAATGAAGCGCTGGAAATATGCGCCGCCTGCGGAAGCGAAGCGGTGAAAAGCCAGGTATTGAGTGATGATTTTTCTCCGGGGAGAATTTCGCTGCGTTACCCGGTCGCGTTAAAGCTCCTTTCGCGTGACGCCTCCCACAAAACGGACATTGGAGGCGTTCGGCTCAACATCCGCAACAAAAAGGATCTGCTTAGAGCTTCCGCGGAAATGAAATCAGCAATAAAAAAGTTAAAACCACGTCCGGCAGTTGACGGCTTTCTTGTTCAGGAAATGGCGAAAGAGGGGGCCGAATTTTTTGTCGGCGGCCGGCGCGACTCAACTTTCGGGCCAATAGTCATGGTGGGCCTGGGCGGTATTTATATCGAAATATTCAAGGACACGGCCATTCGCCTGGCTCCGGTAACAAAGCGAGAAGCAAAGGAAATGCTCCAGG
>MWBZ01000290.1 GCA_002069765.1 bacterium ADurb.Bin243
AAATAACATGATATCATGAGCCGGTCGGCGAGAGTTAAATAGCTTACCTGCGGTATGGCCGAAGTGAGGTTAATATGAAATGCGACCGATGTGAAAACTGTTGATATGCCGAGCGATATGCGCTGCGATATTTTATCGGGGCTCAGCGTGAATGACAGAAACGACAAAGACAGTATGATTGAAAGCGGCAGCAGGAGTTTTAGCATCGACGAAAACCTCGGCCTGGATATGTTAAGGCCGAAAACGTAGCGTGAATAGGTTAATCCGGTATCGGTTCCGTCGTCGTAGCCGAAGGAAGTTTTATATTTATGCGTGGCCACATTGCAGAATTTTTCTTTGATTTCCCAGCCCTGGATTTTGACGAGATCGTCGATGGCGTTTTCTTCGGGGTTGATTATGTATTTCATTTTACCGAGGCTGAGTTCTCGGTCTTCGATTTCGATGGTCAGTTTTTGTATATCGAGCGGATAGTATTTAAAATTAAGATCGTTGGTTATGGTGGCGACGATGCGGTGGGCGACCCACTTGAAGGTCCGGCCTTCGACTTCTATCGTATCGAATACGGGTTCGTCTTTGAACTCGACGGCGCCGTTCATTATTTCGAAATTTATAGGATTGATTTTTGCGTTTTCCCAGATGAACCATACGTAAAAATCGACGACCCAGGTGCCCGAGGCCACTTCGAGTTTACGGATATTCAAAAGATAAGTGCCTATTTTGACTTCGTCGGAAGCCATCGATAATAAGAATGAGTTGGGCTTTTTGATTTCGGCGGGCGCATTTTTAGCGATGCCGGCAGGGCTGGTGGCGTGAAGTTCGCCAGAGGCGAACGCAAGGCAAAATAAAAGCAGAAAGAAAAAAACGGCGGCGTATAGAAATTTGCGTACAGGCATAAAATCGTCCTTATTTCAAAAATATAACCGGCAAAATACTTAACAATTTAAGCGCACATAATGATCCGTTAATATTATATCACAAAGTCCGTATAAAAAACAATATTCTCATTTTGAGATTATTTTGTTTTAATTTGAGACATATATATCAAATTGAAATTTAAAAACCCTGTGATTACGGTGTTTTTTATTGGCACGCCGTTTGCTTTATCAACCGGTAACTATAATTTAAAAATTGGAGGAATTTAAATGAAAGAAAAAATTTCCGCGGCGGAAAGCAGAACGAACTGCTGTTCATATAATCCCATGATAGATTCGGTATATTGCACTTACGCCGATATAGACGCCAACGGCATAGTTTCGCTCAACGCGCTGTGCTCGGAAAAATTCAGCCGCGGCCTTATAACGATTAAAAAGAAGCTTCCTTTCAGCAACATATATGTAGATAAAAATTATTT
>MWBZ01000291.1 GCA_002069765.1 bacterium ADurb.Bin243
TATTTCGGGATAAAAAATTATTTTGAAACGACCCGCGTGCGCTGCGATTGGGATGGTTTTGGCGGAAAAGTGACGATGCCGAGCTACTATCACAGCCTGGGCTCTATTACGGACGCGCTCAGCCAAACCGGTTTTTTAATCGAAAGAATCGTCGAACCCAGGCCTACCGAAAAATTCAGGGAAGCCGACGCGCACGGGTTTGAAAAATTAATGAAATTTCCGTTATTTATATGCTTCAGGGCTAAAAAAATTTAAGGCGCCGCAAAAAAAATAACTTAACCCGGAGGTAAGCCGTGGCAGATTGTGAAAGCGTTAAAAAAGAGCTCGAAAAATATATAAAGCCTATAAAGAAAACCATACTTTCAGGGGTTTTCCAAACCGGCAAGGGCGGTTACGGCGAAGGCGACCTGTTCATGGGCGTCGTCGTTCCGGACCAGCGCAAAGTGGCGAAGGCGTTTTATAGAGATATTTCTGTCGGACAGACGGTCGAGCTTTTAAAAAGCCCCGTCCATGAGCACCGCCTCACCGCGCTTATTATAATGACGGAAAAGTTCTCCAGGCTGCGCGATGAGGGCGTTAAAAAATCGGTTTACGACGCGTATATCGAAAATATTGAATATGTTAACAACTGGGACCTGGTGGATGTTTCCGCGCCGCATATTTCCGGGCCGTATCTTTACGACAAACCGCGCGGGCAGATTTTTTCATTCGCCAGGAGCGGAAATTTGTGGAAACAGCGCGTAGCTATGCTCACCACTTTTTATTTCATCAGAAAACTCGATTTCCAGGACGCATTTAAAATAGCCGATATTCTTATAGATCATCCTCATGATCTCATTCATAAAGCCGTCGGCTGGATGCTTCGTGAAATCGGAAATCGCGACAGGCGCGCGGAACTCGATTATCTCGCGCCGCGATATGGCAAAATGCCGCGCACGATGCTGCGCTACGCTATCGAAAAATTCGAAGAGCCTTTGCGGAAGAATTTTTTGACGGGAACTTATAAGGGCTGAAATTAAATTACACGCCTTATATTTTTAAGCTTTTTTTGCCGGCCAGTTCAGAATATCTGAAACAGTCCGTCAGATGGTCGTTTACTATTCCTGTCGCCTGAAGATGCGCGTAAATAACGGTTGAGCCGAGAAACTTAAAACCCCGGGCTTTGAGGTCTTTACTCACTTCATCGGAAAGCGGCGTTTTTGCCGGCAGTTCTTTAATGTCGCGCCGCTCGTTGACGACAGGTTTAAAATCGGTAAAACGCCAGATGTATTCGTCGAAAGATCCGAACTCTTTTTGTATTTCAAGAAAGCGCGCG
>MWBZ01000292.1 GCA_002069765.1 bacterium ADurb.Bin243
AGAGCCCGGCGAGCGTTACGACTTTGAAAAGGTTATGCGCATGGCCGTATTGCATGAAATAAGCGAATGCCGCACCGGCGATATTCCCTACCCCGCGCAAAAATATATCGGCTCCGATGTTAAAACGCGCGCCGAGCACGCCGCCGTAAAAGACATGACTGCGCCTCTCGATTTTATGACCGGCGGCTTATACGCCGATCTGTGGCTCGAATTCGAAAAAGGCGAATCCAAAGAAGGCCGCCTCGTCAAAGCGGCCGACAAGCTCGAAATGCTCATTCAGGCGGTGGAATACGAAAAAGCCGGCGCGAAGACGCTCGGCGACTTCTGGCAAAACGGCGACACGTTCAGGCAGATAGCTTCGCACGGCGCCGTGGAAGATGTTTTGAGCGAACTTTTAAAAATAAAGAAAAGTATATAAGGCTTATCTGACGCGCGTCAATTCAAAAACCCTGCCGCACTGCTTTTTAATGAAATCATCGTGCGTGGCTATTATGACGGTTATGCCGGAAACGCGGTTGAGCGCGAGAACCAGGTTCATGACGTCGCTTTTGCTTTCCAGATCGAGGCTGCCGGTAGGCTCGTCCATTATGAGAATATCCGGCGCGTTAAAGACCGAACGGGCCACGGCTATTCTTTGCGATTCCCCGCCCGAAAGCGTGGACGGATAACTTTCGGCTATATGCTCCAGCTTTAAAAATTCGACCAGTTCCATGGCGCGTTCTTTCAGCCCCGCGGCGAAGCCGTTTTCCCTGAGCGCCCCGGGATAGGCGATATTGCGCCATACGTTCAGCTCGGGTATCAGGAAGTGGTGCTGAAAAACGAAACCTATCCGCTCGTTTCGGAATTTTAAAATTTCGGCGTGAGAAAGCGACGACACGTCGCGCGAATTGATTTCCAGCGAACCCGAATCGGGCTTTGAAAGCAGCCCTAAAATATTTAGCAGCGTGGATTTTCCGGAGCCGGACGGCCCCGAAACGGCGCAAATTTCGCCGCCGGCCATTGAAAAATCTACCGCGTCGAGTATGAGTTTGGGCCCGGCCGGGCCGGGATATGATTTTATTATTTTTTCGGCTTTAATCATTTTAAGACGCGCTATCTTGGCGGTTCGTGCGCGTGAGAGAGATTGGCGAAGCGCATATCGTCCCTGAAAAAGCGGAGCTTGACGGTTCCGGTGGGGCCGTTACGCTGCTTGGCGATTATAATTTCGGCGACGCCCGGCTCCTTGCATTCTTCCTTGGTGTAATATTCGTCGCGGTAGATGAAC
>MWBZ01000293.1 GCA_002069765.1 bacterium ADurb.Bin243
AATTGAAGGCGTATTTAAAAAAATAATTTAAAAGAGAAAAAAATAATGAAAGAATGGCAAAAACTTTTTTGGATTGTCGCGATATTCTTGGGCGCTTACTACATTCCGTGGGAATCAGCCATAATCCGTCAATCCGCTCTGGAAGCATTCATGATGCTGCAGGAATACGCCCGCGAGCATGTGCTTACCTGTCTTGCTCCCGCTTTTTTTATCGCCGGAGCGATAGCAGTATTTGTTTCGCAGGCGGCGGTACTTAAATATTTCGGCGCGAAAGCTAATAAATTTTTATCCTATTCCGTGGCTTCCGTTTCTGGCTCGGTGCTGGCAGTTTGTTCCTGCACGGTGTTACCACTTTTCGCGGGTATCTATACGCGCGGCGCGGGTATCGGCCCCGCTACCGCCTTTTTATATTCCGGCCCGGCGATAAATGTCCTCGCGATAATTTTAACCGCTAAAGTGCTGGGCTGGCAGTTAGGTCTGGCTCGCGCCATCGGCGCCATTCTTTTCGCTATCATCGCGGGGCTTTTAATGGCTTATATTTTTCGTAAAGACGACGCCAATCGTGAGACAGCTGAAATCTTTTTGCCGGACGATAAAAAAACCAGGCCACTTTGGCAAAACGGCCTCTATATGCTAACGATGGTGTTGATTTTAATTTTTGCTTCTTTTGTGAAACCATCTGAAAGTGACACCTCGCACTGGCAGGCAATTTATTCCGCCAAGTGGTATGTGACCGCCCTTCTTCTGATTGTTCTGGCCGTGATGCTCAAAGCCTGGTTTGTAAAACGGGACCTTAAAGACTGGGTTGAATCTTCTTGGGATTTTGCCCTGCAGATTCTTCCTCTTCTTTTAGCGGGAGTATTAGTGGCAGGATTTTTACTGGGACGTCCCGGACATCCGGCGTTGATTCCCGAGCAATACATTCAGGCGCTGGTCGGCGGCAATTCTTTGTGGGCAAACTTTTTTGCTTCCATCGTGGGCGCGCTTATGTATTTTGCCACGCTCACCGAAGTGCCGATTTTGCAGGGATTAATCGGCTCCGGCATGGGACAGGGGCCAGCGCTGGCGCTTCTATTAGCCGGCCCGGCTTTATCACTTCCCAGCATGATTGCCATTGCCAGCATCATGGGCGCCAAAAAAGCCGCTGCTTACTGCATAATTGTCATAATTCTTTCGACTATTGCCGGCATGTTTTACGGTTCGCTCGTGCCCTGAACTATATATATTATCTCAGCGCGCTTTTCTGAACAC
>MWBZ01000294.1 GCA_002069765.1 bacterium ADurb.Bin243
GCATGGCGGGCGCACGCGTACGCGGTATGGATTGGTCCCGCCGTCGGATACGACGTAAAAGCCTAATTCGCCGTTAGCGCCTTCGACGGCCGAATAAGTTTCGCCGGCCTGCGGGCGGACTCCGTCGATAACCAGTTTGAACTGCCTTATCAGAGCTTCCATTTCGCCGTAAACCTTTTTTTTCTCGGGAAGAGTTACATAATTGTCTTCGCAGTTGACGGGTCCTTCGGGCATGCGCTCAAGGGCCTGTTCGATAATTTTTACCGATTCCACCATTTCCTGCATTCTGACCAGATAGCGAGAATAAACGTCGCATCCAGAATCTACGGCGATGTTGAAGTCGAATTCTTCATAGCCCATATATGGCGCTGATTTTCTAACATCGTACGCCACGCCGCTCGCGCGCAGGCACGGACCGGTGAGAGAATACGCCGCGGCGTCAAGCGCCGATATTTTACCGATATTTTTGGTGCGGTCGTAAAATATCTTGTTTCTTGTCAGCAGGGAATCCACGTCTTTTAGCGCCGCCGGTATTTTTTCTTCGATAAGGCGTTTTACGCCGGGAATAAAGTCTTCGCCGGCGTCGCGCATAAGCCCGCCTATGCGAGTATATGCAGTTGTAAGACGCGAGCCGCAAAGGGATTCGAGCACTTCATAGATGTCTTCGCGGAGCCTGAAAAAATACCAGAAATTCGTAAGGGCGCCTAGATCTACCGCGTTGGCGCCGATACACACGAGATGATCCATGATCCTGGAAAGTTCGGAAATAATAACCCTGATGTAGCGGCAGCGTTCGGTGATTTTGATATCCATTAAACGCTCTACCGCCATTACGTAGCCTACATTGTTTATCATCGCCGAGCAGTAGTTGAGCCTGTCGGTATATGGAATGACCTGCGAATAAGTGCCCTTTTCAGCCGATTTTTCGAAACCGCGATGAAGATAGCCGATTTCGGGCACGCATTTTATTATTTTTTCACCTTCGAGCTCCATGGTAAACCTTAGCGTGCCGTGCGTGGCCGGATGAGAAGGCCCCATATTCAACGTGACGCGGCTCGATAAATAATCTTTGTGATTCGAAGTCATAATTCACCTAAAAACGAGGGATTCATTTAATTACTTTTTATTTCCGAGTATCATGTCTTTTATTTTCTGGCCGCGTTCGGTCTTCGGCTGGAATTTTTCAGGTTCGCTCTCTTTTTTCTCCCGCTTTGCCGCAGTTTTAGCCGCCGGTTTTTCGGCGG
>MWBZ01000295.1 GCA_002069765.1 bacterium ADurb.Bin243
TTTGGCGCCTTAAAGACGAGCGTAAATTCAGCCGATTTGCTGACGCCGGCTTCCGAATACGACGCGCTCAGCTTAACGGTCTCATCCGGCCGCTGGTAAGGATAAACGGTTATATACATTTTTGGAATGAGGTTGCACGAACCGTTTATCAAAGCCGCGTCGCCCGAAGCCACCGACCATACTGGTAAAACTTTAGCGATCTGACCGTCATTGTATTTAACGCCGCATTCAATCGTCGAAAGAGCGTACGAAGAAAGGTAAGTTTCGGCAGCCTGCGGCGAAAGCGTAAGTTCTACCGGCGCGCGTTCCCCGTCCCAGGCTATAATATCTGAGTCCGGAATTATGACGTACTGGCCGTTAACCTGCCGGAAGAGCTGCAAAGCTATCTGGTAGCGGGGGCCCTGGAAGTATTCGACCACGGTTTTATGTTCCCCCGCGGCGAGTTGTATAGTTCCGGTTTTAGACGCCGTGGAGTGGATTCCATCGTTGTCAATAACAAGCTGGCCGTTTATATAAAGTTTCGAGCCGTCGTCGGAATCGAGTTTGAATGTATAGGTTCCCGCCGACGCTATTTTAAGTTTGGCTGTAAATCTTATCGCGAAATTTTCAATTACGTCTTTACCGGTTCCAGGAAACCCTTCATCGAAAGATCGCGACGAAACGTTAATGACGGAAGTTTTAAAAACGGAAACGGGCGCGGGCAATGTTGAAAAATCAGGAAGATTTTTAAGGGCGTAATTAAAATTATAAACTTTCGCCGTCCAGTACTGGCCGTTCGGCGCGGGCGCCGGAAAAGCCGGATTTACGATGGAAATATTCAGGTTCGCCGAAACGCTCACGCCGCCTTCGGTATATGTCGCTTTTAAAACGGCCGCGCCAATGGTCTGCGAAACGAATTCTTTCGCGGCCAGCGTTCCGGTTCCGGAAGAAAGGCTCCATACGGGCGAAACGGGCTTTGAAGTTTCGTCGCTGTATTTTACCATTGCGCTTACAAGGCCCAGATCGTATTTTTCGCCGGTCAGCGCTTTGTCGGAATATTTGCTTAGCGTTATAGCGGTTACCGCGAGCGGTTTAAGCGTTATGGGAGTGTCGCGGCCTTCGGACGGAAAAGAAGCCTTGTTATGGGCAGGGCTCGCGTCGTCTTCGGCGGTTATGTAATACTGGATTCCGGAAACCGTAATATCGGCGGCTGGAATGGAATACAGGTAAACGCCTTCGGTGCTTTTAACCATTGAAACG
>MWBZ01000296.1 GCA_002069765.1 bacterium ADurb.Bin243
CAAAATGGTTCCGGGCGGGATTATTTTAATTCACGATTATGAGTACGCGTCGTTTCCCGGCGTGAAAAAAGCGTGTGACGATTTTCTTAGCGGCAAACCGGAAGTGATTGTTAAAAACATTTTCGGAATTGGTAAGGTGGTGAAAGTGTAATGGCCGGACGCACCGAAAACTTAAAACCAAAAACCTCGGCGAAAGCTCGGGGGCGGCTGGGCGGCATTAAATCAGGCAAAGCCAAGCGCATAAAAAAACTTATGTCTGAGATTTACGCCGATTTACTCGCCGATCAATCGGGCATTAAAGGCGGTCAAGGTATCCAAAAAGTTGTCGAAACGATTTTGAACAGTACCGACCCGAAAGGGAAACCCGCCCGCGTGGCGATGCTGAAAGAACTCCGCGAAGGGACCGAGGGCAGTAAAATAAAAACCGAAACCGTCCTTACCATAAACACCGACGATGAAAAAGTCCAACAGGTATTGAAAGAATTTGGGATCACTAAGCCAGAATCAAAAGATTGACCACGTTGCGCTGCTCCGCGCGTGGCTTGCCGAACCCCACAAGCTCGGTCATATACTTGGTTATGATAAATTGTCGCCGCTGCATGGTGAATGGATAAAGATATTTTTGCAATACGCAAAATTCGGCGTTCTTCAGGCGCACCGGGGCAGCTATAAAACGACGTGCGGTATCGTCGCTATGATACTGCTTTTTCTGTGTAACCCGGCCATGCGACTACTTATTGTGCGAAAAACGAAAGAGCTTTCAAGCGACGTTCTGAAAACCATACAAAAGCATTTTGAAACAAACGACGTTTTGCGGCTCTACATGTTTTCCCGCTGGAATATCGTTGACGCGAAAACGGCGGTGTGGTCGAGCGAGCGCACGACTTTTTCTTTTAAAAAGACCGTAACGCCCGAACCGTCGATGACCGCAGCAGGCGTCGGAACGTCTATCGTAGGGGCGCACTTTGATTATATTTGGCCGGATGACATAGTTACTATTGAGGACCGTTACAGTCCGGCGGCGCGTGAATGGGCGAAGGCGTATTTTAGAGAACTGGACAACCTTATTGACCCGCTCGGACAAACCAGGCTTTCTGGTACGCCCTGGCATGAAGAGGACGTATTTTCTACTATAGATGAAAGTTATTTTGAAGGGTGGCGCTTTCCGGTCGGTACGGTCCCTATGCCTGCGGACGAACTCGCGGAGATCATGGCGCGGAAAGACCGGCTGCCGTATGC
>MWBZ01000297.1 GCA_002069765.1 bacterium ADurb.Bin243
GTTTCGCCGCCGCCTGAGCCGATTGTATAGATCGCGTTAACGAACTTAGAATGCCAGCTCATAGGCCAGTCGCTTCTGAATGCGGCTACGTTGAGCTTGCATGTTTTATTTATCGCAACGGGGCCTGTATAATTTATTCCCTGACGGCCGTCGCCATAATCGTAAATTATATTCGCATTCGGCGTGTCGCACGTCATTTTAACCGCTATTGCGCTATTGTAACTGCCGGGCGGCGGGTCGAGCACGGGCATTTCAACTCGCTGGCCAATGGTGTCGTTTATGCCTGCGACGGTTTCGTAAATATCGGTCTGAGTCGATTGCGCGGTTATCTGTTTGCTGCCAACATATAATTGCGTTGGAACGCTTATGTTATTTACCGTTTGAAGCGTATTGGCGTTCTGCAAAAGCGATATGTAGCTCGATAATAATTTTGACGATTCCGAAAATGTAAATTCGGTAACTTTTTCTTTTATAGCATTATCTACGCCGGGCGTCGTTAAAACATTCGCAATGAGGTTAACTGCTTGCTTTAACTCGGGCACACGGTCTTCAAGACCGGCAATGCGCTCTTCTAATGCGAGCGCGAAATCCGTATTGCTGATCGAAGCGTCAACGCTCTTTTTGGCTATAACCGCAGTTATTGGTATTTTAGAGCGGTTTTCAAGAACGATTATAGCGCGCGCGGTGCTTTCGTCCGATACTTTTATATTAGATATTTTAACCGTATTTTCGGTTACTTCGGTAGCTTTTGGAACGCGCCCCAGGAAGGATTTATAAACAACCTTGTTGTCTGTGTTTTTAACTAACACCGAAAGATATCTGTCAGTGGTAGCAACGGGAAGCGTAGCTTTAAAAGTATCAGTTCCAGTGGCGGTTATAGTCGCGCCTTCGACTTCTGAATTGTTTATTTCGTCATAAACGCTTATCTGCATTGATGATAAGTCGATTGCTCTTGTCAATGAATAAGAAGGTGATGCTGTGGCAGGACTTGCGCCGACGGTTCCTGTTAATTCAAGAGTTTTAGCGATCGGCGCAGGCGGGCCGTTACCTAAAATTATGTTTGAACCGTCATAATTTATCGTCGTATCTTCGGTTAAGTTGAAAAAATACGATTCGCCGGCTTTAAAAGACGGGTCAGCGCCGTCTAACAGCGTTACAACCCCGCTATTATCTCTAACAACCTGAATAAAACTTCCCGCTGCGGGGCTCCATTTATATATGCCTTTAATAGCTGAA
>MWBZ01000298.1 GCA_002069765.1 bacterium ADurb.Bin243
TATAGAACTCATTTCGCTCTATCTGAGCGGATGCGGCTACAGCGTCAAATCTTTTTCAAAAGAGATCGAAGCGTTGAATTACCTTCAGGCCGCCGATTTTAAAATTTCGCTGATCATACTCGATTTAATGCTTACCGAAATATCGGGCTACGAGCTTTGCCAGCGGATCAGGTCCAATCCCAGATACAGATTCACGCCGATTCTTATTTCTTCAGGACTTATTGACAACAAAGATAAAAACGCCGCCATGGAAGCCGGCGCCGACGATTTCATAAACAAGCCGATCGACCGCCATGCTTTGATAACCCGCGCCAGATCGCTTATCAGGATACAAACTTTATACGACGAGCTTTTAGAAAAAAATGAAAAGCTGGAGTACGCCTTCAATAAGTTAAAATCAGCCCAGAACACTATCATAAACAACGAAAAGTTCGTTTCAATAGGCGCCATGGCGCAGGGATTGACCCACGAAATATACAACCCGCTCACCATAATTGGCGGAAACCTGGAACGCATCTCGCTGAAGATGAAAAACGGAAAAGTCGACGGGGAATTTCTTAATCAAATTATATATTCCACGCGTAACGCCGTAAAACGCTGCACTAAAATCGTGGAGGCGCTGGAAACGTATTCTGCCGAAAAAATCAATTCCATCGAAAGAACCTGCGTCAACGATATATTAAAAAGAGTCGCCACGCTTTTTGCCGTAAAACTTAAAATGATGCACTCCATAAATATAATCGAGACTTACGACGAGGCCGTCGGCGAAATAGACTGCGACCCTCAGGCCCTGCAGCAGGCATTTATGCATCTTATGAACAACGCCGCCGAATCGATCGGCGAAAACGGCGAAATAGCCATTTCAACCGCCTTGAACGACGGCGAAATAACGGTCAGTTTTTCAGACACCGGCGCGGGCTTTAAAGAAGAAGACCTTTCAAAAGCCTTCGACCCGTTTTACACAACCAAGCAGTCCGGCATGAGCGCGGGACTGGGCCTGGCCGTTGTAAGCGGAGTGGCGAAACTGCATAATTCGAGCGTCGAAATAAAAAACAACACATCGGGCGGCGCATGCGTCATTTTTAAAATACCCGCAGCCCTCAGGCTGGATGAAAAAAAATTCACTAAAAACCTTTTTAATCTATAAAAAAAAGAAAACGGGGAATTATAATGGAAAAAGATATTAAACGCCAGATTAGCTATCAATTTCAGGTATATTCAA
>MWBZ01000299.1 GCA_002069765.1 bacterium ADurb.Bin243
CATAGGAGCCGACGAAGGATACGTTTACGTCCGCGCCGAATACCCTCTCGCGGTTAAAAGAATGAAAAAAGCAGTATGCGACGCCGAAAAAATAGGAATCCTCGGCGATAAAATATTCGGCTCCGGCCAAAACTTCAAATTAAACGTAATGGAAGGCGCCGGCGCCTTCGTGTGCGGCGAAGAAACCGCGCTTATGGCGTCTATAGAAGGAAAACGCGGAATGCCCTCTCCAAAGCCTCCGTTTCCAGCGCAAAAAGGCCTCTACGGAAAACCTACCGTAATCAATAACGTTGAAACCCTGGCCAGCGTTCCCATAATATTTAAAATGGGAGTCGGCGAATTTAAAAAAATAGGCACGCCCGGCTCGCCCGGAACTAAAACCTTCGCCCTGACCGGACATGTCGCAAATACAGGTCTGATAGAAGTGCCCTTCGGCACCACGCTTCGTGAAATAGTAAACAATATAGGCGGCGGCGTAACGGACGACAACGGAAAAGTCTCGCCCGACCAGTTCAAGGCCGTCCAGATCGGCGGCCCCTCCGGCGGATGCCTCACGGCCGATAACCTCGATATGCCCCTGGATTTCGATTCTTTAAAAGAAATAGGCGCTATGATAGGCTCCGGCGGTCTGGTTGTAATGAATAAAGGCACCTGTATGGTCGGCGTCGCTAAATTTTTCATGCAATTCACCCAGAACGAATCCTGCGGCAAATGCGTTCCATGCCGCGAAGGCACAAGACAGATGCTCGCCATGCTCAGCGATATCACCGAAGGCGAAGGCACCGAAGAAACGATAGCCATGCTCGAAAAATTAGCCGCGGTCATTCAAAAAAGCTCGCTGTGCGGCCTCGGCAAAACCGCTCCGAACCCGGTAAAATCTACGCTGGCCAAATTCAGGTCCGAATACGAAGCGCATATCTATCATAAATACTGCCCCACTAAAAAATGCAAGGCGCTTTTGAAACCGCAGATAGACGCTTCTAAATGCAAGGGCTGCACTATATGCAAGAAAAAATGCCCTGTGGGAGCCATTACCGGCGAAGTTAAAAAAGCGCATGTCATCGATGAATCTTTATGCATCAAATGCGCGGCCTGCGCGGCCGCCTGCAAATTCGGCGCAATTATGGGGGTGTAGAGTTATGAACGAAAATTTGATATATGTGGACGGCCGTGAAGTTAA
>MWBZ01000300.1 GCA_002069765.1 bacterium ADurb.Bin243
GGCTGTTTTTTGAAAAGCTTCCGTTTACGATTGAAAATATGAAAATAGTAAAAAAAATAATCGAGCTCGACCGCGGCGAAAATTATCTTTTAAGCGGAAAAACCGGGTCAGGCATGGAAGCGGGCCGTCATGCATGCGGCTGGTTCGTCGGTAGCGTTGAAAATAAAAATGCGCGATATATATTTGCGTCGGTAATAGAGTGCGGTTACAAGCTCGAAGAAAAGCCGCCGATGGGTATGGAAGCGAAGAAAATAACTATAGAGATATTAAAATCGCTTAAAATAATTAAATGAAAAAAGTCGATAATTCCGGCAGGGCCGGCGAAGAAAAATTTTGCCCTGTATGCGGCGCGCCAGAAAACGCGCTTATATTAATTAAAAATGACGGCGCATCGTCTTATTATGAATGTGAAAACTGTGGCGAAACTGTCCGGCTGCCTGAATAAGCTCTTTGAAAAAACCGGAGCTCATTATAATGAGAATATTAAATTAAAGATATAGCGGATTAGCGTAGCAATAATCGCAGCCGGTAAAGCATTTTTTAACGGGCCAGCCGCCGAGATCGATTGATTTAACGCAGCCGCATTTCGGGCGGCGTCTGAGCTCGCTAAGATCGCAGGGCGCTTTTTGCGGATGCAGCCCGTCGAGGAGGCGGCCGTCTATGCATGCCGAGTCGTCAAAACCGTTCACGCAGCAGGCGTAAATTTTTACTTTATAATCGCTTTCGAGTCGTTTTAAATGTTCGGCGAATATAAGCCTTTCAGGCTCCGAAAACGCGATTATTTCGCAGCCCATGGCTTTGAAGCGCCTGTCTACTTTAGCGTGAAATCCGGGTTCAAGAAAAGAAAAGGTGAAATTAGTAATCCCTTCGGCGGCGCACTGGGCGAGTATTTTGTCGAATAAAGGGGCGTTCGAATATAGCGTGCCGGCGAAATCTTTCACTTTTATAAGAGGATCTATGCGGATTTTTATTCTTTGCGCGGAGCCGGTGAGATCGATAATTTCGGGCAATAATTTAAGCGCTTCTTCGCAGGGCGGGGCGTTAGGCTCTATTTTCCAGGCGCCCGATCTGTTGGTTCCGATAATTTTTGCGCCCATTCCGGTAATCGTAAGTTCTATGAAAAGTTGCACGCCGTTTAGGGCAAGTTCTTTTAAAAAT
>MWBZ01000301.1 GCA_002069765.1 bacterium ADurb.Bin243
AAGCGGCCGACTTTTGTTAAAATTAAATATAAATTTAATAACGGAGAAATTCAATAAATGAATATCAATACAATACTAAGCGAGCAGAAATATAAAATACTTGCGGTCGACGATAACGAAAACAACCTTAAAATATTAAAAATGATCCTCGAAAAAGAAGGGTACATCGTCGATACGCTTACCGACGGAACTGACGCTCTGAACTATATCAAAGATAACCGGCCCGATCTCATACTGCTCGACGTTTTAATGCCGAATGTCGACGGTTACGACGTTTGCCGCGAGGTCAAAAGCAACGAGATCACTAAAAGAACGCCTATAATTATTATATCCGCGCTTAATCAGCTCGACGACAAGCTCCGCGGAATCGAACTCGGCGCCGATGAATTTCTTACCAAGCCCATCAATAAAAGAGAACTTCTTACCCGCGTTAAAACCCTGCTCAAATTCAAGCACCTCGACAGCCAGCTCGAAAGCTCGCGCAACGTTATCATGTCTTTCGCTTTCGCGACTGATTTTAAAGACCCTTTCAGAAAAGGCCACTCCAAGCGCGTTGGTATGTACGCCACCGAATGCGCCAAAATGCTTAATCTCACGCGCGACGAAGTCATAGAAATAGAGTTCGGCGCCTACCTTCACGATATCGGTAAAATAGGGGTGCCGACCGAGATCCTTCAGAAAACCGACGCGCTTTCCGAAGCCGAATACGAAATTTATAAAAAACATCCCATGCTCGGCTATGAAATATGCGCCCCCATGCAGGCTATGACCCGCTCGCTTTCGGTCATTTTGCACCATCACGAAAAATTCAACGGCACGGGATTTCCCGACGGGCTCGCGGGCGATAAAATACCCCTCGGCGCCCAGATAGTCGCCGTGGCCGATTCATACGATATCATGACACACGGGCTGTTGAACCGCCCCGCCATATCAGCCGCCGAAACCGTCGATATTCTTAAAAACGATTCCGGCGCGAGATTCAATCCCGAAATCGTAAATAAATTTTTAAACCTTCCGCTGCAGGATATAGAAAGACTTTCAAATATTAAAATGTTCGCCAATATGTAATTTTGTTTTTAAATTAATTTTTATCTTAATCGAGGTCTGTTTTTATGAATTTAATCGATATAATCAAAAACGCCGGTATCGTCGGA
>MWBZ01000302.1 GCA_002069765.1 bacterium ADurb.Bin243
GGCGATGAGAAGGCCGCTGAACCCAGCGCTCGAGCCGATCGATAATATCATAACGTTGATGAAAAGGCATAATATATTCTGGGAATTCAACCACGGATCGAAAAACAAGGAAGGGAGAAAAAACAATTACATGTTCGATACTTTTGATAATTATCTTAACCACGGCAATTTTCCCGGGATCGATTTTTTTTCGCCAGACTGAAGGAAAACGGCATCGAAGTATCGACAGGCTCGGATACTCACGACCTCGAAAATTACGCCGACAACTTTGAACGGCTAAAACAGGCCGAAGATATAATCGCCAGATTCGAATTGAAGCGGGTCGATCTTTAGGGCCGGAATAATGCCCGATCAATAAAGGCCGAATGCCGGGCTTCGAACCGTTGGCTTGGAAGCCCCTTCTTTTTTTGTATTCAGAAAGTTAAATCCACGCGCCCACACGGGGCGCGACTTGCATGTGGCGGCCGATGAAACATCCCTCGCTCGGAAAATGACGAAGCGAGATTCGCCGTTGCTAACAAGTGCTTCGACAGCGGATGTTTTTCGCCGTTGGCGTTTTCTGAATGAGCGTAATACATAACAATAGCAGCATTTGTTATAGTAGTTTCGAATCATAACAAGTTTTTTATTATCTTAGCATATCTTAACTAAAATTTCAATAAATACTTTATTCATAATTTCTCTTATTGCATTTCCAAACCGGTCCAGTCAAGTTGATTTACAAAAAACATAAATAATAAACCTTTATTTTAACTTACCGTCAAGCCATTATTGCTGCGCAAACGCGCGTATGCGCGCGTTTGCAAATGAGCGAAAGGCAGTGAAGGAATTTGAGGCAGCCGCCGGAAATAGCATAGCAAAATTAAAGCACTGGCAGAAAAGCGGGCACTTCATAATAATAAAGCGTCAGGCGAATTTGGGGTTGGAAGGGATTTTAAGGGAAGGGAGGGGCCGTGGCCCATCGCCTTCCCTTATCAAAAAAAATTTATTATCTACTTTTATATCTATATTTTACTATTTACTATCTGTTTTTTACTAATTACTCGGCGGCTTCGTTCAGACGCGCTTCCATGGTATCAAAAGGTTCTTCGCGGTTGGCGATTGCGACGCTCGATTCGTCGAGGCGGGTAACGGTATATGAATCGCCGAGG
>MWBZ01000303.1 GCA_002069765.1 bacterium ADurb.Bin243
GCTCTGCCAGATCGGCGAATTTTCATTCGTTCTTTCGAAAACGGGCGTTGAAAATAAGATCATAACTTCGCATACATATCAAATTTTTTTGAGCGTCGCCGTGCTTACGATGATACTCACTCCCGCAATTATTTACAGCGTTCATATCGCCCTTAAATATCTGGTTAAGCTTAAATACTTAAAGGCCATACCCGGCGAGTCCTCCGGCTCTTCACAGGACGACGATAAAGGAGAATTTTGCTCGATGAAAGACCAGCTGATAATAATAGGCTACGGAATTAACGGACAGAACCTCGCCAGGGCCGCCAAAGCCTCTAAGATACCATACGTTATATCGGACGTGAATCCGGAAACGGTCAGACGCGAAAAGCAGAACGGCGAGCCGATCATATACGGCGACGCCACTTATGAAAGCGTTCTGGAGCACCTTAACGTCAAGTGCGCAAAAATAATAGTTATAGCGGTGCCGGATAGAATAGCCATTCGCAGAATAGTCGAGTTGAGCCGTAAAATGAACCATGATATTTACATAATAGCCCGTACCCGCTTTTACAGCGAAGTTGAAGAGATCAAAAAACTCGGCGCGGATGAAGTCATTCCTGAAGAATTTGAAACTTCTATTGAAATCTTCACCCGCGTTATGCAAAAGTATCTAATTCCCCGCAATGAAATAGAAGAGTTTATAGCGCATATCAGAAAAGGCAGCTATGAAATGCTCCGTACGGCCAACAACTCGGCTAAAATTACCGATATCGAGTTTAAAATGCCGGATATCCGTATAACTACGTTCAGGGTTGAAGCGCATAATCATTTCGCCAACAAAACGCTCGCGGAAATAGATTTGCGCAAAAAATACGGCCTGACCCTCGTTGGCATTTCAAGGGCGGGCGGCAATATCATAAACCCGTCCGGCGAAGAACGCATACTCGAAAACGACGTTCTGGTTTTTATAGGCGATGTTAAGCAGCTTGACGTTTCAGCGGCCGCCGCGTAGCCGTTATAATTGTAGCTTAAAAGCCTTTGATGCAAATGATAATTAGCCAACTTCTATAATTTATTTAAAGGGTGATATAATTTGAATGAAAGCGTTTTATTTGTAATTTCTCTTTTACTGATCATAGGCGCGTTTTCATCGCGCCTTACCATACG
>MWBZ01000304.1 GCA_002069765.1 bacterium ADurb.Bin243
AAGAGTTTCGCGCCGCCTTCTGACTGTATTTGAAAATTTTCTCAAAGACAAAAAATGTGAAGTTTTTGGCGCGCCCTTCGACGTAATTCTACCGGAAACCGGCGAAAGCGAGCTCGAATCTCAAAACGTCGTCCAACCCGACATTTCGGTGATATGCGATAAAAACAAAATCAAAGAGAACGGCTGCGTAGGCGCGCCCGATCTTATCGTCGAGATTTTATCGCCCGCTACGGCAAGTAAAGACATAAAGATTAAATTCGAACTTTATGAACGCCACGGAGTTAGAGAATACTGGATAGTCCATCCGTCCGAAAAATATTTAATGGTTTATAAACTGGACCGGCAGACAAAAAAATACGGCCGCCCCGACATCTATCTGCAAAAAGCCAGAGTTAAAGCCGGCGCGATAAAAGGCTTGAACGTCAAGCTTTACGACGTTTTCGAGGAAGAATAGAAAAAATTTAGAAAAAATAAAATTGATTTCCGATCGATGGAGGACAAATGGCAGGACTGCCTTTAAAAAAACCCAAATACGAATTCACTTACGGCGATTACTATAAATGGGACGACGATAAGCGCTGGGAACTTATCGATGGCATCGCTTATGATATGACGCCAGCACCGTTGCGCGTGCATCAGGAAATATTCGTAAAACTTTTGAGCGAGTTTGCCAACTATCTTAAAGGTAAAGAATGCAAGGTCTATGGCGCCCCTTTCGACGTCCGCCTGCCCGAAGGCGACGAAGCCGACGATGACGTCCCCACCGTCGTTCAGCCCGATATTCTCGTTGTCTGCGATAAATCAAAACTCGACCGGCGAGGCATGCGCGGCGCGCCCGACCTGATCGTAGAAATATTATCCGAGCACACATCGAAAAAAGATATGACGGTCAAGCTCGACCTCTATGAACGCCACCGCGTGAAGGAATACTGGATAGTAAACCCTGACGGCAAAAACATAATGGTTTTTAAGTTTGATAATAAGAGCAAAAAATATAAAAGACCCGAAACTTACTTTGCCGGCGATGTGCTGAAGGCCGGGATTTTTAAGGATTTGAAAATTAAGCTCGATGACGTGTTTAAAGAGGATTGACCGATTTAAAAGTGCGGCGGCGGAGTAAAAATGAATTACAATGAAACCCGATAA
>MWBZ01000305.1 GCA_002069765.1 bacterium ADurb.Bin243
GGTATCGACTTTACTCGACGAGCGGTACGCGGAATACTTCGGCTTCACCGAAGAAGAAGTCGAAGCCATGGCGGAGGCATTTAAGACTGAATCGGAAATATGCGGCGAAAATAATCGAAGCGTCGAATTAAAAAACTGGTATAACGGCTATATATTCGGGAAAACTGTTATTTATAATCCCTGGTCTATAATTAACTATTTCGACAATCCCGATACCGGCGCCCGCCCTTATTGGATGAATACCAGCGATAATTCGGTGATAAAAGACTTGATATCGCAATCCGGCTCCGACGTCAAAATGGAGATTGAAAAACTTATAAAAGGCGAAACGATCGAAAAGGAAATCGATGAAAATATAGTTTATTCCGAAGTGGGCCGGAACGAAAAATCCCTGTGGAGCTTCTTTTTAATGTGCGGCTACCTGAAAGTGATTAAAACGCGAATAATAGAAGGCCTTA
This sequence comes from bacterium ADurb.Bin243, assembly GCA_002069765.1. Taxonomy (GTDB): domain Bacteria; phylum Muiribacteriota; class UBA9980; order UBA9980; family UBA9980; genus UBA9980. Next base: position 459 of record MWBZ01000305.1, read on the forward strand.
CGTTCTGCGAACTCGCCGTTCCGAATAAAGAAGTCGAAATAATTTATAAAAGCACGATCACCGGCTGGTTCGAAAATTATATTCAAAAAAATGAATTTGATTTAATGTTAAAATCTCTTATCACGGCTGATATAGAAACCTTCGAGAAGATATTCAAAAAATTCGTTCTGGCGTCGATGAGTTATTTCGACGTTTCCGGCAACGAACCCGAAAAAGTTTATCACGCTTTCGTTCTGGGAATAATGCTCGGATTATCCGGCAGCTACGATGTAAAATCTAACCGCGAAAGCGGTTACGGCCGTTACGACGTAACGCTGGCCCCTAAATCCAAAAGCAGTCATGGCATAATATTCGAGTTTAAAAAAATCGATCCCGGCGAAAATAAAACGCTCGAAACCGCCTGTGACGAAGCGTTAAAGCAGATCGAGGCGAAAGAATACAAAACCGAATTGAAGGCGGCGGGCGTCAATAAAATCATCGAAATAGCGCTGGCGTTCGAGGGCAAGAAAGTTATGATGAAGCACAGGACGGCGGAGTAATGGTGAATTATGCGGTTAAGTGAATTTGAAGTCAAATCGATTAAAGAATCGATACGCGTTTTCGACCCGGACGCTCTGGTCTATTTATTCGGCTCGAGGACGGACGACTCCAAAAAAGGCGGCGATATCGATATTCTGGTGC
>MWBZ01000306.1 GCA_002069765.1 bacterium ADurb.Bin243
ATACATAATCAAAAATTATAAACGCTCCATAAGCGTCAATAATTACGGCGAAGCGGCCTGCGTTTACGAAGGCGGGGACGAAACCGTCAGGCAGGAATTCAATCTCATAAAAAATACCGACGGCGAACTTAAAATCAATTCGATATCAGAAAAGCGCTATATTAAAATGAACGAAAACCGCCGCAAATGTTATTTAAATACGAGGGCGGTATATAAAACGGCGAGCCTTCTGCAGGTTTTATATGAAAATATGCAGCTGCCTTCTAAAGTAGATTTCGAACTATTGAAAAGCAAAAAATTATTGAACGAACCGGTTAGCTGCCCTTCAAACGGAACGATAAGCATCACAATCGATAAAAACAACGATTCTCAGAACAACGAAGTAATAGCCAGATGCTCAATCCACGGCGATTTTTTTGAGTTGTACAAATTAGACGACAAGCTTTCGATGGATTACGACAAATACAATCAAAAAATCGATAAAGACGAAGAATCCATACTGAACCGTATCGCCGGCGAGCTTTATAAAGCTTTCGTGAAGCTGCAGCCCATAGAAGACGCTTTTTACGCCCAATACGAAAAGCAGAACACTTCCGAAATGTTCCGCCTTTTAAACCAGGCATTAACCGTGGATAAAAGGCTCGGCAATATGTATATAACGCTCATAAGGGCCTTCAGGGCCGCCGGCAACGAAAAGTCGGCCCGTGAAATATACGACATGGCAATAAAAGTATATCCCGGCTGGGAAGATCTGAAAAACGTTTTAAACGAAAAGCAGGCCGCGCTCGACGGCGGCGACGACATTGAAGATTAGCGATTTAATTTAACTTAATTAAATAGCGGGACAATCATTAAAGCTTATCGCTCAGTGTTAAAAAATAAAAAAACCGCCGGGTTACGGCGGTTTTTCATATTTACGCCCGTTTGAAGCGGGCTTTTTTTATTTTTCAACCGGACCGGCTTTTGAGCCTGAAGCTAACTTTCCTGTTCCGGTATGATCGAAGGCTTGACCAGAATAATCAGCTGCTGGGTCCTTTCGTCGTTCTTTTTACTTGAAAAGAAAGTCTTGAGCAGCGGAATGTTTCCAAGCACGGGGAATCTCGAAGAATCGGAGGTCCCCGCCTCGT
>MWBZ01000307.1 GCA_002069765.1 bacterium ADurb.Bin243
TTAAGCATCTGAGCATGTCTTTATATTTCGACAGGAGCTTATTGTTTGAAAACCCCGTCGCGTTCAGAAACAGGATATCTTCGTTCGGACCTAACTTTGATTTAAAAAGAACTATAGACGATAAATACGAAATTTTATTTTCCGCCGGGCTGGACAGCTTTTCGGATTCGAATACCAGAAAAAATTTGAGCCTGAAGCTCAACAGGATATTTTCTACCGGCCGGTTCAAGCTCACCGCCGGGCCGCTTTATAAAACAGTAAGGTTCGCGCAGAAAAAGTACAACGGATATTATTCGCCCGAGCGTTATGACAGCTGCGCCGTGCAATATTTTCTGGCTTATTCGAACGCGCCGAAGACGCTCGATCTTATATTCAACGAAGAGTATGGAAAGTCTAAAGATTTTTCCAGAAGCTGGAAAAATTACCGCAAGTACCAGATTGAAGCTCAGTACAAGCTAAAAGGGAATTTAGCCGCGAGGATCTTATATCTAAAAACGAATTCAGGCCTTGACGGTTCAAGCGGCGTTGAAACTTCGGGCTACTGGTATCAAAGCGTCAACGGCTATCTGGATTATAAATGGTAGCAAAATACGAGGCCCTGAAAAATTAAGTTTTTTTCATTAGGGATTAGGTAAGTAATCAGTGAATAGTGTAGAGTGGATAGTGAATAGTTAAGGCTGGGGCTCGCCCTGCGAGCTTTATATATAAAATACATAAATGCCTCTTAAAATTTCAAAAAGTCCCTTAGTTCTCAACTCTTCACTCTCAACTTTATTATATGGCTACCTGGCTTCGCACGGTTTTTGAATTAAGATCGTATAGACTCCGTCATGCTTTTCGAGTTTAAGAAGCTTTAATTTGCGCGATTTGCAAAACATGGGAAAATCATCGGCGACGCCGTCGTCGGTGGCCGTTATTTCAAGCGTTTGACCGCCGGTCATCTTTTCGAGGGCGCTCTGGGCGTTTATAACCGGCATCGGGCAGTAAAGCCCGCAGCAGTCTATCGTTACGTCGGCTCTTGCGCCGTCCATTAAAAGTTCCTCTTTCAATTTATTTATTGACGAAATCGTATATTTTATTTAGATATTCGTCGCCCCGAAGCTTCATTACGTTGTTGTGCGAGG
>MWBZ01000308.1 GCA_002069765.1 bacterium ADurb.Bin243
ATTAGAGCCCTTCGCGCCTCACATAAAGGTGAGGCCGAAGGCTCTTTCTATTTCAAATGTCGCCGAAGAAAAGATTGTCATTGAAGCGGGCAGCAAAAACTTCAGAAAAGTGACGCTCACCAATAAGCGGATCATTGCAGGCAATTTCTTTTCAAGCCAACAGTTTTACCTCAACAATATCAAATATGCTGAATATACACAACCCGACCGGTCGGATTTTTACCGGGGCGGCCTTGTCGGATATTTTTCAAAGAAATTTTTCAGCGACGGTATAACATTTTTCGGAGATGGCGGCGTGAAGTTGTTCGAATTAAAAAAGCTCGACGACGCCGTCGCTCTGCTGCGAGCTTTTTACTCCGTGAAATCGGGCGTAACGCCTCTTCAGGAAATCGCCACCATGCCTGAATATTCAAGCGGCGGTTTTACGAACGCCATTTTATCGGCGATAGAAAACCTATCCGGCAGGCCCAAAGAATCCTACCGCAATTTTTTATACGACGAAAACGCTTATCTGGCAAACGTTACCTTTCTTCGAAAACCGGATATCGATAGCGGCGATTTCGAAAAAGGAAGATCGTCGTTCGAAGCCGGCGATTTCGAAAAAGCGGAACTCGCCTTTAAAAAACACTGCGACACAAACCCCCGCAGCGAGGACGGCTTCATCTTTCACGCGGCTACCCTCGACAATCTAAGCCGCTTCGACGAGGCTATAATAGTTTACGACCGCGCTCTGGCGATAAACCCGGCCTCGTTTCACGCGCTAAAAATGCAGGCTTACTCGCTTTACCGGGCGGCGCGCCACCACGAGGCATGTGATAACTTCGAAAAGGCTTCCGTGCTCTATTGCGCCGCTCACTCTAAAAATTCCGATTCGGCCTCGATTAATGCCGTTTTTTTTAACGAGTGCGCCTTTGGCGCAGCTTGCTGCCATCACAAAACTGGAAACCTTAACGACGCGATCAGCCGTTTCGAAGCCGTTCTTAACTATAATGGAGACGACACTGCAGCATGGATAAAAAAAGGCTTCTGCCATTATGAACTCGGAGAATACGACGCAGCCGCCGGCTGCCATGACGCCGCCGCTAAGATCACTCGCGATAGACCGGCTGTTCTGTTTT
>MWBZ01000309.1 GCA_002069765.1 bacterium ADurb.Bin243
TCCGGCGATATAGCAGCCGAAATCAAATATTCGCTTTATTCCTTCGTTTCGCTTAAAAGTATCAGAACCGGCGAAAGAACGTCGGTTTCCGAATTCAGTAAAATTCTTTCGGCCTCAGAAGCGGCTCCCGTCGGTAAATCACTCCCCGTTGATATTTTTTCGGCCGATTGCTTTAAATCCGCTTCCGATAAAACCGCTGTCGTTAAAAAAAATTCACCGCAGGACGTCTCTGCCAAATCCGCTCCGGCGACCGGCGAAATATCTCTTAAACCCGTCCCAGCCAAACCCTCGCTCGGCCGGAAAAATTCTCAAGCTCTAGTTTATACCGGCTACTATTTCGACTCTAAAAAAGGCATCAAAGCCTTCGTCGAATTTAACGGCCGCGTTAATATAGTCTCCGCCGGCTCCGCCCTCGACGATTCATATACAGTAACCCGCCTCGATGAATCGAGCGTCGCAATCGTCAACCGCGAAGAACCTTTCGATACTCTGGAAGCGCGTCTGAACGAAGCCGCCGAGTAATTAGTAAAAAACAGATAGTAAATAGTAAAATGTAGTAAAATCTAGATATAAAAGTAGATAATAAAATTTTTTTGATAAGGGAAGGCGATGGGCCAATGGCCCCTCCCTTCCCTTAAAATCCCTTCCAACCCCTGATTTGCCTGACGCTTTATGCTTGTGAAGCGCCGGCTTTTATGTCGGCGCTTTAATTCAATTCAGTTATGCCCTTTTTGGCTACTGCCTCAAATTTCTTTTTAGCTCCGCCTTCTTTTTCACTTTCTTTTTTTTGCAGACGCGCGCACGCGCGCGTCTGCGCAGCAATAATGGCTTGATGGTAAATTAATATTATGGTTTTGTAGCAGGCTTTAGGGTTAATCAGCCTATAAAAGAACTTTAAGGTTAAAAACCATTGTTTAAATTGTTTTTCAGCCCGCAGCAGGGACCGATCACAAGCAGCTTAAAATTAATCGGTGGTAATTTCAAGTTTATTCATCGTTTTGATATTCGAAGCTGCATCTTCAACTATAATGTAAACGTTATACGTTGTAGCCGAAACAAGTCCGCTCGCTGTCAAAACTCCGTTCTGGTCGGGAGAAAGAGTGGCCGAGCCTC
>MWBZ01000310.1 GCA_002069765.1 bacterium ADurb.Bin243
GCCGAAACTACCGGGCTCAAGTTTAAAACTCAGGTTTCGCCTCTATACAGAATCTTCGGCGGCGCGACTTTTTACGATCTGCGCGGCCCCGCTGGAAATGCCGGCGGCAACACGGGATATGTTCTGGGTGTAACTTATAATAAAATAAAGCATCTGAGCATGTCTTTATATTTCGACAGGAGCTTATTGTTTGAAAACCCCGTTGCGTTCAGAAACAGGATATCTTCTTTCGGCCCAAACTTCGAGTTGAAAAGGACTATCGACGATAAATACGATATTTTATTTTCCGCCGGGCTGGACAGCTTTTCGGATTCGAATACAAAAAAAAGTTTGAGCCTGAAACTCAACAGGATATTTTATACCAGCCGGTTCAAGCTCACCGCCGGGCCGCTTTATAAAAACGTAAGGTTCGCTCAGAAAAAGTACAGCGGATATTATTCGCCTGAGCGTTATGACAGCTGCGCCGCGCAATATATTCTGGCTTATTCGAACGCGCCGAAAACGCTCGATCTTATATTCAACGAAGAGTACGGAAAGTCGAAGGAGCTTGGCAGAAGCTGGAAAAATTACCATAAGTACCAGATAGAAGCGCAGTACAAGCTAAAATGGAATTTAGCCGCGAGGATCTTATATCTAAAAACGAATTCAGGCCTTGACGGTTCAAGCGGCGTTGAAACTTCGGGCTACTGGTATCAAAGCGTCAACGGCTATCTGGATTATAAATGGTAGCAAAACCACCGGCCCTGAAATTATAAGGCTACCTGGCTTCGCACGGTTTTTGAATTAAGATCGTATATACTCCGTCGCGCTTTTCGAGTTTAAGAAGCTTTAATTTGCGCGATTTGCAAAACATGGGAAAATCATCGGCAACGCCGTCGTCGGTGGCCGTAATTTCTATTACCTGCCCGCCCGTCATCTTTTCAAGCCCGCTCTGGGCGTTTATTACGGGCATCGGACAGTAAAGCCCGCAGCAGTCTATTTGAACATCGGCTTTTATGCCGTCCATTAAAAGCTACCTCTTTCGTTTATTTATTGACGAAATCGTATATTTTATTTAGATATTCGTCGCCCCGAAGCTTCATTACGTTGTTGTGCGAGG
>MWBZ01000311.1 GCA_002069765.1 bacterium ADurb.Bin243
AAATTAAAATGAAGATCTTCGTCCGCGACACCGCCAATTCGCCTATAAGCGGCCTCAGCTTTCAATCTTTCGCCTTCAAGGCCAAAAATATAAAAAAAGGCGCGTATGAAGCCGTCGATATCGCCGCGCAGTCACCGCTTTACAATCCCGGAGACGGCTCCTACAACTTCAGCTTAAAAACCACTAAAGCCGCCCTGTTCCAGATAGAGGCCGAAGTGGTTTCCGACCAGACGCGTTACGCGCTTACCTCCAGGCCGGCCGTAACTTTCAACCCGGGCCCCGCCTCGCAGATGATAAGCCTTAACGGCGCCGATATTTATTCGAGGGTGGCCGAAAAATCGCTTACGCTTTTAAACGTATCGGTCGTCGACGCTTACAACAACCCGGTCAGCTCCGCCGCCATAGATTTTTCAATGGTTAGTTTCCCCGAAGGCGCCCAGCAAATGGCCGTTGAAAAGTCCTCGGTTTACACCGACGAAAACGGCTCGGCCACTACCAGCATAACTTTAGGCACCAGAACAGGGCTTTATGTTTTCAGGGCGGAATCGTTCGGCCTGAACGGTTCGCCCGTGAATTTCACGGCCTACGCCACGCCAGGCCCCGCCGTGCGCTACGAACTGCGCAACATTCCCGTAGAAGTCACTCAAGCGCAGCCTATAAAACAGATCGAACTCGCGGTTTACGACTCGTACGGCAATTTAAAATACGACTGTTCCGACGCGATATATCTTGCCTCCACCGATAAAAGCGCCATACTTCCTTACGGTTCCATGGAAAGCCCTTATATTTTCAGCATCAGCGACAACGGGCGCAAGGTGTTCAACGAAGGAATTTTATTTCTTACGGTAAGCCCTTCCACTACGCTCACCGTAAAAAAACTCACTGCGGTAAGCCCGCTGGAAACGGTTTCCGCTCCGATCAACGTAGTCAAGATGCAGCCGTCGCAAACCGGCAACTTTTTCATCGGCTCGTTTTTCGTTCCGGGCTCTTCCAACCACGTATTGATAACGGTCAAGTCCAAATCGGAACTCAGCTCCCCGCCGGAAGTAAACGTTTCATTCG
>MWBZ01000312.1 GCA_002069765.1 bacterium ADurb.Bin243
TACTAAATCTAGCAAATTTCAAAGTTTTAGAAGATCTGGCTGCCGCCATAAACGGCGTCGTAGGCGCGTCGCGCGCGGCGGTAGACGCCGGCTGGCGCGAACATCACGACCAGGTGGGCCAGACGGGTAAAATTGTCAATCCCAAAATTTATATAGCTTGCGGTATTTCCGGCGCCATACAGCATACCGTCGGCATGCAGACCGCAAAATGCATAATCGCCATAAATAAAGACCCCGAGGCCAATATATTTAAAATAGCCGATTACGGCATAGTCGGAGACCTTTTTCAGGTGGTCCCGGAGCTGGCTTCCGAGCTTAAAAAACTTATAAACGGTTAAAGAGAGGTAATAAATGGCAGAAAAAGTTGACGTTGTAGTAGTCGGCGGCGGCCCCGCGGGAATCGCCTGCGCTTATACATTAGCCAAAGCCGGCGTAGAAACTATCGTTTTCGAGCGCGGCGAATATCCGGGCGCAAAAAACGTTATGGGCGGCATTTTATTCACTAACGCTCTCGCTAAAATCATTCCGGATTTCCGTGAAAAAGCGCCGGTAGAAAGGCCAGTCACTAAAAGAAAGTTCCTGGCGTTAAGCGAAAAAGACGCGCTGGGCGTCGAAACCGGATTCAGCGAATTCACCCGCCCGCCGCATAACAATAATTTTACGGTCCTGCGCGCCAGGTTCGACCAGTGGTTCGCATCCCAGGCCGAAGACGCCGGGGCCATGATCCTCAGCGAAACGGTAGTGGACGACTTTATCTACGACGATAATAAAAAGATAATAGGCGTTAAAACCCGCCGCGATGACGGAGACATCCTTTGCAATTGCGTGGTTTTAGCCGACGGCGTAAACTCGCTTCTGGCTAAAAAGGCCGGGCTCCGTTCAGACTTCAAACCTAAGAATTTCGTGCTGGGCGTTAAAATGGTATTGGGGCTGCCTGAAGAAAAAATATGCGAACGCTTCGCGCTGGAATCAAATAACGACGGCGCCGCATATGAATTTTTCGGCTCGGTCACCAATAATATACTGGGTTCAGGCTTTATTTACACCAA
>MWBZ01000313.1 GCA_002069765.1 bacterium ADurb.Bin243
TAAAACGGCCGACGTTAATTTAAACGTCAAATTCGATGCGCTGGCGTCTATTTCCAACGGCGCCTACGTTCTTTCCGCCGTAAAAGACTACGCCGCTTTCGAAACCGCGCTTTACATAAAAAAAGAATATTTATGCGCGCTTAAAACCGGAATTTATAACCTGGCCTTTACTTTCAAGGACGGAAAAACGGCGGCTTTAGCCCTGACCATAATAGACACTACGCCCTATAAACCGCCGGTAAGGCCTGTCTCTTTATCGCTGGAACCCGGCCTTTTAATTCTTGCGCACGCTTCGCAATACGATCTTAACCTGATTAAAATAACCGTAAAATACGAAGACGGCTCCGTAAAATATCCGGATTCCGGAATCGCCTGGAAAGTTAGCCAGGGCGGCGGAACCATTCTTGAAAATATCTACCGGCCCGTAAACGAAGATTTTGAACAGCTCCAATACGGCTACACGCTAGAAGGGTTCGAACCGGTTTATAATTACCTGACCGTCAGTTATTCCGATACTGGAGCGGCGTCTCGAAAACCGGCCATACCTATAAAAAAGGCGGAGTATATAAACTGGTGCTTAAAGTCAAAAATTCGGATAATCATAATTATATAAAATCTTCACCTCCGTTAAGCGTAAGAGTAAAACCCCTGCCGCCGATCGTTTCACCCGAAGGCGGAATATATAAAACCGAACAGGCTGTTACTTTAAAAGCCGGCGAAGAAGTCACTAAAATAATTTACACCGTCGACGGCTTGGAACCTTCTATGACTAACGGAAATATTTATTCCGCGCCTTTCAAAATAAAAAAAACCGTTCAGTTGAAAGTTGCGGCAATCGTCGAAGAAAACGAAAAAACGGCCATGATAGCTTCCGATACCATTACTATAAATTATGAAATGAACAATTCTTCGATCTATCCCGCATTTTTTGAATTCGATAAAAACAGGCCCGATTCGGCTGAAGTGGAAGTTAAAATGGAACTGAACGGAAATGCCCTCGAAACGATTTCTTATAACGATTATACCCTTGACCCG
>MWBZ01000314.1 GCA_002069765.1 bacterium ADurb.Bin243
GACGCTTTCGGTGTTGGATAAAAGCATCTCCCGCAAAACGGAAATTACGCTTACCACTCCCGCCGCGTATAAAGCCCTTACGGAATTGGCCACCACGCGAGAGTTCGTATCGCACATGCTCACTAGCAGGTTTTTAACGACGAAATCGGAACCGACCGCCTCGCGTTCCTTTAAAAAGCATATCGCCTCAACGGCGTTCGCCCGTACGCGTTCGTCGGTATCGTCAAGATAGGAAACTATATAGTGGGCCATATCGCTCGAAGCGAAATGCGCGAGCACTTTAACAAGCGTTGCGCGCTTGAAACAGTCTTCCGCGGATCCGTTGAGCATATCGAGAATCGCCATAGTAGAATCGAACTCATCGATAGCCTTGAGCGCGCCCAATATTTTCGATAAATTTTCGCGGCATTCTTTCTGCTCTATAAAATATAAATCCAGAAGATCCGTAATGGCCTCTTTCAATTTCAACGCGCCGGAACTTGTAATGGCGTTTCTTCTAACGTCATGGTTTGCGTCGCGTAAATATTTTTTTATTACAGGATATGCATTTTCACTTTTTATTTTGCCCATAGCGTAAAGCAGCGAAGATTTTTCGCCGTCGCCGGAAGCCCGTTCGAGCTTTTCCTCGATATAATCAGCTACGCTTTGATCGCCGGAGTTATAAAGCACGATAGCGGCGTCGGCTACAACGCGGCTTGAAGAATCGGACAACAGTTTTTTATATTCAGCTTTTATAATAATGTTTCCAAAATCAGCTTTAATCGAACAAGCGTTCGCCCTTACGCGGGCGTCGGCATCGCTTAAAAAGTCGAAAATCGTTTCTTTTTCTACATGGAAGCTATCGGATAATTTTAGAAGATTAGAAACTGTTTTAACTATTTTAGATCTTATTCTCGGATTGTTTTCTTTATAAAAACTATTAATTAGATATTCTTTGGCCGTTGTTTCAACCGTTTCGCCTATATAATCAAAAAACGCGATTTTAACCACATAATCGCAATTTTCAACATTGGCGGCAAAAAAATCA
>MWBZ01000315.1 GCA_002069765.1 bacterium ADurb.Bin243
TAGACCGTCCGGCTATCCCCAGGCCCATCCCCACGCCTCACGGCGAAGTGATATTAATAGACGCCGGCGCCACCGCCGATTGCAAGCCTATCAATCTTCACCAGTTCGCTATCATGGGCGCTATTTACAGCGAGCGCATATTCGGGCGCAAAAATCCTCGCATCGGGCTTCTTTCCAATGGCACCGAAGACCGCAAGGGCAACAAACTTACCCTTGAAACCTTCCCGCTGTTAAAGAACTCGAAGTTAAATTTCATCGGAAACGTAGAAGGCTCGAGCGTTTTTAAAAACGTTTGCGACGTCATCGTGTGTGACGGTTTCAGCGGCAATATAATGCTTAAAAGCATCGAGTCTTCATGCGAGATGATCATGTCTACCGCTAAAAAAATTATAGGCGACATGATGGCGGGAGCGGCAAAATCCACGGCCGGCGACGCTAATTCCGCCGGAATATTAAAGGTGATAGGCGACATGCAGAAACGGCTCGACTATGCTGAATACGGCGGAGCGCCTCTGCTGGGCGTGCTTGGCACGTGCATAATTTCACACGGTTCGTCGAAAGCCAAAGCTATTAAAAACGCCATAGGCGTAGCCAGAAAGTTCGTTGCTGAAAAAATCAACGAAACCATCGAGCAAGACATTTCAAAGCTTTTTTAGCATTTTATTTGTCTTGCTTTTTGTTATACCGGATCGCGGTAATATCCGCCTGAAACATTGATTCCTGTTATAATTATGCTTGAAAATCGCGAAGGGAGTTTTAGCTTTCAATATGAGTAATAAAATCGCTTTTGTTTTTCCCGGGCAGGGTTCTCAATATAGCGGCATGTGCGCCGAACTTTTCGCGGCGTATAACGAAGTGCGCGAAGTTTTTAACGAAGCGCAGTCGGTGCTGGGTTACGATCTGGCAAAAATGTGTTTCGAAGCGCCAAACGACGTTCTGACTCAAACCATAAACGCGCAGCCGGCCATTTACACCATGTCGGTGGCCTGCCACAGGCTCTTGAGCTCGCGCACGATCGGCGGG
>MWBZ01000316.1 GCA_002069765.1 bacterium ADurb.Bin243
TACCGCCGCTAACAATATAGACGTTTATATAATGAGGTTTGTAAACGCCGCCGGAAACCCGTTAAATGAAATTATAGGGTTGCCGCGCAGGGCTGGAAATTTCGCCCGCAAATACGATATCTTTTTGAGCTCGAGCCCTTACGACTGGAACAGGATTAAAAATTATAATCTGGCCTCGCGCGAATATTTTCATCTTTGCATAAACGAATACTACGGAGCGGAAAAAAGCCCGGCCGAACTTTCAAAAACCGGATGGGAATGGTTTAATGAAGCCGCGGCCGCATGGTTTTGCGCGTCAACTCTTTCAAACCCGTTTTCAATGGACGAAATTTATAATTCTAAAACGTTGAACTCTCTTATCAGCGATTCTAACGGGCTTTTTACCAGAAAAGGCGGCGCGGGCGAACGATGGTATTTTTTATGGCTGCTTTCTAATAAATACGGCTCCGGAAAAATAGCCGAAATGTTAAACGAAACCGCAAGCTCTAGAACCTTTGAAGATTTCGCGCGATCAAATCTTAAAAGCGGTGATTTTCGCGAATACCTGGACGCCTTAATGGCCCGCTCATACGATAATATCATTGAAAAAGCGCCTCAAATGTCCCTGCCCTTTACCATGAGGCTTAAACCGCTCGAAGCGGCGGCGTTTAAATTCAATATAGAACCAGGAGTGAACGTTTCCGTTAAATTATCGCAGGACGCGGCAGTTAAAATATACGCCCGGCTCAGAAGCGCGCTTAGCGCAAGCAGGGCCGCTTCGAAAAATATAATCATCAAAAATTCGACGTACTGCGAACTGATATCACCCGAACTCATCGACTCGAATATATTCGATAAATTTTATATAGTCTCCATCAACGCCGACCTTTCTGCGGCTACAAGCTCGTCCGATAAAGAAATTGCCGTTTTCAGCCCGCAGGGCGCGAACCCCTATAATTCATACATTTATCCCTTAAGCGTTACTTTCGATAAAAATCCCGATAAAACGGCCGACGTTAATTTAATTTCAACTAACGTCAAA
>MWBZ01000317.1 GCA_002069765.1 bacterium ADurb.Bin243
AGTGGATAAAATCTGAGGTCAAAAAATAATGCTTGACAAATACATATTATGTCCCATAGTAGCGGCATAAATGGATAAGATTTTAGAAATAATTTCGCGATTCAAGGAAATTAAGTTCACCGGAAAAACCGTGATTATAATATCGGTCAACCAGGGTGGAATTATATCAGTGGAGGAATACAGAAAAAAGTAATCATCGCGCATAATTTTTAGCGGAGGCTGTAGCGCCCGGCGATGCCGAGGAATGCCCTATAAGACCGCATCTCTAACAAGAGGTGTGGTCTTTTTTTGTTTAAAAAAAACTATGAAAAAAATAATCATAAACGGTGAAATCGGATGGGAGGTCACGACTCAGGGAGTCCGGGCCGAACTCGACGCCGCGGCCGGTGACGATCTGGATATTCAGATTGCGAGCCCCGGCGGATACGTGTCCACCGGCCTCGCCATATTTAACCTGTTCCGCGATTACAAACGCGAGCATCCCGGCGCTCAGATCGTCGCCACGATCAAAGGCGTCGCCGCGTCGATGGCCACCTATCTCGCCGTCAATCCCGCGTTCGACCTTGTGGCCGCCGAGGACAACGCCGTATTCATGATCCACAACGCAATGGGCGGAGCGAGCGGCGACTACCGCGATATGCGAAAAATGGCCGAAATCCTCGATGGCGTGACGCAGATAGTCGGCAAGGCGTACACCGCGAAAACCGGAACAGCACTCGACGAAATCCGCGACATGATGGACGACGAGACGTGGTTATTTGGCGACGAAATAAAAGAGGCCGGATTCGTCGATGAAATCATAAAATCGTCCGATGCCGATACCGACAAGCCGGCCGCGCTCGCCCAGGCGAAAGTAAAATTCAACGAGATGGCCGCGAAACTTTCTGCGAAACGCGATGACGTGCAGCAGATAGCAGCACTCATAAAAATCGAAACCAGCAACGCGCACAACCCCGCACCAAACGCGGGCAAAAATACTATGGAGGTTCAAAAAATGACTCTGAACGAATTTTTGAGT